>CAZJBA010000018.1:21292-27366 GCA_964544065.1 uncultured Anaerolineales bacterium | reverse complement strand
TTCCTGTTTTGATAAAATTAGACTTTCATGACTGGACCAGTAAGGATGTCCAGGAGTAAATCCGGCTGGACAGGTGAAGCAAAACGTTGTGCAGCGCGAAAATATATTTGGGCTACCTCGCATCAAAACCTCTGGTATAATACATTGTACAAATGTACAGATGTAACGCGAGGGTATCTATGAGTGACTTTGTTGTCGACGCTTCGGTTATTATTGCGGTAATAGCAAATGAGCCTGAGAAAGATCAGCTCATTCAACTTACTAAAGGGGCGGATTTGTTGGCACCTGCTTCAATTCATTGGGAAATTGGTAATGCATTTTCAGCGATGATAAAGCGAGATAGAATCACAATCAATCAAGCTTTAAGTGCGTTGGAAGTCTATCATCAAATCCCAATACGCTATACGGAAGTCGAACTAGAAGAAACACTTCCCATCGTAGCCGAGCATAGAATATACGCTTACGATGCGTACTTAATTCGGTGCGCAATTAAATATAACTCGGTGCTAATAACATTAGATCGAAAACTTGCCCGGGTTGCACAAGAAATGAATGTGAAAGCAGTAGAGGTTGAGTCATGAGAGTATATACATATACAGAAGCGCGCCAAAATTTAGCTTCCGTACTGGATCAGGTTGCCCAAGATGGTGAAGTGAGAGTAAAACGCAGAGATGGACAAGTTTTTGTTATCAGACCTGAGCCGAGTGAAAAATCACCTTTAGAAATTGATGGCATAGATTTGGAAATATCAACAAAAGAGATCATGGATTTTATCGAAGAGGGCCGCAAATCATTTGATTAGTTGATTGTAGTAGGTGCGAGCGCTGCCCAACCCCGCGTTTAGGGGTTGTCCATTATTAACTTCTCGGTTTTTGGGAAGGAGCACTCTTCGAGGAATGGAGCAAACGCTGGTCCGCCTTAAACGATTGTTTAGACTTTCATGTCTGGACCAGTAAGGATGTCCAGGAGCAAATCCGGCTGGCAGGTGAAGCAAATCGTTAGCTGCCCAAGTGTATTGACAATGTATATACACGGGGTATACTATTTTCAATGGATGTAAGCTATACATTGCACAATATCGCTTTTGAATGGGATAACCGCAAAGCAAATACCAATTTACGCAAGCATGGTGTTTCCTTCGTATTAGCTTGCGAGGCTTTCTTTGACCCTTTTGTTTCCTATCAAGATGAAGAAGTTGTAAACGAGGAAATACGGGAGGCTATTATTGGTATGACCACGAATTGGCGTATGCTTTCCGTAGTGTATGTAATGCGCGGTGATATTGTGCGCATTATCTCGGCTCGATTAGTAACACAGTCGGAGCGAAAACGATATGAAAACCAATAAACTTAAGAAACGATTACAAAAAGATCGCCCAATGACGATGATAAGTCTTCGCATTCCAGAAGACATTGTAGAAGACCTGAAGCGAATAGCCCCCTTACTCGGTTTTTCTGGCTATCAACCGCTAATAAGAGCTTATATCGGTCAGGGATTACGCGCTGATATCGAACGGCTTGAGGGGAGTGTAGAGTTATCTACACTTGTTGATAGCTTACGCAAGCAAGGTGTCAATGAAGAGGTAATCGCCTCCGCAATGGCAGAAGCGCAAAACCTTGTAGAAGCCACATAATCATTCATCAGCACAAGGGCAGCTTAACGGACGGGGCTAGTCGCCCCGAGGGTTGCCGGGGCACGCACGCTGTGCGACCCTAAGGGGAAGCGAGCGGCCGCGAATTTGGTCGATTGGCCTCTTGCAACGGAAGGTTTTCAGCGCAACCTGCCCCGCAGCGTATGCGTATCGTTTTTAGACGTTGATGTCCTCGATGTGAGGCTTTCAAGTTCCGTTTCCAAAAAAACAATCTCCCGCAAAACCTTGCGGGAGATTGTTGGTTTATGGGGGTTTCATGAGCCCGGATCAATCCGACCGGGTGAACTTGACCTACCCAATAAAGAAGGGATATTGCTCGTCATCCCACCAGGTTTGGTTATCGGTGAGATACTTGTAGGTGTTATCTAGAATGCGGTAGTGTCGTTCTTCTTGGTCAACCAGGAATTCATAAGCCTCCTGGGCTTGATCGTCTTCGCTTTGTTCGGCCCCTTGGGCGTAGAGTCGCCGGGAGATTCGCTCCGTTTCAAGGCCGTATTTCAGCGCGGCGATGTCGCCTTCCAGCGAAATCTCGCGGTCGGGCGTAAAGACGGGCATTTCGTCCTCGGGTTCCTCGCCGGGCAAATCGGGTTCGGCGGGGTTGAGTTCGAAGTCTTGCCCCATAGCCTCTTCGTAGGGCAGCCAGTCTTGTCCCTCTTCCAGGGCCCGGTACTCGGCCAGGAGCAAGCGCAGGTGGTCTTCCTCCTGCTCGGCTAAATCAATGAACATTTCTTTGCCGCGTTGGCTGGATGCTCGTTCGGCAGCTTGCATGTAGAAATTGTAGCCATCGCGTTCCAGGCTCATGCCGCGCCTAAGAATACCTAGGGGTGAATTCCAATCCATCGTGTAGTCTCCTTTTCTTGTTGTTGATCGTTCGTCCTACTTTCCTGATTATAACCAATCTGGACAAATCTCGCTGTTAATTTTTTGTATATGTGGCCATTAGCTGGACTTTACCCTATTTATGCTAATTTTTCTGCAAATTTGAACCGTCCCGTTTTTCTCTAAACAAATCTTTCAGGTCAGCCAGAGCAGCGCGGGCTTTACCTCTATTTTCCTCCGAAATCGATAGCTCAGCGAACTCATCCTTGTCCAGCACGACCTGACGACCATCGGGGAAAACAAGCAAATCAAGAGCGAAGTCGCGGTACAGGATGCGCCCCTCTTCGATCACCGCTGGCGAGGCGATGTTGCAATACCACCCCTTGAGCCGATCGTCCTCCCGGTCGTGAATGGCAAGGATGTTGTACCAGCGATCCCGATAATACGTCTCCACAAAGCGGTCGCCTCGATACAATTGCATGCCGTGAAAAAGGACATCCTCGCCGTCAAAATGGGCTTCAATCACAATCTTGCCATCGCCGCGCTGGATCAGCCTGCCCTGGTAGCGCAAAGCTTCTCTTCCCTGGGGGTCTTGCTTAATGATGGTGAACTTTTGGTTGGACATCATCCTTCCTCGCTAGGTTCGCTCAGATTCGTCTTGTCCCTCGAAGATTTGAATACTCTCTTTTGGATCGAGATGTAATTGTATCATTTCTCCATTTGATGGAATCGCCGCACCTGTGGCCGGAAGATCGAATCGCAGGGATTGATGGTTGATTCTGACCCCCAGGCGGCAAATTTGGCCCCGGAACGATCGCGCCGTAACCGTGCCCTCCACTTGGAAGGGTTTCTCTGCCCCAAGGGACACCTTGTCCGGACGGATCAAGACCGTCACCGGACCATGCACCGGGCGAGGAGTGGGCAGTCTCCCCACCGGGGTGTGCAGCATGTCCCCGTCGCCGCGCCCGGGGAACAGATTATCCAACCCCAGAAAATGAGCCACAAAAGGCGAAGCCGGTCGTCGGTAGATGGCCTGCGGTTTGCCGATCTGGGCTATGCTTCCCTCCTGGCGCATGACCACAACCCGGTCGGCCACGGCGAAGGCTTCCTCCTGATCGTGGGTGACATACAGGGCGGTCTGGTCCATCCGGCGCAGAATTTGACTCAATTCAAACATCAAGCGTTCCCGCAGCGTCCGGTCCAGCGAGCCCAGCGGTTCATCCAACATGAGTAGACCCGGCTGCGGGGCCAGCGAACGGGCCAGGGCAACGCGCTGCTGCTCCCCACCCGAGAGCGTGCTCACATCCCGGTGGCGGTATCCGGGCAATCCGACCAAATCCAGCACCTCCATGACCCGCGCCTCGATCTTGTCTCGGGGCCATTGGGCCATCTGCAAACCAAAGGCGACATTGGCCCAAACATCCTTGTGGGGGAAAAGGGCGTAATCCTGGAACATCAGCCCAAACCCGCGTTGATGGGGGGGAATCTCCCCCATAGGTTGACTCTGCCAGGAAATGCTGCCCTGGTCGGGCTCTTCCAGTCCAGCGATGACGGCCAAAAGCGTGGATTTTCCGCATCCGCTGGGGCCGAGCACAGCCACGATTTCGCCCTGGGTCACCTCAAAACTGACGCCCCGAAGAGCGTGGGTGGTGCCAAAAGATTTATGGATATTGGATACTTGTAATGCGATTTTGTTCATATGGATACCGTGTTTGTAGTCAGCCACGAAGTGTTGTCCAACGGGGTGGCGTTTTGATTGATTTTGACGGTACTCCGCTCTGCTGCGTACCTGACTACGAACCATGGGTCGAGACTATATTCTCGAAATGCCCTAAAACTCTCCCACGTCGGCGATGCGAAAACGCTCGATCGCCAGCATCCCTGTCACGGCAAGGAGCATCAAGATCGTGCTCAGCGCCAAGGCCTGACCATAGTTAAGCGCGCCGGGCCGAGAGATCAGCCGGTAGATGGCCACCGGCACGGTAGGATATTCGGGCCGAGTCAGCAGAGATGTGGCGCCAAACTCGCCGATGGAGATGGTGAAGGCGAAGGTGGCTGCGACCAACAAGGCCCGTCCGATCAGGGGGAGGTCAATGTGGCGGATGACCTGCCGGGGCGAGGCGCCCAGCACGGCGGCAGCTTGTCGCAGGCGCGGCCGGATGCTTTGCAGCGCCGGAGTCAGGCTACGCACCACAAAGGGGAAGGCCACCAGGGTATGAGCGATGGGAATCAAAAGCGGGGAGGCGCGTAACGGCCCCAAAGCGATTAGAAACCCCAGTCCCAGGGTCAGGGCCGAGGTGCCCAACGGAAGCATGAGCAGGGGGTCCAAGACCCGGTTGAGAGGATGGTTTTGATTTTTGGCCAGCGCCCAGGCCGCGGGCATGCCCAGGGCTAGGGCCAACACCACCGTGATGGCCGCGTATCCCAATGAAATGGCAATGGCCATGCTGGGTGGCGCGAAGAAGAGCGATTCTTGCTGATTGCCCCTCAGCGCTTTGTAGAAGGCCAGAGTCAGGCCTGGGGCGAGGGAGCCTGCTCTGGTCTTGATCAGGCCAAGCGATGTCACCGAGCGGACTGCCAGGGCTGCTAGCGGGGCGATCAACAGAACCAGCAGCACGAGGATGATGGCCCCGGCAAGCAAGCGTTGGCGCCAGGTATGTAAGCCTCGGCGGGTGTGTTGGCGGGCGCGTAACTCCACGGGTTGAGTCACCCGCGCGGCCAGGCGGGTATATAGCACCGTCATCAGCAGGGTGCAGCCCAGTTGAATCACGGCCAGCACCGCTGCCAGAGGTAAATTGAAGAGGCTGATGGTTTGATAGTAGATTTCCACTTCTAGGGTGGCGAATTGGGGGCCACCCAGCACGAGCACGGCCCCAAAGGAGGTAAAGTCGAAGATGAAGACCAGCAAAGCCGCCGCTGCGATGACGGGGCTCAGTAGCGGCAGGGTGATGGTTTTGAGAACCTGCATCCGGTTGGCGCCCAACACCTGGGCCGCTTTGCCCAGGCGGGGATCGAGATGGGCCCAAAAATCGCCCACCATACGCAAGACGATGGTGGTGTTATAGAAAACGTGGGCGACCAAAATGGCGCCCAGCGTGTGGGTGAAGTGGATCGGCGCTTCGGAGAGATCGAAGAGCTTCATCAAGAGTACGTTGACCCAGCCGCGCGAACCAAGCAGGGCGTTGAAACCGGCCGCGACGACCAACGTGGGCATGACGAAGGGCACCCCGGTCAATGCCCGCAGCACCGACTTCCCCCGAAACTCGTAGCGGGCGAAAAGATAGGCGCCGGGCAAGCCTAAGGCCAACGTCAGCACCATGGAGAGCGTCGCCTGCCAAAAGGTGAAGCCCAAGACGCGCCGCACCGTCGGCGAAGCCAGCGCCTGGGTGAACGGGGCCAGCAGGCCGGCCTCGCTGCGGCTTAGACTCAAATGCAGAATCCGCCCCAGGGGGTAGAAGTAGAAAACGAGCAGGAATCCCAGGGGGGCGAGCCAGAGCAGAGCGGTGAGGGGTAGGTTTGATCGTTTTTGTTCCATGGCAGTGTGTTGGGGGTTGATGGACAGGAATCAGTATATCAGGAATCAGTATATCGGGAGTCAGTGTAT
>CAZJBA010000018.1:0-21192 GCA_964544065.1 uncultured Anaerolineales bacterium | reverse complement strand
GGTTGATGGACAGGAATCAGTATATCAGGAATCAGTATATCGGGAGTCAGTGTATCAGGGATCAGTGTATTGGGGATCAGTATATCGGGGATCAGTGTATTGGGGATCAGGGACCAAGTGCTGAGGTTTCCTGACCCCCTACCTCAGCACTGTCTCCGTCCAGGCCTGAATCCAGGCTTCACGGTTAGCAGCGATCTCCTCCGGGGCGACGAAAGCCGGTTGGGAGGCGATTTCCAGGTGTTCGACAAAAGTGGGATTCAGTTCGGCCTCTGGGTTGACGGGAAAGACATACATTTGCAGCGGGATGTCCTCCTGGAAGGTGGTGGAGAGCATGAAGTCGATCCAGGCTTCGGCCAGGTCGCGCTTTTGGGTGCCTTGGAGAATGCCAACGAATTCGATTTGGCGGAAACAGCTTCCCGCTGATGTCACCGCCGCGGTGGGTGGCTCGTCCATCGGTTCCTCGGCGAAAATGACCTCAAAGGGAGGGCTGGAGCCGTACGAAACGACGATCGGTCGCGTCCCGCCCCATTGGCTGAAGTCGGTGTAATAGGCTGTCTCCCAATCGTTGACGACTTTCACGTCGTTCTCCTTGAGCCCGCGCCAGTAATCCAGGTAGCCGTCCTCGCCAAAATGTCCGATGGTCGCAAACAGGAAAGCCAAGCCCGGCGACGATGTAGCCGGATTCTCCACCGCCAGCAGACTTTCGTAGGCGGGTTCGAGCAAGTCTGCAAGATTCTGTGGCGGTGTCAGGTCGTTTTCCTCGAAGTAGGCAATTTCGTAGTTGAGGCAAACATCGCCGTAATCGACGGGCAAAGCCCGGTTTTCGGGGTCCAGCTTGAACTGGTCGGGAATCTGGTCGAGCAGCGGCGATTGGTAAGCCGCGAAGATGTCTTCTTCTAAGGCGCGGCTCAAGAAGGTGTTGTCCACCCCGTAGAATACGTCCGCCAGCGGCTCGTCTTTGGAGAGCATGGCTTTGTTGACCGCTGTGCCGGTGTCGCCCGCCTCGATGAATTTTACCGTGACGTTCTGCTCTTGCTCGAAAGCGACCAGCACCTCTTCTGAAACCGCGAACGAGTCATGCGTCATAATGGTCAGGGTTTTGGGTTCCACCGGGCCGGTCTGGCAGGCTGTCAGTAAGATCAACAGCGAGACAAATAAAATAGAGAGATATTTTTTCATCGCATAGCTCCTTTCTGAATCTGGACGACCACTAAAAGCCCCTGATCTAATTGCACGTTGGCGCGTTCTGCTTGCATCACGTTGCTGACGCCGCGGCTGGCCCCAAAGCGGAGCGTGCCATCGCTGAGGGCGTATTCTAATCCCTGGGTGGTGATGCCGTTCGCGTCGCCGCGCAATGGGATCAGCGAGACTGTGTCCCCTGGTTGTCCCTCCAGCGTCAAGGTCTGGCCACTCCGCAGCAAAGAGATAGTTTGATGGCCGTGCAGCAATTGGATTGTGGGGCCAGAGAATTTGGGTTCAGCGAGCAGCAACAGGTTGGAGAAGCTCATGTCCCAGCGGGCACCCAAGGCCCCAAAGATGAGAATAGCCTCGGGGTGGCGTTCCATGGCCTGGCACAGCGCCAATTCCAGGTCGGTTTCGTCTTTGCGGCGGGGGTGGCGGCTTATGGTTGCCCCTGCTGCCTGCAATTGGTCGATTTCCGCTTCGGAGAGGGAATCAAAGTCGCCGATGACCTGCTCGGGAACGAGATTCAGCCTCAAACAGTGGCGCGCCCCCCCATCGGCCGCGAGAATCACGTCTCCGGGCCGGATGATCTCTTTGACTCTCTCTTCGTGCTTCAGGGTCCCGTTGGCAAATAGTATCACTCGCAAAAACAAATCCTCCTCCGGAGCGGAGGAGGATGTTCATCAAACTGCCTCCCTCCGCCGGTATGATCCGGATCAGGTTCTCGGGTCGGACACTTGCGGTGTCCTTCTCAGCCTGGCCGCACCAGGCTCCCCGGGCAAACAATGTCAGCTTGTGATTTGAGTATAACGATTGTGACCTAGGTTGTCAAGCTGAGCCTTTGGTGCGCTCGCTGCACGTCGATTTGGATTTGCTCGATCAGTTTTTGCGGGCCGGAAAATTTGCATTCCCCCCGCAGACGGGATAGGAAAGATAGGTGGATGGTCTGGCCATACAAATCCCCCTCGAAATCGAGAAGATGGGCTTCCACGCGGGGAGGAACGGGTTCGCGCTCGAAGGTGGGTCTGACCCCAATGTTGGTGACCGCCCCCCAACTTTTTGCCCCTATGTGGGCCCGACAAACGTACACCCCCGCGGCGGGGATGGCGCGATGAGGCCAGATTTTTAGGTTGGCGGTGGGGAACCCCAGGCCGCGGCCGCGATGATCGCCGGGAACGACCTCCCCGGGAAAGCTGTAGTTCCGATTCAACAAATCGGCAGCTTCTTGCACTTTGCCCGCCCCCAGCAAAAAGCGAATCCGGCTGGATGAAATGATGTCACCGTTGGCCACCACGGCTCGGGTTTTTTTGAGCGTGTAGCCCCATTCTCGCCCCAATTGGCGCAAAAAGTGACTATCACCCTGGCGGTCTTTGCCCAAAGCGAAATCGTAGCCCACCCGTAAGTGGTTGATATCCAGGTGTTGGTGAAGGGTTTGCATGAATTCTCGCGCCGGGGTGTCGGCCACTTGTCGATCGAAGGGACAGGTAATGACGATGTCGATGCCTTGCTCCCCCAATAGGGAGGCGCGCTCCTCGGGCGAGGTCAAATAAAAGGGAAAGGTGTGTCCTTGTAGAACGATCGAGGGATGAGGGTAAAAGGCAAGCACGACCGCGGGAGCGTTTTGGGCGTGCGCTCCGGCCGCGAGTTTCCGAGCGATTTTCTGGTGCCCGCGATGGACGCCATCAAAAGAGCCGATGGTTAGCCAGGTATTTTCTAGGTGAACATCATCGAGAGACCAGAAATGTTGCATGGGTTGCATGGTGGGTGGTTGTGATACGGTGTGTGCCATTGGCATGCGCGCCATGGTGTGGAAACCCCGGCTACGCAGCCGTTTCCCTGGAATATTGAGAAAATACTCCCCACTTTTTGAAAAACTACGTTTGGAAGAAAACCTTCTTGGGTTGCCATTCTTGGGTTTCTTCGATGAGTTGAATTAGGGCAACCAAATCGCCCTGTTGGCTGATGGCGCGAGTCAGGTTGTCTTCGGTTACGGTTTCGGGGTTGGGCTCGGCCGGAACCCGGTGGCCAAAAGCAACCTTTTGGACTTCCTCGGGGTTTAAGATTCGCTTGGGCCAATCCGGAAGCAGATCGGCAGCAGGAATCAGGGACCGGTACCAATCTCCACTGATGAACGCGTTTTGGAGTTCTTGTAGGCGAACGGCGTGTCGGAGGGTGAAATCACCGCTCTTGGTTCGGCGCAGGTCAACCAGGTGAGCGCCGGTGTTGAGATCTTCGCCAATATCATTGGCGAGCGAACGCACGTAGGTGCCGGAGGAACAATACACGTCGAGCACAATCTCGGGGGGTGCCCAATCCAGCAATTCCAGCGAATAGACGTCGATTTCGCGGGCGTTGAGTCTAAACTCTTCGCCGGCGCGAGCTCGCTCGTAGGCTGGCTTTCCCCGAACTTTGACCGCTGAATAGTTGGGGGGCGTTTGGAGCGCTTTGCCCTCATATCCTTCCAGCAGGCGTTCAAGGTGTTCTTGCTTGATGTGATCGAAAGGCGCTGTCCTAGTGACACGTCCTTCGGTGTCGTACGTGTCAGTCGACACCCCCAGCTTGATGGTGGCCTGGTAGCGTTTATCGTCGGCGGAAATGTATTCGCTCAAGCGAACAGCCGGGCCAATCAACACAACGAGCACGCCAGAGGCGCGCGGATCGAGTGTGCCGGTGTGACCGGCGCGGCGAAGCCTCGTTCCCCGCCGGACGATTTTAACAATGTCGTGTGAGGTTAAGCCAACAGGTTTGTCGATGACAAGCGCCCCTGAAACTACATTTTTAATTTTTGGGTCCATATTTATCTCCCCAGAGTAAGATTAGAATAGATATTGAACAAAAAGGATAAATCAAAGCGATTTTTCCCACTTTTTCCGACTATATTTTACCCTATTGGTGCATAGATTGAGAAAGATAACCTTACGGATGTGTTACTCTTGCGTTTTGAGTAATGCATGAGTCGCTTTGAGTACATCTGCTTGGATGGTCTCTAAATCCCCTCTGATGACCGCCCCCGCCGCCAGTTTGTGGCCTCCGCCGCCAAAATGAGAAGCGGCTTTGGAAACATCGAACCCCGGCTTGGCCCGCCAACTGACTTTGGTCTTCTCGTTGTTTTGCTCGATGAAAGTCACGGCGATGTCTGCTTCTTGAATAGACGTCAACACGTTGATTAAATCGGCGTCGCCGTTGCCGGGATAGTCAGCAGCTTGACGGTCTTCTAACGTCAGGGTTGCCCAAACGAGGCCGTCTTCCAATTGCATGGATTGCAGCCCGTATCGCCAATAGCGGATCGATACGTAGGAGCGATCGATAAGCGCTTTTTGGTAGAGATCGGTGATGTCCGCACCTGCTTCGATTAAGTCTGCTGCCACGCGCATGGTTTCGGGGGTCACGTTTGGTGTTCGAAAACCGATCGAATCGGTGATCAGGCCGGTGAGCAGCGCCTCAGCGCCGGGTTGGGTCAGCGGAAGCTCCCAGATGGGCAGGTATCTGGCCAGCATTTGTGCGGTCGCGGCCGCATGACTGTCGACCAGATTGATAGCACCGAAGTTGAGATTACTGATGTGGTGATCGATGTTGATGGTAGGAGGGGGATACTCCTCTAAAGCTGTTCCGAGGCGTTCTAAATCTGAACTGTCGACGGCAATGATGAGGTCGAAGACCCCCTCAGGTCGCTTTTCGATTTGCTCGCTGCCCGTCAGATGATGGAACTCTTTGGGTACGCCGTCGGCGAGCACCATTTGGACGTGTTTCCCCGTTGCTTGGAGCGACAATCCCAAACCCAACATGGACCCAATTGCATCGCCATCGGGCCGGATGTGTGAGACGATCAGAATCCGGTTGGCTTGGGAGAGTCGTTGCTTAACTTCTCGGAGGTTGCGCTTATTCGTCATCCGGGCTGCTTTCTTCGACTTCTCGCTCGGATTCTAGGCCTGATTCTTCTTCCTCGAGAGAAGCGATGAGCGCATTGATGCGGTCAGCATGCTCGGGGCTGGGATCCCAGTGGATGCGTAGTTCCGGAAAGGTGCGTAATTCGATTAGGTGAGCCAGTTGGCTACGCAGAAACCCTTTGGCGTGATTCATGCCTTCGAGAATCTCATCTTTCAACTGGCTACCTTCGAGCGAAGCGACGTAAATATCGGCGTAAGCCAGCTCGCGATCTACCCGCACCTTGGTGAAATAGGCGCTGGCGATGCGCGGGTCGGCCATTTCCATCATCAGCAAGGTGGAAAGTTCCTCGTGGATCCGGTTCGCAATTCGTTTGGCGCGTGTTTGTGAAACCATAATAAAATAACTTCTATAGAATCTCGGGAATCTCGACTTCTTCCAGGACGAAGCACTCAAGAATGTCGCCTTTTTCAAAGTCGCTGAAGTCTTTTAACCCAATGCCGCATTCAAAGCCCTCTCGGACTTCGCGGACATTGTCCTGGTGGCGTTTGAGCGAAGCGATCTCGCCCGAGAAGATTTCTTTCCTGTCGCGAATGACTCGCATTTGGGCGTTGCGGCGAATTTCTCCCTCTACCACGCGGCAGCCGGCCACTTTCCCGAGCCTGGAGGCGGGGAAAACGGCCAAGACGCCGGCGCGGCCGATGACGATTTCTTTTTCCTCGGGCTCGAGCAAGCCCTTGAGGGCTTTTTCAATGTCGTCGAGGAGTCGATAGATAATCGAATAAGACCGAATGGAAACGTTTTCCGCCTCTGCCAAGCGCCGCGCGGCGGTGTCGGCTGTCACGTTGAAGCCGATCACGATTGCCTCGGAGGTGGAAGCAAGCATGATATCGTTTTCGGTGATTCTGCCCGTTCCGGCATGCAGCACGTTTACGTTAATGTCCTTGACCTGGATATTCTCGATGGAGGAAACAATCGGTTCAAGCGAGCCTTGCA
This sequence comes from uncultured Anaerolineales bacterium, assembly GCA_964544065.1. GTDB lineage: Bacteria > Chloroflexota > Anaerolineae > Anaerolineales > UBA11858 > JAYELX01. The sequence goes on along the minus strand of CAZJBA010000018.1, from coordinate 15,129 downwards.
CGTCGGCCTTGATAATCAGGCGCAGCTCTTGGGCCTCGCCAGCCTGGAAACGGTCGAATAATTGCTCCAGGGTGATTTCTTTGCTTTCTGTGGACGCCCGCTGTTCGGCCTCGAGTTGGCGTTCTTTAACAATTTCACGCGCTTCTTTTTGGGAGTCGGCAATCTGGAAAAAATCCCCGGCTTCTGGCAAGTCGTTCAGTCCCATGATAGAGATAGGCGTGGAGGGGGGCGCTTCTTGAATGCGTTCTCCGTGGAAATCGAACATCGCTTTGACACGTCCGCAAGTCTGTCCTGCGGTGACGCTATCTCCTACTTGGAGGGTTCCATTTTGAACCAATAAAGTGGCCATCACGCCGCGACCCCGTTCCTGGTTTGCTTCGATCACGGTGCCAAAAACGGCGCCATCGGGATTGGCCAAGATTTCTGCATCGTCGGCGATCAGCAAGATGGCTTCAAGCAGGTCTTCCAGGCCTTGTTTTTCTTTGGCGGAAAGAGGTACAACCAGGGTATCTCCATCCCATTCGTCGGGGATCAGGCCTTCTTCGGCGAGTTGTTGTTTGACTTGTTCCGGGATGGCGTTGGGTTTATCGATCTTGTTGAGGGCTACGATGATGGGCACCTGGGCAGCTTGGGCGTGGGAAATGGCCTCCCGTGTTTGGGGCATGACGCCGTCATCGGCGGCCACAACCAGCACGACAATATCGGCGCCCTGGGCCCCGCGCGCCCGCATCGAGGTAAAGGCTGCGTGTCCGGGCGTGTCGATGAAGGTGATCAGGCGGCCATTATGTTGGACTTGGTAGGCGCCAATATGTTGGGTAATCCCTCCGGCTTCGCCACCGGCTACATTTGCTTGGCGAATGGCATCAAGAAGAGTCGTTTTCCCGTGGTCGACATGTCCTAAGATGCCGATCACCGGTGGACGACTTTGTAGCTCGTCGGACTCCTCTTTGGCCAGTAATTGTCGCCAGAGCGGGATCTTGCGGGCTGCTTCTGCCTCAATTTCTTCTTCGATGGTTTTGGATTTTGCTTCGAATCCTAATTCAGCCGCGACAATGGCGGCTGTGTCAAAGTCGATTTCTTGATTGATATTTGCCATTACGCCGCTTGCCATCAACGTTTTGATGATGTCGATGGGGCTTACTTGCAGGCGTTCTGACAAGTTGCGAACCGTAATGCTTGGCGGTAATTCAATAGTTTTCATTTTGCCGTTTTCGCTCATTCTGGTTGCTCCTTAATATCGATGCTCGTTCCAGTGAGCTTGCAATGCGAGATGAGCTATTTCTCAAAGCAAGTTCAAATTTTGTTTACTTAGGTAGTGTTTCCATGTGCTCCTGTAATTTTTGGCGGTCTTCTTTGGAGATACTCGTCTTGAGAGCGTGCGCCAAGGCTCCTTGTAAACCTTTTTGCCAGCAGGCGCGTTTGTTGTGTAAATACGCTCCGCGACCGGCCAGTTTTCCGCTTGGGTCGATTTGCACGCCGTCCGGTGTCCGCACGATCCGCATCATGGTTTGTTTGGGTTGTACCGTGCGGCAACCGACGCAAGTTCGTTGAGGCACATGTTTTTTCTTCCGTTTTTTGGCCACGTTTCTCGCTTTCGGTTGAAGGAATCACAAAGTTGATAAGCTAGAGATCGTCGAGAAGATCGTCGTCGAGTTCGCCCTCCCACTTGTCCCAATCCTCGGATTTGCGTTTGTGACGCTTTCGATAGATCATGACATCGTGATCAGGGTCATATTCGACATCAACGTATTTGCCGGTTTTTTCAGCTTGATCTTCTTCCTCCTCTATTTCCTCTGGCTCTTCTTCCTCTGCTTCTTCTTCTTCCTCTTCCTCTGCTTCTTCAGGTGGTTCGGATGCATCCGGTTTGACTTTTTCAACCTCTTCCATGGAAGCGGGTACGTCTTCTTCTTCGGGTGCTTCTTGCTCTTCGGGCTTTTCCGCTTTCTCTTCTTCTTTTTCTTCGATTTCTGGCTCGGGCTCTTCTGCTTCTTCTGCAGCCGGCTCTTCAAGTTCGACTTCTTCGATTTGAGGTTCAATTTGCGTCATCAAGTCAACCGCATCCCTGATTTCTTGCATCGATTTCGGCCCAATTCCTTTGATGTCGGCGACGACCTCGGAGTCAAACTCCATCTGGAAAATCAAATCGCCGACCGAGTCGATTTCGGCCTCTTCCAGCAAGCTGTTGATATGATCTGTAAAGCCCAACGTCAATATGGGTAGATCATAAGCGCCATCGGGGACGGCCTGGCGGGCGGCTTCTAATCTTTGCTCGCGTTCTTCTTTGGCTTGTTGGCGTTTCTCGGTTAGACCTTGTTCGATGTTGATGGTGAAATTCTTCAGTTCTTGATATTCCTCGGGCATGATGGGGCGGCCTTCATCTTTTTTGGTCAAGATGGTCTCGATGCGAGGAATGATTTCTTGTTCTTGTTCGGCGAATTCGGCGTAGCCGGGTTCGTTCTGTAGTTTGAATAACAGTTCTGAGGTCGCTTCCATCAAGCTCTTGATGTCGATACGCCAGCCGGTCAGTTTGGCCGTCAAACGGGCGTTCTGCCCGTTTCGACCAATGGCGAGACTCAGTTGATTTTCGGGAACCACCACAGTGGCCGTGTTGGGCCCTTCTTCATCTTTGTTGAGAAAGACACTCAAGACGCGCGCGGGACTGAGTGCTTTAGCGATATAAGCCTCAGGGTCCGGATTCCACTCAATCACGTCGATTTTCTCGTCGTTTAATTCGCGCACAATCGCTTGAATGCGCACGCCGCGAATGCCGACGCAAGCGCCAACCGGATCCACGCCGGGTTGCAGGCCGAGGACGGCCACTTTGGATCGCTGCCCCGGCTCTCGGGCGATGGACTTAATCTCGACCATGCCGTGGTAAATTTCCGGCACCTCGTTTTCCAACAGCCGACGCAAAAAGTCGGGATGGGCGCGTGAGAGGATGATCTTGGGCCCTCGGTTGGTCTCTTTGACGTCCAGCAAGAGGGCGCGGACGCGATCATGGACGCGGAAATATTCGCGCGGAATTTGCTGGCTGCGGGGCATGATGCCCTCAGCCTTCATGTCCAAACCCAGGGTTACATGTCGGGCGCTGGTGGCCTGCACCAGACCGTTGACGATTTCACCAATTTGTTTGCTGTAGTAATTGTATTGAACCTCGCGCTCGGCTTCGCGAATGCGCTGTTGAATCACCTGGCGCGCGGTTTGGGCGGCAACGCGCCCAAAATCGTCCGGCGTGCTTTCCACGATGACCATGTCGCCAAGTTCAGCGTCTGGGTCTACTTGTTGGGCTTTTTCCAAGAGGATTTCGGTGCGATCATCCTGCACATCTTCGACAACTTCTTTTTCTGCGAAAATTTCCACAGCTCCATTGTCGGGATTGATTTCGGCTTCGATGTGTTGGGCATTGGAGGAGTGCATGGCCCGCCGGTAGGCGGATGCCATGGCGTCTTCGATCGCTTCCAGAAGAATCTCTTCGGGCAGACCTCGATCTTCCAGGATTTGCTTAAAAGCTAGCAAGAAATCATTTTTCATACGTTCGTTTTCTCCGTTAGATATTGCCGGGTGGATAGGGGCCTTACATTAAAGAAAAGTGGGGGCTGCCCACTTTTCGTCGAAAGCAGTATTGCTACCACCCTCTAGCATTACCATTCTAGCATGGAATAATGGATGTGGCAAGGCTTGGCTGCAAACCTTCGCGATCCGCGTGGATAGGATCGTGAAGGTGTCTCACCGAGCGACCCTTTGCTTCTGCAAGAGATGTAGCAAGATGTCGATCTGCTCCTCCAGGGGGAGGTCGTGAATCCAGATGGCTGATTTTCCCACGCTCAGGTTTGCTTGCTTGTTCGAGACCGGCGGCGACACCCCATTTGGGTAGACCAGCACAATTTGATTTCTCTCGCGGTGGACGCTCTTGATGCCAGCTTCTCGAGCCAGCAATTTGATCTCTAGTTGTAGGAGTAGATTTTGAACCGGTTGGGGCAAGCGGCCAAAACGATCTCGAAATTCTTCTTCCAAGGCGTTGATCTCTTCCAAGGAGTCCATGTCGGCGATGCGGCGATAGAGTTTCAGGCGCATTTCCTGGTCGGGGACGTAGCGCGAGGGGATGGTGGCGTGCAAGGGCAGATCGACGGTGACCAGCGGCCGGTGGACTTTGTGCACCATGGCGTTTTTCTCCAGCGGCATGCCGCGTTCTTTTCTGGATTGTTTGACGGCGTGAGCGAGCAAGCGCGTGTACAGATGAAACCCGACCGAGGAGATGTGGCCGTGTTGGCGTTTTCCCAGAATGTCGCCGGCGCCGCGGATTTCCAAGTCGCGCATGGCGATCGAAAAACCGGCCCCCAGTTGCACGTTTTCTGCCAACGTTTCCAGCCGTTGGCGAGCTTCCGGGGTGGGCGAAATCCGCTTGTGTTTGAAGAAGTAGGCGTAAGCTCGTTGCGCCCCGCGCCCGACCCGGCCGCGCAGTTGATACAGTTGGGCCAAGCCGAACATGTCGGCCCGGTCGACGATCAGCGTGTTGGCGTTGGGAATGTCCAGGCCTGATTCAATGATAGAGGTTGAAACCAAAACGTCGATCTCGCCGCGGCTAAATTGGCGCATTTTGACCGCAAGTTGGGATTCGTTCATCTGACCATGGGCGATGGCGAGTTGGGCTTCGGGAACCAGACGGGCCAATTGTCCTCGGACGGCCTGAATGGTCTTGACCCGGTTGTGGACAAAAAAGACTTGCCCGCCCCGCTCCATCTCGCGGATGATCGCCCGGCGGATCAACCGTTTCGAGAAAGGCCCCACATGGGTGATGATGGGCAACCGCTCCTCGGGGGGCGTGTCCAGCCTGGAAATGTCCCGCAGGCCGGTCAAAGCCATGTACAGGGTGCGAGGGATCGGCGTGGCCGTGAGCGTGAGCACGTCCACCTGGGTACGAATTTGTTTGAGCTTCTCTTTGTGGGTGACACCGAAGCGCTGTTCCTCGTCGATGACCAGCAAACCCAGGTCTTTGAAAAACACATCCCCGGAGAGCAGCCGGTGCGTGCCGATCAGAATGTCGATGCTCCCTTGCGCGACCCGGGAGATGATCTCGTCTTGTTGCTTTTGGGTTCGAAAGCGAGAAAGCATCTCGATTTCGACGGGGAATGCGGCCATCCGTTCCCGGAAGGTGTCATAGTGTTGTTGGGCCAGCACCGTAGTGGGCACCAAGACGGCGACTTGCTTGGCGTCCATGACCGCTTTGAACGCTGCTCTTATGGCGATTTCCGTTTTGCCATAGCCCACATCGCCGCAGATCAAACGGTCCATGGGCTGAGACGACTCCATATCCCTTTTGACCTCGGCCAGCGCTTGGATTTGATCCTCAGTCTCAAAATAGGGGAAGCTGGCTTCCAGTTCCCGTTGCCAGGCTGTGTCGGGGCTGAAGGCGTGCCCTTGGACGACCTTGCGCTTGGCGTAGAGTTCCAGCAGGCCTTCGGCCATGTCCTCGACCGCTTGCTTGACCCGCTGTTTGACCGTTTCCCAGCGGGCGCTGCCCAGACGAGTCGGCTTGGGGGCGCGGCCGCTGGCGCCAATGTAACGACTCAGCCGGTCCGCTTGATTGACGGGCACGAAGAGACGGTCGCCTTTGTCATATTCAATGCACAGATACTCGGTCTTGGCCTCGGCGATGGCGCGTTCCACCAGCCCGACGAATTTCCCGATGCCATGATTGATGTGCACGACCCAATCCCCGGGTTGGAGGTCAGCATAGGCCGCCTCGGGGGCTTTTGCCTGGGTGCGGGGGCGGCGGCGGGGTTGCGGTCGTTGCCAGCCGAAGATTTCACCGTCGGTGAACAGGCGCAGTGTTGAACCGTCGGGCTCCGTCAACGTCCAGCCGTCGCCGAGTGATCCTTTGATGAAAGTTGGGCGAGCCTGGCTGGTGGGCCGATAGCGCTCTTTCCAGACGGCCTGAAGCCGCTCCGCTTGGCGGGAGACGACCCAGGTGTGCTCGGATTGGCTGAGATGTTCCATCAACGGCTTCAACTGGCCCCCAAAGCGCGGGTTGGCGCTGAAGTTGTTTGCCAGTAGATGGGGGGCGCCCTCGGGGGCGGTAGCCGGCCCCAGGAACAGAAGCCTCTCTCGAGGGAGACTGTCTTCGATTTGGGCGTAGGTTAAGTAGGGGATGGGATAATCCTGGGGCAGAATCCCCTCCTCAAGATAACTTTTTCTTAAAGAAATAGATTTTTCTTCGACGGCGTAAATGCGATCTTGGAACGCTTGGCTGTCATCCACGAAGACCAGGGTGTTGGGCGGCAAGTAGTTGAAGATGTTGCCGGGGTGGGGGTGGAGCAGCGGGATGTGGAATTCGTTGGGGGCGTCGAGATCGTTGTTGGAGCCGACGATGAACTCGCGCGCCGGTGAGACCAATAAGCCGTCGTGGTGCTGGATGGTGCGTTGGGTGGCGGGATCGAAATGGCGCATGGTTTCGATTTCGTCGCCGAAGAACTCGATCCGGGTTGGGGTTGTTTCGGCGGGAGGCCAAAGATCGAGAATGCCGCCGCGCCGGGCGAACTGGCCTTGCGCCGTGACCGTGGTTGCGGCTTGATACCCAATTTGATTCCATTGGCGGACGAGCTGACTCGGTTGGATGGTTTGCCCGGGCTGGAGCGTGCGCGTGTTCTTGATGAACTCGCGCCGCGGCAGGATGCGCGTCATCACGGCGCGGGCCGACGCGATGATGATGGGGCTGGACGAATCGCTCCTTGCGGGCGTCCCGGGAATTTGCGCCGCGGCCAGTTTCGTCAAGGCGACCAACCGGTCGCAGCGGGTGCTTTCTCCCCAGGGCGTGTTTTCGTAGAAAAGCGGGGTCGGTTCCGGCAGAATCAGGCGGATCGCCGCGGGCAACCAGAGCGCTAATTCGTCCAGGAGCGTGTGGGCGCGATCGGCCCGGTCGGTAAGCAGCAGAATCGGCACGGGCCTGCTTTGATGCAGGGCGGCCAAGACCGGCAACCTGGCCGAACGCGGTAAGGCCAGGTTGGGAACAGGTGTCCCTTCCTGGATGGAGGTGATGATTTCCTGAACAGGGCGCAGGTTTTGAAACCTGGTAAGTATTCGAGCTAACATGGAAGTTTGGGGCAAGAAGCCTACTCGTTGTTGGTTGGGTTATATTGTGTCATGGCTGCTTGAATCCCCTCGCTGACGAAGGCTAAGGCTGCATCGGCGGCTCGATCGAGCAAAAAGGGTAAAACATCGCCCTCTTTCCGAGAAAAGTCTTGCAGCACATAGTCAGGCGTGCGCATTCGCCCTGGCGGCCGTCCGATGCCTAATCGCAGGCGGGGAAAATCCTGGCTGCCAAGTTGTTGGATGATCGATTTCATCCCCTTTTGCCCGGCGGAGCCTCCCGAGGGGCGTAAGCGGATGGTCTCGAAGGGCAGATCGACGTCGTCATAGGCGACCAGCAGATGGCTGAGAGGGAGCTTATAAAAGTTCATCAAGATACTGACAGCCTGGCCAGATTTATTCATGTAGGTTTGCGGTTTTGCCAGGATGATTTTGTGGCCTTCGTGGCGTCCGCTGGTGAGCAAGGCTTTGTGTTTCATGCGTCGAAAGCTTGTGCCCAGCCGTTCGGCCACTTGATCCGCGAGCATGAAGCCGATGTTGTGGCGGTTTTGTTGATAGTCTCGTCCGGGATTGCCCAGACCGACGATCAGGTAGGTTGCTTTGCTTGGAGTCATCAGAAGTTTATAGCATCCTAGCGAAAGGTTTTACGAATAGAGAGATAGAGGCCGATCAGAAGAAAGGAAACTGCGGCGAGGATGGCCCCATAGAAGAGACTGTTGTGAAAGTTTTGTCTCGAAATCTCAACCGGATTGGTCGGCAGCGGGGTCAACGTTGGCGGGACCGGGGTTTCCGTTGCGGTGGGAGAAGGTGTAAACGTGGGCGGCATAATCGTTTTTGTCGGGACGGAGGTGAATGTTGGAGGAGGCGTGTCCGATTCGATGGGGGTGTAATTTCGGATTCGGATGCCTTCAATGATCACCGACGCGCTTTGCCCATTTTCTAAGTGCGCCAGCAGGCGTAGATCATAGACGCCGTCCGTGATGAGGGAGGTATCCCATTCTGCCAGCACATTGTCTTTGATCACGCCTGTTTTCTCGGCGATCAAAAACCAGGTTTGGATTTCTTCGCCTCTGTACCGAAAGGAGAGTTCCCAGGTTCGAACCCCACCGGCAGAGATGCTGCCATAAATAGGCGTGAGGCCTTGCACTGCCTCGCCTGGGACGGGGGAGGTGATTTCAAGCTCTGGGGGTTTGCTGAATTGCACTTGAGCTGAGCCCAAAGCACCAAACGTGAAGAAGGTCAATAGCGGTAGGAAAAAGAGTAGACGACGCATAACAACATACCAGTGTAGCATGGAGAGGGTGCGGGGTCAACTAGCGTGAACGTCTTAAATATGGTAGACTTTTGGAAACTCCGCTGGACACAGGAGAGGAAAATGGCAAAGTCACGAACTGAACAACTGGTTGACCGACTTCGGGAAATGCAAGCTGCTTCCCCGGAGATTGTCGCTTCTGCGGTTGTCTCTGTGGATGGTTTGATCATGGGCTCTGCGTTGCCGGGCAATGTCGAAGAAGACCGAGTCTCGGCCATGTCAGCGGCGATGTTAAGCTTGGGGGAGCGGATCGCTGGTGAGCTGGGGCGCGGCATATTGGATCAGGTCTATATCCGCGGCGATCAAGGATACGTCATCTTGATGTCGGTCGGTGAAGAAGCTGTCTTGACCGCGCTGGCGGGCGAAGATTCAAAATTAGGCTTGATCTTTTTGGAAATGCGCCGGGCTGCTGATGATCTCGAGCGTGTCGTTGGGTAGCCGCGGGGAGCGTATCTCTCAGACACTTTCAGAATTCATGGGGAGGGCTGTCGAAAAGGCCCTCCCTTCTTCTTTTTTATTGGGAAGATGATATGAAAACCAAGCACATTTTTTTTACCGGAGGCGTGCTCAGTTCTGTTGGCAAGGGGGTAACCGCCGCAGCGATTGGGCGCTTGTTGAAGGAACGCGGCTTCAAGGTCTCGATTCAAAAGTTAGATCCCTACATCAACGTTGATCCCGGCACCATGAATCCCTATCAGCATGGGGAGGTGTATGTTTTGGATGACGGAGCCGAGACGGATTTGGACCTGGGCCACTACGAACGCTTTGTGGACATCAGCTTGAACAAAGTTTGTAACGTCACCACCGGGCAAGTGTACGCCGAAGTGATCTCCAAGGAGCGCCGCGGCGATTACCTCGGCGGCACCATCCAGGTGATTCCGCACATCACCAATGAAATCAAGCATCGCATCCGTTTGGTTGCCAAAACCACCGGTGCGGAGATCGTCCTGGTCGAGGTGGGCGGCACCGTTGGCGACATTGAAAGCCTGCCTTTCTTGGAGGCGTTGCGTCAGATGCGCAGCGATTCAGGCAAGAAGAACAGCTTTTCCACCCACGTCACCTGGATGCCCCACATCGGCGCGACGGGCGAGTTGAAAACCAAACCTACGCAGCACTCCGTGCGCGAGTTGCGCTCGATCGGCATTTCTCCCGACATGATCATTGCCCGCTCCGATCATCCTGTCGCCGATGAGCTGCGCGATAAGATCGCCCTTTTCTGTGACGTGGACCGGCGCGCGGTTGTGCCCATGGTCACCAGTGATCTGCTTTATGAGATTCCGCTTTTGTTGGAAGACGCTGGCGTGGGCGATTATTTGATGGAGCGGCTCAAGTTGGAGCCGCGCCGCGAACCGGATTGGAGCGATTGGCATCAACTGGTCGCCGAGATGCGCCAGGAAAAACCCAAAGTTAAAATTGCTTTGGTGGGCAAATATGTCGAATTGCATGATGCCTACATGAGCGTGCGGGAGGCGACTCGCCATGCTGCCCTCGCTTTGGGCTTGGAAGACGAGATGATTTGGCTTCATGCCTCCGATTTGGAGAAAGGCCGCTCTCTGGAGATGCTGGAACAGGCCGATGGGCTGATCGTGCCGGGCGGGTTTGGCGACCGCGGCATCGAAGGAAAAATTCGCGCCATCCAATATGCGCGTGAAAACAAGCTGCCTTATTTGGGATTGTGTTTGGGGATGCAGTTGATGGTGGTGGAATTTGCCCGCCACGTTTTGGAGGACGATGAAGCCAACTCGACCGAGTTCGATCCTTCCACCCCGCACCCGGTGATTGACTTGATGCCCGATCAACATAAACTGACCGACATGGGCGGCACCATGAGGCTGGGTCTCTACCCCTGTCACTTGCAGCCCGGCTCGCTGGCAGCCGAAGCCTATCAAACCGATGTGATCGAGGAGCGCCACCGCCACCGTTTCGAGTTCAAGAATTCCTACCGTGGCGTGTTGCACCAGGCCGGGATGCGCTTCTCCGGCTTGTCGCCCGATGAACGTTTGGTCGAAATCGCCGAATTGGCCGATCATCCTTTCATGCTGGGAACCCAGTTTCACCCCGAGTTTTTGTCTCGCCCCAATCGCCCCCACCCGTTATTCGTCGCCTTTCTGAAAGCTGTCCGGGAAGATTTATCGTAAGCGTATGTAACGTTTTGCGTCTCGGGAGTCTGGTGTATGTACTGGTAGGTTTGCCATGATTTTTGCGTCCCTTTATTGCTCCCACAAGTTCTTTGGTTTGGATTATACTTGAACATTAGTATTGCAGCGCAAGGTTACTGAAAATCGTTCACTCAAGACTTTTGCAAACGCGCTCTTGCCGCCGCCTGGAGCAGACTTTGCGTTGTTATGAGTGATTTTTTGAAATCGTTGGTATCATTCTGGTTGGATAAACAAATTTTTCCGGACGGAATGTTGAATTCAATGTAGCAATAGTGAGGTAAAAAATGAAAACATTTGTGATTGAAACGGTTATTGGCCGCCAAATTCTCGATTCGCGTGGCAACCCCACCGTGGAGGTGGATGTCAAGCTGGTGGATGGCAGTTGGGGCCGCGCGGCGGTGCCCTCCGGCGCGTCGACCGGCGTTCATGAGGCTTTGGAGCTGCGTGATGGTGACCAGGCCCGCTATGGCGGCAAGAGCGTCAACCAGGCGGTTGCTAACGTCAACGGTCCCATCGCGGAAACATTGGTTGGCCATCTGGCTGCTGATCAACGCGCCATCGACTTGGCCCTGCTGGAACTGGACGGTACCGAAAACAAATCGAACTTGGGCGCCAACGCGATTCTGGGCACAAGCCTGGCCGTGGCCAAGGCTTGTGCGGTTGCCTTGGGCATGCCGCTGTACCGTTACATCGGCGGGGTTTACGCCCACGTTTTGCCCGTGCCGATGATGAATATTCTCAATGGCGGCGCTCACACCGGTTGGCAGTCCACCGACGCGCAGGAATTTATGGTCATGCCCCTGGGCGCGCCTTCCTATTCGGAGTGCCTGCGTTGGGGCGCGGAGATCTATCACACCCTTAAGTCAGTTCTCAAAGAGCGGGGCTATAAGACCCTGGTGGGCGACGAAGGCGGGTACGCCCCTGCCCTCAAAGCCAACGCTGAAGCGGTCGAAGTAATCCTCGAGGCGATTGAGAGAGCCGGCTACAAACCGGGCCAAGAAGTCAGCATTGCGCTTGACCCGGCTGCCTCTGAGTTCTATGAGAGCGAAACGGGTCTCTATCATCTCCGCACCGAAGGCAAGAAATTGAGCAGCGGAGAGATGGTCGCCTTCTGGAAAGATTGGGTCGGTCAATATCCCATCGTTTCGATCGAGGATGGCTTGGATGAAAATGACTGGGAGGGTTTCCAGTTGATGACTCAGGAGCTTGGCGATCGGCTTCAGATCGTGGGCGACGACTTGTTGGTCACCAACCCCGAACGGGTACGCCGCGGTATCGAAGAGAAAGCGGCCAATGCCCTTTTGGTCAAATTCAACCAGATTGGCTCTCTGACCGAAACCATCCAGGCCGTGGAGCTTTGTCACCGGGCCGGGTGGCGGGCGGTCACCTCCCATCGCTCCGGCGAGACCGAAGATGCCACCATTGCCGATCTGGCCGTGGCCCTCAATGTTGGTCAGATCAAGACGGGCGCTCCCGCCCGCTCCGATCGGGTCGCAAAGTACAATCAGTTGCTCCGCATCGAAGAAGAATTGGGCGATGAGGGTATCTTTGCCGGTTGGGATGCTTTGAATATCTAGTTCAACAGCTTTGAATCAGAAAACCGTGTTGCTCGCCTAGAGCAACACGGTTTTTTTTAGTTCTGTGGGGGTTATCCTTCTTCCTGTTCAGGCTCTATTGGTTCTTCTGTTTGTTCGGCTCCTGTTTCTTTTAACGCTTCCATCGGCGGTTCATCTTCGGGGGTGGAATCTGATATGGAAGCGGGGGCCTGCTCCGAGGTGGTGTCTTCTCGGCGCATGCCCGGGGTGGGAGCGCCGCAATAGGGGCACAAGTTCCAGGGTAATTCCATCATTTGGCCACATTCATGACAGGTTTTCTTCAGTTTGGTGTGGCAATTGGGGCAAATTTTCCAATCTTCTTTGGCCCGGCGCCCACATCCCGGACAAATGGGGGTGTCCTCAATAGATCGAAGCAGGGCTTCCTCCTCGAGGGTGTGCTGATATTCGTCATCGAGCGTGCGTTGGGGCCGTAGGATCAAATAAATGACGATGCCGGGTAAAAAGAGGACGGCCACAACGAGCACGGCCAGAATCCGACCGAGGGGATCGCGCGCCCGGGCGCGGACATCCCGGTAGGTCCAGATAATCAGGCTTAGCCACAGCGCGGCCAGAAACGCGCCGCCCCAGGCCGTTAGAATGAGCATGAAGTTGCTGAGGGAAGAAGGGTCGAAGTTCATAGGGTTCACTCCTGTAGTTTCGAGGCTTAATTATAGCCTATTTTGCTGGTGTGTGTGGGAGACCAAAGGGGGCAGGGCGATGGTTGTATCTTCTCAAAATTTCGGGGACCAGAAGTTGAACTTTTCGGAAGCCTAGGTAGAATGCGTGGGTAGCGCTGGAAAAGTTCAACTTCTCCGCTGTTTTTTGACTAATGGTTGTATAAAAATGATTGCTCTAGTTTTAAGATTAACTTGCGTTTTCGTTGCGCTTGTTGTATAAACAGGCTGGGAACCAACCAATACCCTAGAAGGGGCCTTTTATGTCAGAAGAAGGCGCAAACGCCACCTATAGAATAACCGATTTAGCCTCGACGGAACGCCCGCGGGAGCGGCTGGCAAAGTTGGGGCCAAAAGCGTTATCCAACGCCGAGTTGATCGCCATTCTTTTGCGTGTAGGCGTGCCGGGAGAAAACGCGGTTCAAGTTGGGCGCCGCTTGTTGCAAACCTTCGAGGGGCTTTCAGGCTTGCATCGGGCCAGTTTTGACGAGATGAAAGCCCAACATGGGATTGGCATGGCCAAGGCGACCCAGATCAAAGCGGCGATTGAATTGGGCCGCCGCCTGACGCTCGAAGCGCCGGAAGAACGACCGTCGATCAATAGTCCCGCTGATGCCGCGGCCTTGGTGCAGTTTGAAATGAGCGCGTTGGAGCAAGAGCATTTGCGCGTTCTGTTGTTGGACACCCGCAACCAGGTTTTGGATATCGTTGAGGTCTACCGCGGCTCTTTGAACTCGTCTCAGGTGCGGGTAGGAGAGTTATTTCGGGCGGCGATCCGCCGCAATGCCGCCGCCGTGATTGTAGTCCATAATCATCCTACCGGCGATCCCACCCCCAGTCCCGATGATATTGCCATCACGCGCGCTATCGTCGAAGCGGGCAAGTTGCTCGACGTGCAGGTGTTGGATCATCTTGTCATTGGGCATGGTCGTTGGATTTCTCTCAAAGAGCGGAAACTGGGATTTTGAACTTAAAAAAACATCGCCCCAAACCTGCCTCGGGGCGATGGATGTTGCTTGTGAGTCTGGCCTGATTAAGCTTCGCCAGTGGCTCCGGCTTCTTCAGCTAGTGTTTCCGCCTCTTTCGCCACCGTTTCAGCTACTTCGGCGCCCTTCTTGCCGAGCTTTTTCTGGCCAGATTCAAGCGCTTCTTCTAGCTTCGATTTTTGCTCTTCTAGAACAACTTGGCCTTTTTCTTGTAGTTCTTTAGCCCTGGTTTGAGCTTGTTTCGTAAGCTCTTCAGCCTGTTTGCGAGCGTCAAGAATGATCTGGTCCGCTTTTACTCGAGCATCTGCGGCGCTTTTTTCGGCCTTATCCTTGAGTTCGATGCTCTTTTCTTGGATCAGTGTTCGAGTTTCCTCGCCCGATTGTGGGGCAAGCAACAAAGACACAGAAGCCCCGACCAGGCCTCCTAGTACGAATCCGGATAAGAAAGCTCCAAAATCTCCATTTTGCTTTTCCATAAGTTCACTCCTTTGTTTGTTTAGGTTTCTTGGGTTTGACAAACTTGAATAATTGCTGTGCTCCGGCCAGATACTCGTTGAGTTTGATCACCGGTTCGACCAAATTGTCGCTCAAAAAACGGGTTGTGCCGCGCAGCGTGCTTACCGTTTCATTGGTTGAGTCGATGATGGGTTTAACCTCATTTTGGAGCAGATTGATCAAGCGAGCAATTTGGATGATCAGAATGATCAAGGCGAGGCCGATCAAAATCGACTCAAGCGCCATGAAAATGATGAATACATCTCGAATTTTGCCGGTGGTGTCTGATGATTGCTTGAGCAAAAGCACCGCGCCTACAACGATCAAGGCGATGATCAAGACCCCGGCAACGATGAGGCCGATCAGGGTGCGACGCTGGCTGCGTACTTGCTTGGGCGTAAGCGCGTCGTCAGTTGTTTTTTCTGGGAGAGTCGTTTTGCTTTCCATATTATTATAATTATAACATAACCAATTGGCGTATGTAGCTTGATTTTACCAGATGTTAATATGTGAGCGTTCAGGGCAGATGTCATTCTTTGCCGTGTTGTGCGTGCCTGTTGGGCATGGGGCAAGAATTTCCCCTCATGCGGGTTGGGAGTCCCTTCGTTTGCTTATCCTAGCGTATTTTGCTAGGGCACGCTTTCTTGCCAGCGGCACGCCTTGCCCCCAGGGCACGCACGCTCTGCGTCCCGCCAGGGGAAGCGCGGCGAGGGTGACATCTTGGAGCATTTTTTCCCAAAGGAATGCTCTATTTGCTGAGGGGTGTGAACGGTTACTATCGATTTTCTAATAGGACTTACGCAGTTCGCCGATTCGCTCGCT
>CAZJBA010000017.1:11679-27574 GCA_964544065.1 uncultured Anaerolineales bacterium | reverse complement strand
GTGAGCTCAGTCGAACGCTCAGTCGAACGCTCAGTCGAACGCTCAGTCGAACGCTTAGTCGAACGCTCAGTCGAACGCTCAGCCGAACGGAGGCTGCCTAGAGCATTTTGGAAAGCAACCATCACTTACTTGACCACCATCGAATTTCGTCCGACTTAGGAGAAGAATGAGCAAGAATCGCTATCGAGGACTTTTTCTAATCGTCCTTTTGAGTTTTTTCGTATTGCCATGGGCTCAAAGCCAAGCGGCTTCGCCACCCCAGGCTGATACGCCAAAAGAACGCGCCAGGATAACGCTCGAGCAGTTATCGCCCCAAGAACGGATAGGCCAACTTTTTCTGGTCAGCTTTGAAGGGGCGACGGTAGAACCCGATTCGCAAATATACGATCTGATCACACAGCATCACATCGGGGGCGTGGTACTATTAACCGAGAACGATAATTTTACAACCGCCGATCAAGTCCTGGCGGACACCCAGGCACTCACCAACCAATTACAATCCTATCGCTACAATGCGTCCAGAGAAAGTCAACTGAGCACGGCTACGGACGATTCCGGCTTTCAATCAACTTATATTCCACTTTTCATCGGCATGTCCCAAGAGGGGGACAGCGCTCCTTATAGTCAAATCATCAATGGATTAACCCCCTTGCCCAGTCAGCTTGCCATCGGGGCGACTTGGAAACCATCTCTGGCCAAGCAAGTGGGCACAGTAGCAGGGCAAGAATTATCCACCCTGGGTATCAATCTGCTTTTTGGCCCTTCGCTCGATGTCACCGAGATGGCCCGACCGGAGGAGGAGGGGGACTTGAACCTGCGCGTTTTCGGCGGCGACCCTTTCTGGGTGGGAGAGATGGGGCGCGCCTACATCGATGGCTTGCATGAGGGCGGCGACGGGCGTCTCGCCGTGGTAGGAACCCACTTCCCCGGCCTAGGCAGCGCCGACCGTCTGCCCAAAAACGAAGTTGCTACTGTCCGAAAAACCCTGGACCAACTCAAACAGATTGATCTGACCCCTTTCTTTGCCGTCACCGGAGAGGCGACAGAGGAAAGCGAACAAGTTGATGCCCTGCTTGTCTCCCACATCCGCTACCAAGGTTTGCAGGGAAATATCCGCTCTACGACTCGACCGATCAGCTTCGATCAACAAGCGCTCAACTTGTTGATGGAGTTGCCAGCCTTGGCCTCCTGGCGTCAAGATGACGGCGTAATGATCAGCGATGACCTGGGCAGCCGCGCTGTGCGCCGCTTCTATGATCCCACCGAGGCAACCTTCAACGCCCGACGCATTGCCCTGGATGCCTTCCTGGCGGGCAATGATTTGCTCTACCTGAATGACTTTGTCAGCAGCGAAGACGAAGATGCTTATACAGCCATCGCCAAAACACACGATTTCTTCGTACAAAAATACGAGGAAGACCCTGTGTTTGCCCAACGCGTCGATGAGTCCGTCCTGCGCACCTTGACTCTAAAATATCGCCTGTACGGACTTTTTAGCCTCGATCAAGTCTTGAATCTAGGGTCGTTAGACCGTATCGGGACAACGGAGTCGCGCCAAGTTGTTTTCGAGGTAGCCCAACGCAGCGCCACCCTGATCAGCCCTCCGCGAGAAGAGCTGGAAAATGTCTTGCCAAGCGCTCCCGGTTTCTACGACCAGATCGTTTTCATCACCGACGCGTATGCAGCTAAACAGTGCAGTGAATGCCCGGTTCAAAATATCCCTGCGATCGATTCGCTGGAACAATCCGTGCTCTCTTTGTACGGGCCGAATGCGGGCGGCCAAGTTTCCCAATTCTATCTAAAATCCTATTCGTCCGCCCAACTGACCCAAATGCTCGATGGAGAAGAAAGCGACGAAGATATCGAACAAGCGCTTCGCCGAGCTAATTGGATTGTCTTCACCATCCTGGACATCAGCGCGAATCGGCCTGAGTCCCTGGCTTTGCAACGCTTCCTGGCCGAGCGACCCGATCTGCTCCCCGGCAAAAACATCATCGTTTTCGCCGCCAACGCGCCATATTATCTTGACTCGACCAATATCTCTAAATTGACCGCCTATTTTGGGATCTACAGCAAGATTCCCCCCTTCATGGATGTAGCCGCACGCCTGTTGTTCAAAGAGATCACCGCCCCGGAGGGCAATCTGCCCGTCTCGGTTCCCGGGATTGGTTACAGGTTGATGGAGGCAACTGGCCCCAAACCGAATCAGGTGATTCCGTTGGAGATCGCAGCGACCACCCCTCCGAGCCCCGTGACAAGCCCGGAGGTCCCGGAAACGCCTAATTATCAAGTCGGGCAGGTCATCACCCTGACCGCGGGCAAAATCCTCGATCAAAACAGCAATGCCGTTCCCGATGGAACGCCGGTACAATTCATCATCACCGTAGACGGCCAAGAGATGCCGGCGATAACGGAAAACACCATCAACGGAAACGTCCAAGTCGATTATCTGATCGAGCAGGCCGGCTTTACCAGCATTCAAGCGAAGAGCGGCTCGGCTGCCTCGGATGCAATTTCGTTCCAAGTGCCCCAAGTAGAGGGGACGGTCGTCCCGCCCACAGAAACAGCCACAACGACCCCCACAACGAAACCATCAGCAACGTTGCCACCGCCCACGCCACAACCAACGCCTGAACCTGAAGAAAATGGCTTCAAGATTGGGATGCAAGATTGGTTGCTCGCCTCAGCGGCCATCTTCTTGGTTGCCTGGGGAGCGTCTCGAACGGGCGCGTTGGTGGGGCAAGTCCGGTGGGGCATCCGTTGGGGATTATCGGCGGTAATAGCCGGATTGATGCTATACACGTACGCGGCGGTATCATTACCCGGAACCGCTTGGATCATCGAGAACCAGCAAAAGTGGGGCTTGTTACTCATCGCCTTCTTGGGCGCGCTGCTGGGATGGGGGGTCAGCGGTATGCTCTACTGGAAAGATAAATAATCAGAAGTCAGGGACGCAGGGTAGC
This sequence comes from uncultured Anaerolineales bacterium, assembly GCA_964544065.1. Classification (GTDB taxonomy): domain Bacteria; phylum Chloroflexota; class Anaerolineae; order Anaerolineales; family UBA11858; genus JAYELX01. The sequence goes on along the minus strand of CAZJBA010000017.1, from coordinate 24,611 downwards.
GATCAAACTAAGAAACAACAAGCCCAACGAAATCAATATCATCCTTCGCTCGACAGGCGCCGATAAAAGATCTGCCAACGAGGGCGTAGGCAACGGCAAGCGAGGCCTTCTGGCGGGGTTCCAATCGCCCAGTAACGCCTGGCGGAATTCCTCAATGCTTTGAGGTCGCTCTTCGGGATGTAAGTTCATGGCCCAAAGCAAAGCGCGTTCCGTGCGCGGGCTGATGGAGGGGTTGAGTTGGCGAGGCAAGACTAAGGTCCCCGGCTTCAAAAAGCGGTTGCGCGCTTCTTCGGGGGGTTGGTTGGTCAGAAGATGATAGAACGTAGCCCCCAAAGAAAATATATCACTGCGCACATCGGTGTGGCCAGCATCACCACCGTATTGTTCTAGCGGCGTGTAGTGAGCCGTGCCACGTCCCTGCACGACTGTGATGGTCACATCCTCTGAAGCAAGAATTTTGACCAAGCCAAAATCGACCAATTTGACCACGCCTGTAGGTGTCAATTTGATATTACTGGGTTTGACATCGCGATGTACAATGGGAGGGTCTTGATGATGAAGGTAATTGAGCGCTTCCATCAATTGAGCCGCCCATGTAAGCACATCACGCTCATCCAAAAAACCGTCATCCAAACGCGCTTCTGTCGTCAAAGCGCTCAAATCACGGCCGGGGACAAAATCCATCACCAGGTAATCACACTCCTCGATGGTGAAAAAATCTGAGACCTTAGGCAAATTGGGATGATCCAAACGCGCCAAGACAGTAGCCTCGCGCAAAAATTGGTCTCGAGCTTGATTGAGCAATTTCTCCCCGATTTGGGGCTCGTAGAAAACCTCCTTGACCGCGCACAAACGACCCTCCAAACGCAAGTCATCGGCTAAATAAACATTGCCCATACCGCCCTGACCAATGATGCGGCGAATTTTATATCGTTCTTTTAAAATTTCTCCTACTTGAAGCGAGGTAGGCATAAAATCACTTTCAACCATAGTAAAATACGGATATCTGAAACATTTGGCTCTTTAGGAATTTACGGGGTAAGAAGCCAAGACCCTAAAGGTTTCCAAAACCTTTGGGTCGCACCCCGTGAAATCCCAGAGACCCAAACATTTTTATGTTATTATACACGCAGAGAGAATTTAAGTCAGTGCAAGTGAGGGATGAGGAAAGTGTCTTCAAAGTATAGTTTTTTATGCCTCGGACAGTAAGTATGCAGGAGAACAAACACGAGATACCGGTTATCATTGGGCACGAAGGCTATCTAGATGGCCAGCGTTGGATGTTGCGGAACCCCCTAACGTTGGGGCGTGATCCCGAATGCGAGGTTCACATTCCCGACCGGCAAGTTTCTCGCCAGCATGCCCGCATCAGCCTCACCGATGAGGGCGTCATCATCGAAGATTTGGGCAGTAAAAACGGAACCCACTGCAACGGGAAACGGATTGAGGAAGCGACGTTATTATCCGACGGGGATGTCATCCACATCGCCCTGGCACAGAAATTCATCTTTTTTAGCTCTGACGCCACACTTCCATTAGAAATAGAAAGCCCCGCCGCGGCTATCTCCCCTCAGCAACAAAAACTGCTGTTAAAAAAACGATCTCGCCGAGTCTGGATTGGAGACCAAGAAATCAGCCCCCCGCTTTCTGCCTCCCAATTCCAACTCCTGGAGATTTTGTACGATAATCCAGGCCGAGTCGTGCCACGAGACGAATTGATGAGTGGCATCTGGGGAGAAGAAGGGGCCATTTCCGTGTCCGATCAAGCGCTGGACGCTTTGGTGAGGCGCCTGCGCAACCGCATCGAACAAATCGACCCTGACCACGAGTATATCGTCACAGTACGCGGTCATGGATTACGCCTAGATAATCCGAGGACATGAAATGATTCAGCAGTATGCGATTGACAAAAGAGTCATTTGTGAACCGACAAGGAGATTCTTCGCTCTGCTTTCCTATATAACGTTTTGTTATGTCACTGGCTGTGCCCGCCGCTGGCGTGAGCGGAGCGAAGAGTCTCCCACGTCGTTTGCAAAACTACGACGCTTCGCTCAGAATAACATGTTAGACGGTGATTCTACAAATGTCTTGACCCGTTTCACGAGCCAGTAAACCATCCCGAGGACATCATAAATAATCAACACAAGGAGCAATAATGTTAAAGGATTTCAAAGAATTCGCCATGCGCGGCAATGTCATCGATATGGCCGTTGGCATAGTCATCGGTTCAGCTTTTGGCGCCATCGTCAAATCCCTGGTGGACGACATTTTGATGCCGCCGATTGGATTATTGCTGGGGGACGTGGATTTCAGCAATCTTTTTGCCGTCATAAAAGCTGGGACAACACCACCTCCGTATGAAACACTTGCCCTCGCCCAGGAAGCGGGCGCGGTAACGATCAACTACGGCATCTTAACCAACACCATCATCACCTTTTTGATTATCGCGTTCGCCATGTTCCTGATCATCCGCGGGATCAACCGCCTGCAAAGGAAAGAAGAAGCTCCACCCGCCGAGCCGACTACCAAGGAATGCCCCCATTGCGCGACAACCATTCCAATCAAAGCGACTCGCTGCCCCCATTGCACCTCGGAATTATGAACTTGCGAAATGGATCAGCGGTATATGATTGACAAAAGCGTTTTTGTATGAAACCTGAAGCCCCCAGCATTGGCATTGTTGGCGCTTGTGGTTCTGGCAAATCAGAGCTTGTCAGAAGGCTAAAGGACCGCGGCTATGAAGCTCATCACATCGCCCAAGAACACTCCCATACTCCTTCGATGTGGCAAAAGGTCATCAATCCCGACATTCTCGTTTACCTGGAGATTTCATTTCCGCTGACGAAAAAACGAAAAGGGTTTGATTGGAAAGAAAGCGAATATCAAGAACAACAAAAACGGTTGCAGCATGCTTCCCGGCACGCAGACCTTTACATTGATACAAATTATTTCACACCCCAAGAAATTTTTGAACATGTTTTAGCTTATCTTAAAGAAAATGAGTAAGTCAACAGAAGAAAACGATCACCGAGACCAAAAAGAAAAATCACCACAAAGCAAAGAAAAATATCGCAATCATTTGGAGGTTAGATACCATGAAAGACTTTCTCACCATTGCAGATTATTCCCCCAAACGCTTACAAGCTATGCTAGATTCAGCCATCACCCTCAAAGAAGAACGTCAGGATGGTGGCAATAAGCCGATCTTGAAGGATAAAGTCCTGGCGATGATTTTCCAGAAGCCCAGCCTGCGAACGCGGGTTTCCTTTGATATGGCCATGCGCCATTTGGGCGGCGACGCCCTCTATCTTTCCCCGCAAGAAATTGGACTGGGGAAACGCGAATCAATCGCCGATGTGGCTCGGGTCGTGTCAGGCTATGTGGACATCGTCATGGCGCGCGTGTTCGCTCATGAACATGTAGAAAAACTGGCTCGATGGGCCAGCATTCCCGTCATCAACGGACTCAGCGATTACAACCACCCCTGCCAGGCCATGGCCGACGCGCTGACCATCTATGAAACCTACGGCACCATGAAAGGGATCAACATTACTTTCGTTGGCGACGGCAATAATGTGGCCGTATCGCTGATGCACGTGTGCGCCAAACTGGGCAGCAACTTCACCATCGCTAACCCCGAAGGGTATGACATGCCCCAAGCTGGCATCGACTTGGGTCAAACGTTCGCCCGGGAAAGCAGCAGCACGATCACACTGCTGAACAACCCTCACGAAGCCGTCCAAGCTGCGGACGTGATCTACACCGACACCTGGACCAGCATGGGCCAAGAGGAAGAAGCTCAGAGGCGGGCTCGGGTTTTCCCACCCTACCAAGTCAACCAAGCGCTGGTGGATGAGGCCAAGGAAGATGTCATCGTGATGCACTGCCTCCCCGCCCACCGCGGACAAGAAATCACCGCTGCGGTTGCGGACGGGCCTCATTCCAGGTTATTCCCCCAAGCGCACAACCGCATGCACGCACAAAAAGCCATTCTGGCCCATCTGCTACAAGCGTAGATCAACCATGGTGTTCTCAACGCGAAAATGCTGAGATGGTTCAGCAGTACGTGATTGAAAAAAAGTGAGCGGAGGAAGGGACCTATGAATATCTGTATCCCCAAAGAGCGACGCGACTCCGAATACCGGGTCGGATTGACGCCTGCGGGCGTGCGCTTGCTGACCCAAAGCGGCCAGACCTGTTTTGTGGAACACCAGGCCGGCGTGGGCAGCGGCTTCAGCAATCATGACTACCAACAGGCGGGCGGACAGATCGTCTACAGCGGCGAGGAGGTCTACGGTCGAGCCGATTTATTGCTAAAAGTCGCTCGACCCACGGACGAAGAATTTGACTGGATGCAAGCGGATCAAATCGTAGCAGGCTTTCTCCATCTGGCGGCCGGATCGTCCCAAAAAATCGAGATGCTGCTCAAAAAGCAGGTTACCGCGATTGGCTATGAAATCATCCAAGAGGCGGATGGCACCTTGCCCGTGTTGATCCCGTTGAGCCAAGCCGGGGGGCGGATGGCACCACAGGTGGCGGCCACCCTAACGCAGAACAACTACGGAGGCAAGGGCATCCTCTTGGGCGGAGTACCCGGCGTCCCCCCCGCCGAGGTGATCATCTTGGGCGGCGGAACCGCCGGGACAGCAGCAGCACGCAACTTCCTGGGCATGGGAGCGACCGTTTACATCCTCGACAGAAGTCTTGAGCGTCTCCGAGAGTTAGACAGGCTGTTTCAGGGTCGGGTTGTGACCATGGTTTCGCACTCCTTCAACATCGAAAAGGTTTGCCGATTTGCCGACGTGTTGATCGGCACGGTCTTGATTCCCGGGGCTCGAACCCCGATTCTGGTCAGCGAAGAGATGGTCCGATCCATGCGGCCGCGTTCGGTCATCATGGATCTATCCATCGATCAAGGCGGCTGCGTCGAAACCAGCCGACCGACGACTCACAGCAACCCGACTTTCGTCAAGGAGGGCATTTTGCATTATTGCGTCCCCAACATGAGTGGCGTCCTGGGGCGCACGGCAACCCACACGCTAGGGAACGCTTCGTGGCCATTCGTCCGGGCGATTGCGACCATGGGTATAGAAAAGGCGTCGGAAGAGAAGGCGGCCCTGGCCCGCGGCTTTTACACGCACCGAGGGGAAGTGATTCACGCCTCCCTGCAAGCTTCGCTAGAGGGGAGAAAATAAATTCATGCCCTGGACTTCACAATACAAAGAGAAAGTTGTCAACGCCGATGAAGCCGTTCAGGCAATCCAATCCGGCGATCGGATTTTCCTGACGGGCAACTGCTCTGTGCCCAAGCAGGTCTTGGCCGCACTGGTCGACCGGGCGCCCGAGTTGGAAGATGTAGAAATTTGCCAGGCGCTTACGATTGGTTCGGCGGATTACGTCGACCCCAAAATGGAAGGACACCTGCGGGTCAACACCATCTTCATCAGCCCCAACAACCGAGAGGCGGTTCAAGCCGGACGAGCTGACTTCACCCCCGTGTTGCTGTCTGAATTCCCGCTGCTCTTCAAAGAGGGCCATCTACCCCTTGATGTGGCCATGGTCCATCTCTCTCCCCCTGACGAGCACGGCTTTTGCAGCTTCGGCGTCGAGGTGGGGCTGAGCAAAACCCCGTCAGAATCTGCGGATAGTATCATCGCCGAAGTCAACCAACAAATGCCGCGCACCTTGGGAGATTCGTTCATCCATGTGAGCAAATTAGATTACATCGTGCCGGTAGACTATGCGCTACCCGAACTCCCCATGGGTGGAGAGAGGTCCGAGGTCGTCAAGAAAATCGCCGGTCACATCGCCGAATTGATCCCTGACGAAGCCACCATGCAAATGGGTATCGGCGCTATTCCCGACGCTGTACTCAAATACCTCTACGAAAAGAAAAATTTGGGCATTCACACCGAGCTGTTTTCCGATGGCGTGATCGGATTGGTCGAGGCTGGGGTAATAACGAACACCAACAAAAATATCAATCAAGGCAAGATCACAGCCGGATTCATCCTGGGGACAGAAAAGCTCTACAAATGGGTTCACAATAACCCGGTAATCGAGTTTCGCCGCACAGAATATGTCAACGATCCTTTTGTGATCGCTCAAAATGATCGCATGGTGGCAATCAACTCGGCCATCGAAGTTGATCTGACCGGCCAAGTTTGCGCCGACAGCATCGGCCCGAAACTTTACAGCGGCGTGGGAGGCCAGCTCGATTTTATCTATGGCGCATCGCTCTCCAAAGGGGGCGTGCCGGTGATCGCTCTGCCCAGCAAAGCCAAGAATTTCAGCCGGATTGTGCCCTTGCTCAAACACGGCGCCGGCGTCGTGACCACGCGCAATCACGTCCATTACATCGTGACCGAATATGGAGTGGCCGAATTGTACGGGAAAAGCATCCGCCAACGAGCTCAAGCGCTGATCAACATCGCTCATCCTGATTTTCGACCTGATCTAAAAAAGAGAGCCCGTGAACTCAACTACATCTAAGCTGGTTCACTGGCCCATGAAACAGTCAAGATATTTGAGCGAACAAGTAAAACCAAAAGGATAAAAAGAGAGTATCCATGAACGATCGACGTGCAAAAATCGTAGCCACGGTTGGCCCTGCCAGCAATGACGACGCGACCATCCGAAACCTGCTCCGCGCCGGTATGAACGTCGCCCGGATCAATTTCTCCCATGGCAACCATGAAACCCACCTGGAATCGATTCAACGATTGCGGCACGCATCCAAACAACTCGACATTCCCTTGACCATCATGCAAGACCTACAAGGCCCCAAAATCCGCACCGGCGAGATTGAAGGGGGAGAAGTCCAACTCGTTCCCGGGCAAAAATTCATCTTGACCTCAAAAAACATCATCGGGAATGAAGACATCGTATCCGTGGATTATCCTGATCTTCCCTCCGACGTCCAAGCCGGGGGCAGAGTCTTATTGGATGATGGCAACCTGGAGCTCAAGATTGTCTCGGTGGGAATAGAAAAAATTGAAACCACGGTCACAATCGGAGGCGCGCTCAAACCTCACAAGGGGGTCAACCTACCGGAAGCGGACTTATCGGTGCAAGCATTTACCGATAAAGACAAGCAAGACCTTCGCTTTGGTTTGCAACAAGACATCGATTATATTGCGCTTTCTTTTGTGCAATCGGCAAAAGACATTGGCCGATTACGGCAAGCCATCGTCAGCGCGGCGCCGGAGCGATGTAACATTCCCATCATCGCCAAGCTCGAGCGCCCCGAGGCGTTGAACAATCTCCATGAAATCATTCACGCCGCCGATGGCGTCATGGTAGCGCGCGGCGACCTGGGCGTGGAAATGGCGCCTGAATCCGTCCCCATCATTCAAAAGCGAATCATCAAAATGGCCAACAAGCATGCCAAAATCGTGATCACGGCCACGCAGATGCTCGAATCGATGATGCACAACCCGCGTCCCACCCGTGCTGAAGCATCGGATGTGGCCAACGCTGTCTTCGATGGCAGCGACGCGGTGATGCTCTCCGGGGAAACCGCGGTGGGGAAATACCCGGTCAAATCCGTGGAGATGATGGTCTCGATCATCCAGCAAGCCGAGGATCACATGCAAGAATGGGGCCACGCCGAAATCGTCCCCAGCGAAGATGTCCCCCACGCCAACGCCTTTTATATCACCCGAGCCGCCCATGAAATGGCCAAAGACAAGGGCGTCGCTGCCATCGCCGTTTTCACCAACAGTGGTCATACGGCCCGTCTGATGTCGAAAACCCGACCGGGCGTACCCATTTTGGCTTTCACCCCGTTTAAGAAGACCTACCAGTGTATGAATATGCTCTGGGGCGTGATCCCGCACCTGGTGCCCCACGCCGAAACGGTGAAAAACATGCTCGCCCACGTCGAAGCCGCCATCATTGCATCAACGTCGATCCAACCAGGCCAAGAGGTCGTCCTAATCGCCGGATTCCCTATCGGGGAAAAAGGCCCGGCCAACTTCGCCCTGCTGCATTCCATCGGCCAACGTTAAAATCATCGGCAAAAAGGAGCTTATATGAATGATCCGGACCCGTTGCTATCGTCCCGTTTCAAAGAAGCGCTCGAATATACGGTTCAACTCCACACCGGTCAGACACGCAAAGAGAGCACCACGCCCTATATCGCTCACCTTCTTAGTGTAACCGCCCTGGTTTTGGAAGCCGGCGGAGATGAAGACGTCGCCATCGCCGCGCTGCTTCACGATGCGGTCGAAGATCAAGGCGGTTTTGATACGCTGGACGAAATCCGCCAGCGCTTTGGAGAGCGGGTTGCTGCCATCGTGGACGAATGCACTGACGCGTATACCCGCCCTAAACCGCCCTGGCGTGAACGGAAAGAGGCTTACATCGCCCACCTGCGTGAAGCGTCACAGGAAGCGCGCCTGGTCTCCCTGGCCGATAAACTTCACAACGCCAGATCGATTCTACGTGACCTGCGAATTTACGGAGAAGAAACCTGGGACAAATTCAACGGCGGCAAAGAGGGCACGTTTTGGTATTATCAGACGCTTGTAAGGGTATTCCGCGAGACAGCCAACAATCGCCTTGTAAACGAGTTAGAACAAGTGGTCACTGAAATCGGACGACTGGCCGACGAAGAGGATTAAATCCTATTTATGCAAAAACTCTCCCTGAACGACTACCAACAATTGGCCGCCCGCACATCAGGCGCGGGCGGGGACGGCGAACGCCGATTGACCATCGCCGCGCTCGGCCTTGCGGGGGAAGCGGGCGAATTTGCCAACATGGTCAAGAAACTGACCGCCCATGGCCACGACATCGACGCCGAAACCTTGGCCGAGGAGCTCGGCGACGTGATGTGGTATGTGGCCGAAGCGGCCTCGGCACTGGACATCCCGCTGGGGGAAATTGGTCAGCAAAATGTGGACAAGCTGCGCCAGCGCTACCCCGATGGCTTCAGCCAGGAACGCAGCATCAACCGGGAAGCCTGAAATTTATTCAAAACAGAAGCGTGAACGCTTACAACTTTTTCTCCGCGTGCCTCTGGATAGTTACCGCAAAAAACCGGTTGTAAAGCCTCTTCAAATGTGTATAATGAGACCATACCCCCGTTATCATCATTCGGAAAGGAGAAGAGCATGTCAAAACAAGTTTTGGCAGAAGAAAAGGTCGCCGAGAAAGTTGAAGAAAAGACCGCCGACGAGGTCGAAAAAGAGGCGCCCCAAAAAGAAGAGAAAAAATCGATCTATAAAAAAAGTGGCAAGCTCAAGAAAAAAGTGTACAACCGAGAACTGACGAGGTTGCAAGAGGAGCTTGTCAAGTTACAATATTGGATCAAGAATCAGGGTCTCAAGGTGTGTGTTGTTTTCGAGGGGCGTGATGCAGCCGGAAAAGGGGGCGTGATCAAGCGGATCACCCGCCGATTGAATCCCCGCATTGTCCGAGTTGTTGCTCTGGGCACCCCCACAGAAAAAGAGAAAACCCAATGGTACTTCCAACGCTACGTGCCTCATCTCCCCGCCGAGGGAGAAATGGTCCTTTTTGATCGCAGTTGGTACAACCGCGCCGGCGTGGAACGGGTGATGGGCTTCTGCACAGACCAAGAATACCGCGAGTTTATGCGTACCTGCCCCGAATTCGAGCGTATGCTCATCCGCTCGGGGATCAAGTTGATCAAATACTGGTTCTCCGTCAGCGACGCGGAACAAGAGCGCCGCTTCCGCAAGCGCAATCGAGACCCTGCCCGCCGCTGGAAGCTCAGCCCGATGGATTTGGAAGCTCGGGCCCGTTGGATCGAGTACTCACGCGCCAAGGATGCCATGTTCATGTACACTGATACCGAGGACGCACCCTGGTACGTGGTCAACGCCAACGTCAAGCGCCACGCTCGCTTGAATTGCATCCACCATCTGCTCAGCCTGATCCCCTACGAGGACTACACCCCTGACCCCGTAGAACTGCCACCGCGACAACAAGACATCGGGTATGTGCGTCCCCCCATCACCAGCCAGAAGTGGGTCCCGGCCATCTACGGCACCAACCCCTGTGACACCATCGAAGAGCCATGTGACCAATAAATGCTACATCTAAACACAGAAAAACCCTCCTCGTGGGCGAGGAGGGTTTTTTATTTGAGGCGAGGTATCCTCTTTAGGCCTTACGCAAAAACATAAAAGATTCACGCAATTTTCGCCGCCCAGCGGGCACGCACAGCGCGGCAAGCTTGTCGAAACCACAGGCCTTCGCATAGCATGCCCTGGGGTACCCGCCAAGAAAATATGACGAAAAATGCTAAATTTCACAGGATCGAAGACTTTCGGTCAAGGTTTCCGTGTGGAGCACAATCAAAATGCATATGCGATCGCTCTACTCATTAAACCAGTTTCGCTTGTAACCCACCCCAAGACGCGGTATAGTAAAGCCCTTATGACTACGAAAACATTGCTATCGACCAAAGAAGAAAACAGCTTCCAACTGGGGCAAGCGTTGACCATGGGGATGGGACATTTTACCCACGATGTCTATACCGCCTTCATCGCTCCGCTGCTGCCCTTGATGATTGAAAAACTATCCCTCTCCTTGACTATGGCGGGCACGCTGGTTTCCTTCAGCCAATTCCCCTCCATCCTCAATCCACTGATTGGTCATCTGGCCGACCGAGTTAACGTACGTTATTTCGTCATTTTTGCTCCGGCGGTATCAGCCACCTTGGTCGTCAGCATAGGCTTGGCCCCTAACGTATATATCTTGGCCCTCTTGCTCTTTCTAACCGGAGTCAGCATCGCCGCATTTCACGCCCCAGCCCCGGCTGTGACAGCGCGCGTCTCCGGAAATCGGATCGGGTCGGGCATGAGTCTGTATATGGCCGGAGGCGAACTTGCCCGTACCCTCGGCCCGCTACTAGCTGTTTGGGCCGCTTCGCTCTGGGGGCTAGAAGGGATCTTTCGAACCGTCGTGCTGGGCTGGGGCTCGACCATCATTCTATGGATACGTTTCCGAGACATTGCCAGCCAACCCCAACAAAGCAAGCAAGAACAGACAAAATTGCTCCAAATTTTGAGGCAAATGAAGCCGCTGTTACTGCCCCTGACCGGATTCATCTTTTTCCGTACCTTTACGGCAGTTTGTATGACCACCTATCTACCAACCTTCATGAGATTGGAAGGCGCCAGCTTACAACTGGCCGGAGCCTCGCTGAGTATCCTCGAGGCTGCTGGCGTCGTTGGAGCTTTGAGCAGCGGCCCGATCAGTGACCGCCTCGGCCGGAAACCAGCCTTGATCTTCATCGTTGCAGCATCGGCGCCGTTAATCATCGCCTTTCTCAACGTGAGCGGATGGCTCCAAATCGCCACCCTGCTCGTGCTCGGCTTCATCAGCCTATCGGTTGGACCGGTTGTCCTGGCGCTGGTGCAAGATTATGTCCCCAAAACCTACCGCGCCACGGGGAACGGTACTTATATGGCCATTGGATTTGTGATTCACTCAGCAGCCTCCCCTCTAGTCGGCTTCGTTGGAGACACGCTGGGTCTGCGGACAGCCTTCTGGGGCAGTGCGCTGATCTCGTTGCTGGCCATCCCCGCGATCCTGACCCTACCCAACACGCCGCTCCAATTGGATCAGGAGCCACGATGATTAAAACCGAGGCGCTTTCGACCTCCTCCGAAGCAGGGCCTAGTTTGAAGCAAATCTTGACGCTCTGGTGGCCGTTGGCGGCCAGTTGGCTGTTGATGAGCGCCGAAAATCCGGCCATGAGCGCCATCGTGGCGCGCCTGGCCGAACCAAAAATCAACCTGGCTGCTTTTGGCGGAATCGTCTATCCCCTGGCCCTGATCATCGAAGCGCCGATCATCATGATGCTGGCCGCATCCACAACCCTGAGCAAAGACTGGGCCTCGTACCACAAAGTCTATCGCATCATGATGTGGACCAGCGCTGTGCTTACAGCCCTCCACATCGCCATCGTTTTCAGCCCGCTCTACTATCTCGTCATCGAGGGAGTCATCGGCGCGCCGCCAGAAATCGTCGAACCAGGCCGCGTCGGGTTGATGATCATGACCCCGTGGACCTGGGCGATCGGCTATCGACGCTTTCAGCAAGGGATGATGATCCGGCTGGGGTATTCCCAAACGATCAGCACAGGCTCGTTCATTCGCCTCAGCATGGATGCCATCGTTCTGGTCATCGGTTACCTGTTGAAACTTCCGGGGATCATCGTGGGGACGAGCGCCATCGCGGTTGGCGTGGTCAGTGAGGCCACCTATGCCGGACTGAAAGCTCGTTCCGTGCGGGACGAATTGAGACAAGCGCCTCCCGTCGAGCCGCCCCTGACAATGGGGCCGTTCCTGCACTTCTATATCCCCCTGGCGATGACTTCCTTGTTGACGCTGGCGGTGCAACCGATCGGCAGTGCCGCGCTCAGCCGCATGCCCAATGCTCTGGAATCGCTGGCCGTTTGGCCGGTGATCACCGGGGTAATTTTCATGTTGAGAAGCGCTGGCTTGGCCTACAACGAAGCCGTCGTCGCCCTATTAGACGAAGACAATGCCAGGGCCAATTTGCGCCAATTCGCCAAACTGATCGGCCTGGCCACCACCGCGATCCTGCTGGTGGTCGCCGCTACGCCGCTGTCCGATTTTTGGTTCCGGCGAGTTTCAGCGCTATCGCCATCCCTGGCCGACATGGCCCAGAATGGTCTATGGATCGCAGTGCTCATGCCCACATTTAGTGTGCTCCAAAGCTGGTTCCAGGGTAACCTCTTGCACAGCCAAAAAACGGGCGCCATCAGCGAAGCCGTCCTCATTTTCTTACTCACCATCGGCATTGTGCTCGGGATCGGCATCGCCTGGAATCAGATCACCGGCTTGTACATCGGCCTGGCGGCCTACGTTTTAGGATACGGGACCCAAAACGTCTGGCTGTGGTTCCGCAGCCGCCCAGCCCTGACCCCTGATCCC
>CAZJBA010000017.1:0-11579 GCA_964544065.1 uncultured Anaerolineales bacterium | reverse complement strand
TCTGCCTTCTCGCCCTGCTCCTCATCGCCAGCGGCGTGTATGGCTATTTCTGGCTTCTGGCCGACCTGCCCTCGCTCGATTCCCTGCCGGAGCATCTCAACACCCCCAGCGTGCGCATCGTCGACCGGCAGGGGCGCTTGCTCTACGAATCGATCAGCGCTGAGGGAGGCCGTCACACTGTCTTGAACCTGGACGAAATCTCGCCCTACCTGCGCCAAGCCACCCTCGCCACTGAAGACCGCAACTTCTACCAGCATCCGGGCGTTGATTTCGTCGGCGTGCTGCGGGCCATGTGGATCAACCTGCGCGGCGGCGAAGTGCTGGCCGGGGGCAGCACCATCACCCAGCAGATCGCCCGCACCTTGCTGCTCGACACAGAGGAACGCTTTCAAAACACGTTGCGGCGCAAACTGCGCGAAAGCATCCTGGCCTGGCAATTAACCCGCCGATTCAGCAAAAACGAAATCTTGGCCCTTTACCTCAACCAAACCTACTATGGCGGTTTCTCCTACGGTGTCGAAGCCGCCGCGCAGACCTACTTCGGCAAACCCGCGGCCGAATTGGATTTGGCCGAAAGTGCGCTGCTGGCCGGACTACCCCAAGCCCCTTCGCTTTATAACCCGTTACTGAATCCGGAAGAGGCCAAAAAACGCCAAGTCGTCGTTCTGGGGCTGATGGAAAAAGAGGGGTTGATCGATAGCGAAAAGCGCGCCCTGGCCGAGGAGGAACCGCTGGTCTATGCTGCGGCTCCTTACCCGATGGAGGCACCCCATTTTGTGCTCTGGGTGCGGGGCCAGCTCGACCAACTGCTCTCCTCCGAGTACCGCGACCGCTCCCTGACCGTGCACACCAGCCTGGATTTGGATTGGCAGCGCCACGCCGAACGGGCCATCCAAGATCACCTTGAGCGCATCAGAGCAGACAGGGGCGGCCTGGGCCACAACGTCAACAACGCTGCCCTGGTCGCCATCGACACGCACACGGGCGAAATTCGGGCCATGGTCGGCAGCCGGGATTATTTTTCCACCGACATCGACGGCGCGGTCAACATGGCCATCACGCCGCGGCAACCGGGCTCGGCGCTCAAGCCGCTCATCTACGCGGCTGCTTTCGACCCTACCCGTGAAACCCCGTGGACGGCCGCGACCATGATTTTGGACGTGCCCACCACCTTCGAGCTGCACGACGGCAAATCCTACACGCCCAAGAACTACGACCTGCGCTTCCACGGACCGGTGCTGGCTCGGGAGGCGCTGGCCTCGTCCTTGAATGTGCCCGCGGTCATCACCCTCGACGAGATCGGCTTCGAGACCTTCTTTGGCCTGGCCGCCGACCTGGGCATCACCACCTTCAGCTCGCCGCAGGAAAGCGATCTCTCCCTGGCGCTGGGAGGCAGTGAGGTTTCTTTGTTAGAATTGACCTCGGCCTATGGCGCTTTTTCCAAGGGAGGCAATCGCCTCGATCCGATCGGAATCACGCGGATTGAAACCGAGACCCGAGACTCACGCTATCAGGCTACCGCTATGGAAGGAAAACGCGTCTTGGATGAGCGTGTGGCCTGGCTGATCTCCGACATCCTCAGCGATAATGACGCCCGCACTCCCGGATTTGGCTCCAACAGCGCTCTCCAAATCGACCGGCCCGCGGCGGTGAAGACGGGCACCACCTCCAATTTTCACGACAACTGGACCGTGGGGTACACGCCCGACGCCCCCGGTGATGAGACACATGGCCTGGTCGTGGGCGTGTGGGTGGGCAACACCGACCACGAGCCGATGATCGACGTCGACGGGCTCAGCGGCGCGGCGCCGATTTGGCATCAATTCATCCGCACGGTGTTGAGCGGCCAGCCTGAAACCGACTTCGAACGCCCGCCAGGCATGACACAGGTGCGGGTATGCAGCCTGTCCGGCATGCTGCCCACAGAAGCGTGCCCCTACCAGCGTCTGGAATGGTTCATCGAAGGAACGGAGCCAACCCAAGGGGATACTTTTTACCAACAAGTCACCATCGACTCGCGCACGGGCCAGTTAGCCGTTGAAACCACCCCACCCGAATATCGCACTGCGCAAGTCGTCCTCGATCTGCCCGTCGAGGCGCATGCCTGGGCGCGACGGGAGGGGATTCCCTTGCTAGTTGATGTTCAGGTATCAGGGATCGAGGATCAGGAATCAGGAAGCGGGTATCAGGAATCAGGTCAAGAAAATGCGATTTTTATCATCTCGCCCGGACAGAATACGACCTTTTATCTCTCCGAGCAGGTGCCGGCCGAAACGCAGCGGATTCACATCCAAGCTGCCGGGCAAGTGCAGGCCCAAGAAGTCAGCTTATGGGTCGATGGAGAGAGCATCGCCACGTTCGACCAAGCCCCCTATGAGACCTGGTGGCCTGCTGAGGTGGGAGAGCACCAGGTCTGGGCGCAAGCAATAACAACCGAAGGGGATGAAATTCGCAGTGAGATCGTCCAATACAACGTTCGCACCAAAGAAGGTTAAAGAACGAACCCTCACCCCCAACCCCTCTCCCGGCGGGAGAGGGGAGTCGAGCGCAACGAGACGGGTTAAAATAGTACGCCCAATAACTCGACTGTGCAAAAATAAAGAATATCGGAAACGCTACAAATACACCTCAAAGCGAGGTTCAAATGGAAACTTAGGAAGGGTGATTAAATAATTTGCTCAACAAAACCCGAAAGGTTTTCGAAGTCTACTTCCCAAAAATGAATTTCAAGGGCGAAATCAGCCTCGCAGACCGGATTCCGAATGAAACCTTTCGGGTTTGAATTTGGAATTGGGAAAGTTATTTAATCACGGCTCCTTATCGGATCGAAACAACGATTTCCAAGGATGGCACATTATCAGTCAAAGGACTACCCTTCACGGAGGGCGATAAAGTTGAAGTCCTTGTTCGTAGTCAGGTACGCAGCCGCCGTAGGCGCGCCGTTGGCGAGCGGAGTACCGTCCCACGCCACTCCGCTGGACGGCGCTTCGTGGCTCGCTCGCTGTGCGTGCTTCGCATGCGTGCCCTTTGGGCAACTACGAGCTTAAGGCGCCACCGTAAACATGCTACCCTCGCCGCGGCCGTAAACCTCGGGGAAGTAGAATTCCTGGGCCGTGGGAGGGATGACGTGATAGTCGCCCGGCGTGCTGGCCCGGACCATGTAGGTGTAAACGTAGGTTCCGGCGGGGAGATAATTGGCCGAGATGACCACTTTCTCATCGCGCAGTTCGGTGTGATCGAAATACCACCAGCCCCACCCAGATGAGCGGATATCATCATAGGTGAAGTTGTCCGGGATCGATTCTTGCGGGCTGGTCTCCAGGCTTTGGTCGATGGCTTCCAGACCGGCGGGCAAGGGGTCATCGATGATGACGTAGCGTCGCGAACTGGGTACCACGACCGTCAGCCGGGCCATGAGCATGTCACCCTGCTGGGCCAGAGTCACGGGCGTCTCGTTCTCCTCGGGATAGAAATAGCTCCGGGAAACGACGATGCCCCTATCGAGGGAGTCCAGCTCTTCCACCGGCAGGGAGGCAGTCAGATGAGCCGTGTAGTACAAGCTTCCAGGCCCCTCATCGCGCCCAATCGTCAGGCGGTTGATCTCATCGGCGAGCAAATCCTCCACATCGACGCGCAGCTCGAAGGTCTCGCCCAGCGTTTCTTGGTCAGCAACGCCGCTGCCGAGATGCTCGGCGTTCAGATAGACCGAGTATTGGTAATCGGGGTTCAACTCGCCGGTGGCGGTGATCCAATTGGCCAGCGCCATCAGCGACCAGGCCGTCTCCTGAGTGGTGTGCCAGTGCCCGGCGGTGCGATGGGTCATCAGCCAGCGCACGGCATTGGCGTTGAGACTGTTTTCGGGGTCGATTTCGGTGAGGGCGCCGAGCACGATCGCAGTGGTGCGGATGTCCGTGTTCCAATTCCAGTAATCACGCCAACCTTCCTCCCAATGCGTGCCGGTCGCGGACATATCGGCGGCGTTGACAATATCGGAGATGAGCGTGTCGAGGCGCGCGTCTTCGGGATTGATTTTGTAGAACGTTTGCGCCAACAGGGCGCGGGCATACAGGCTGAGGGATTCATGCTGCTCGTACAGAGTCACCGTGCGGCTAACAATCCATCGCTGGTCCGCCTGGGCCAAAACGTACAACTTGAAGGCCTGGCGATTGAGCTTGTAATCGGCGTCCAGACCCTCCAGACTCTCCAGGTGATCACGCAGATAGACCAAGCTCCGTTCGATCACGTCATCGCTGACCGTGTAACCCGCCCGCTTGGCTTCCACCAGCCCCAGGACAGTGTAGGCGGTGACGAGATCGTTGCTTTTCAGATCAGCCCACCAGCCCCAGCCACCATCGGGATTCTGCCAGTTGTAGAGACGCTGCAAGGCGACGTTGACTTGATCGCGCAAGTTGGCTTCCAGTTCGGCGTCGCGCCGACCGGCTGCCTTCAACGCCTGGGTGGTGAGCACGTTTGGCAGGAAACGGGAAACAGTCTGCTCGACGCAGGAATAAGGATAATGCTCCAGGTAGGTGAGGCCATCGGCCATCGCGGCGGTCAGGGAGGAATCTATTTCGACTGTCAGATTTCCATCGGTCAGTTCTGCCTCGGTGGTGGGCAGGCTGATTCCCTCGCTGCTGGCTCCGCCTTCGGTGAGCATGCCCGCGGTCCCAACAGTTTCCGGGGCCTGGTAGCGGTAAACGGGGATGCCCCCGTCGTCCAGCGTGGCCAGGGGCGGACGGCTGGCATCGCTGTAGCCGCCGCCCTCAGCGTTGAAGATTAAATCAACGCGTTCGGCGTCAGCATCAACGAGGACGTCCCAGGTGACGAAGGCTTGCTGCCCGGCCGGAATCTCCATTTGCTGAGTCTGCTCGTCCTGGACCGTGACGCCCTGAGCCATCAGGCTGACGTCCACGCTCAGATCATCATCGCTGTTGTTGTGCACGGCTGCACCCAGGCGAGCCTGATCTTCGATCACGAAGAAACGCGGCGTCTGGGGGCGCACCAACAACGGCTTGGTGCTGACTAGATCGATGATCGTCTGGCCAACACGCGTGTCCACGGTCGCAGCGCGACCGTCCATGCGCCAGGTGGTCAGATTGTCGGGCAGATTGACGGTGACGGTCGCTTCTCCATTTTCATCGGTGACGATATCGGCGACCCAGTAGGCGGTGTCGGGGAAATCCTCGCGCACATCTTCGACGCCAAAGACATCGAAACCTTTGCCCAGGCCACCACCGCCGCTGCCCATGCCTCCACCGGGAGCAATCTGCTCCTGGATGTTTTCGTTGTAATGTTCGATGTTGTAGACCAGGGGCATAGCCGTGCGCACGCTGAGGGACTGCGGCGAGTAGAAATACTCCAGAATTGGCTCGGCATTGGGGCCCATCAAGGTCAAGGTAGCCAGGTCGGTGAGCGCCAGTGAGACCTCGGCGCTGACAGGCTCACCGGCGTAATCGCGCGTCGTTACCGTGTAGGTAACTTCGTCGCCAGGGCCAGCTTGCTCTTGATCGACGCTGAGATCGACGTCCAAGGCTTGCTGTTCGGTCGTGACCTGGATTTCGACCATACCGGTGCGGAAATCGGACAACTTCTCCCCCGCCCCGCCCTGGATGATGGTCACGGAGACAAACACGTTCGGAGCCATATCGGCGCTAATGGGCAATTCGTAGGTGGCGCTGTTACTGGCCAGACGGATGACGTCGCTGAAGCGAATGCTCCCCCGCTCGACGGTCACCAGGGCATACACCGAGCCTTGGAACGGCGAGGTGATCAAAATCTCGGCGGTCTCGCCGGGTTCGTAGGTGTCTTTGTCCAAGATCAGATTGAGTTTGCGATCATCGGTTTGGCGCCAGGCCACATAGTCGCTGCTGGAGACCCACATGTAGGCCGCCGCTTTGGCTTGATTGCCGTCCGGGTCGCGGGTGGTGGCGATGGCTTTGAAAACGCCGCCGTTGGGCGGCATGAAGCTGACGCTGGCCCGGCCCTGCGAGTCGGTGCGTACATCTTCGAATTCGGCCACGGGAATCTCCTCGACGCTGGACTCCCAATGGATGCTGCCATCGGCTTCTTGCACTTGAACGCTGTTCCAACGCCGTTCGACGATGGTGACATCGACGCTTTGATCCGCGACGGTTGCAGCGTCCCAATCGACGGTGACAAGTTCGAAAACCTGCTCTTCCCGGTCCGAGCCGACGTAACGCTGAGGCCGCACCCCGACGTAGACGCTGCTCTGATGCACATTGACGTCCGTTCGACCGCTGACATCGTTGCCGGCCAAGTCGGTGATGGTGGCCTCGAAGGTTAGGGCTTGGCCGCGCCCCTCTTCGCTGAGGGCTGCCGGGAGTGTGACCGTGACTTCCCCGTTTTCGTCCGTCGTGGCTTCGTCGCTGGCGATGATCTCCGTATCCTGTGTATCGCGGAAGTAATCGTAGTAATAAAGGTCTCTCTCAAGGTCATCGAAGCGATAACGGCTGAAAGGGCCACCGGGGTCGAAGCGATAGGGAGAGGCGGACAAGGTCCAGGTGACGTCAGCGTCCGCGACCGCGCCGCCGGAGAAGTAGTCTGCCGCGACCGTGAAGGTGAATTCTTCACCAGGCAAGGCTTCGGTACGATCGGCTGAAACCTGAACCTGGAACTCCGGTTTGCGGTATTCCGCCACGGAGAAGTAGCCCGACCCAATGCCGGTATCCTGATCGGGGAAACGTACATCAATGGTATATTGCCCCAAGGCGGCGTTTTCATCCAGGAGCAATTGGCCGGAGAAACTGCCAAACTCGGTCAGAGGCAGTTCTTCTTCGTAAACGACTTCTTCATAGCTGCTGATTCTGACCGATACACGCGTGCGTTCGGGTAGATGATAGGCCAGATCGTCATCCAGGCGCACGATTCCCTTGAAGGAAACCGGGTGGCCGGGACGGTAGAGAGGCCGGTCGGTGTACACATAGGTGGTGGGTTCATCTGGTAATTTGTAATAGTCGCTCCAGACGCCAAAGTCATAGGGGGAGACGCCGCTGCTCCAATCGCTGGAGGCCAGGGCGAAGTGCTCGCCGTCATCCACAACGGCGAATCGGGCATCATAAGCGTTTTCGGCCGCGGGCAATTCAAGCTGGACTAAACCATCATCATCGGTAGCCCCCTGCCCGACGCGTTGAAACTCTTGATCATAAACGGTAACAGCCGCACCCGAAATAGGCGCGCCGGTGCTCAGATCGGTCATCCAACCGAGGGCTTCCGTCCGGGTGGTCTTGAGAGTCAAATTGGAATCAGCCACCATGACGAGGCGATCATCAGAAAAACCACCATTTCGCCATCCCATCAATTTCAGGAAGTAGAGACCTTGCGGCAGGGGTTCGCCATCGGCTGTCGCCAGATTCAATTCTGTCAAGGTGTAATCATTATAGGCAGCCTGACTTTCGACCCTCCAATGGTGGACGAGGGTGTCTTCGGGTGGTTCGTACTCGTAGGTGTATTCCTCTCCGGAAACGAAAGCGGCGAATTTGGCTGTGGACAAGCGATAAATGCCAATCTCGGCGTAATCGATGTTGACATGGCGCATGTAAAACGTTTGCGGGTCGCCAACCGAGTAGATGGCCGGGCCATAGGGCATTTCCAAATAGGCGGTGGGGGAATACCATCCGGTGGTGAATTGGAAGCGGTATTCCTGGGTGATAGGGTTGCCGTAAATATCTTCCATGCCGGGCAACACCCGCACGGTGTAGGTGGTGGCAGGCTCCAGGCCGTAGTAATTATAAGACCAGTCCCATTGGTTGTAGGTCCATTGCGCTCCTCCGGGAGGATCAGGCGAAATGATCACCTTCCCTTCCAGGCTTTCGAGGGTCATGGGAGATTTAAACCAGATAGTGACACGACCGGAATAACTTGGCTGTTGGGAGTTATGACCAGGGAAGGTATCGTGGATGCCCGGATTGGAATAGGTGCTGAAATGCCAGTCGATCCCTTCGGCGAGAGGGCTGCCGTTGGTATCCTTGGCGGCAGCATCCAAACTGAGCAGATAATCGCTTTCCAGGGTGAGGCCCTCCACGGGCGTCGCGGTCATAGTGGTGCTGTCTTCGTCCCAATCAAATTCGACTTCGATCGGCACGCCCCCCTGGGTGGACAGCGAGAAGGCGGCCTGAGTGGCTTCCTGATCCATGGGTTGGTTGAAGTTGATCGCAAAGACCTGATCGAGAGGCACATCCCGGTAGTTGTCCTCAGGGTTATAGACCAAATCGACCAACTCGAGGCTGCTGACCGTCGGCATGGCGGTGGTGAAGGCCCAAGTATAATCACTTTGTAAGCTGGTCGCGTTGATGTCGCTCAAACCGGCCGGGACCGTGGCCGTATAGGTGGTGGCACTCTTGAGTTGCTCGTCAGGATGGAAGACGTACACCGAGGTGTTGACCCATTCTCCATACCCCGCCACCTCGGGCTCCAGGGTCAGGGGGTCAGGCAGGCTGGCTTGCTCCTCGGCCATTTTGAGCGGCACAACGGGATGATTGAAGACCACCGTGATCACGCTCATCTTTTCGATATCGAAACTGCCATCGGCCGGGAAAACCTGTTCCACTTTGACGCTTTCGAGCGTGTTGACCGAAAAACGAACTTCTTCTTGCAGAGAGACACCTTGCGCGCTTTGCGCAGATGTCGCCAGGATGGCGGTATAGGTTTCAGCCTGATCCAAGGGCTGATCTGGGCTGAAGGTCAGCGCGTCGGGTTGGGGCCAATCGAAGCTTCCGGGCACGGCCTCCCCTTCCGAATCGAGCAACCGCCAGGCGGATTCGGTGGCATCCTGGTCCATCTCCTGGTTGAAGAGAACTTCCATGGCGGCATCCACGGGAATGACTTGGCCTCCCTGGGGCGTCGTCGCCAAAATTTTGGGCGGCAGAGCCTCATCCTCCTCGTCCATAGGGACGAGAGGAGTCATCTCGACGGTGGCGGTTGGCGTTTTCTCTTCTTCTACGGACACTTCCGTCGGGGCGGTCTGCTTCTCGCGGGTGAAAAGAGAGCAGCTCAACGTCAGGGCAAGCAAGACGGATATAAGGGGCAAAACTCTGCGGGTCGTTTTCATGGGTAGCCTCTCAGATAAGGATTTAGAAGGTCTATGATTCTAGATTCTAGCACAAAATCGCTGAATGAATTCAGCGGCTGCCACAGGAAACGTGTTCAAACACGTTTGAAAAAACTCCACGGATAGGTTCTCAGTGTTTTTCGTGCCCTTCGTGGATTCTTTCGGGCGAGGGCATCAGCAGCTGGTAAATCAAATTATCCCGCAAATCAATCGAATCCTGCGGGCAAGTCTCATGGCAGCAATAGCAGCGGATACAGGTATCGTCATCGATGTAGGCATAACGCTCGTCCGCCTCCACCATGGTGATCGCATCCATGGGGCAAATCTCATAGCAATCTTCACAGGCAATGCAGGTCTCCTTGATGACTTCAGGCCGCAGGGAAAGGCTGGATTTGAACACTTCCAAAGCCATGTTCCGCACCCAGCTCCCTGCCCCAATGCGAACATCGGAGGCCAGGGTATCGGGAAGTTTAAAATCGACGACGCGCAGGTCAGATTTTTTCATCCCGACGAGGTCAACCCGATCCAGTTTGGTTGGCCGCAGGCCGCGTTTGTGGGCTTCTTGCAAGACAGGATTGTGAACGCGCTCCAATCCCATGATCTCAGCCGCGACAACGTCAAGGGCGAGAGGGCTTTGGGAGGCGAGCAACAGACCCACTCGGCGCGGGCTTCCGTTGTTGGGGCCGTTTCCTTCCATGCCGACGACAGCGTCCATGATCGTCAAGCGCGGGCCCACACAAGCGGCCAGATCAAGCAGCATCTGAGCAAAAAGCTCGTCATTTTGCAATTTGGCGTGGAAGGCGGGCTTGGCCCGTCCCGGGATGGCCCCAAACAGATTTTTGACCGCCCCCGTCATGATCATGAAGGTATGGGTCTTGAGCTTACACAAATTGATGACCGCATCCGCTTCGAGCAAGGGGGTCAGCAAATCAAAGGTTTTGATCAACTCCCCCTCCGGAAAGGAAATCGATTCACAAGCGGTGTCCTGATTCAAAGCCATGCCGACCTGCTCGGCAGCCGCTTCCATCCCGGTAACTCGATAGACTCGCTTTAAAGTTCCTTCGCTATGCGTGAACGCGCCCGTGGGGCTATCGACGACAAAAGGTTCTGCGCCCTGCCCTTGGGCCAAGCGACCCACCGCAGCCACCAAGGCAGGATGAGTCGTGACTGCCTGTTCGGGTTTGGCTGCCAAAAGAAGATTTGGTTTCAGGGCAATCCGCTCCCCGGGAGAGAGAAATGGCTCCAATCCACCCATCAAATCCAGCAATTCTTCCAAAGCCGCATCAAGCTGATCGTAATCAGCACACCGAACCGCATAGACTTTCTGGTTCACAATGATTCTCCTTTGTTGTTATCTTTCTATTTTGGTAAGCGTTCAGGGGGGGTGTCATTCTTGCCGCGCTGTGCGTGCCCGCTGGGCAAGGCATGCTTCGCAAACCGGCGATGCTTTTCCGGCGGTGAAGAGTCTCCCCGATGACACCTGGGAGACTCTTCGGTCGCTTATCCTAGCGTATTTTGCTAGGACACGCTCCCTTGCCAGCGGCACGCCTTGCCCCCAGGGCACGCACGCTCTGCGTCCCGCCAGGGGAAGCGCGGCGAGGGTGACATGCCTGAACGCTTACCCAAACGATTGTACGCATATCCCTGTCGCTGTCAAGAGAATATGAGAAGATCAAGTATAATCTTCTCATCATTCAAAATCAAAAAGGAGTCTCACGATGAAAAAAGTCACACGAAAGCCAACCACAGCCCTTTACCCCGTCCCCGTTGTGCTGGCAAGCTGCGGCACTGGTTCGCAGGCCAACATCATCACCCTGGCGTGGGCGGGCACGCTTTGCTCGAAACCGCCGCTGGTAGGCATCGGCGTGCGCCCCAGCCGCCATTCCCACGGCCTGATTCAAGAACAGGGCGAATTCGTGGTCAACATCCCCACGGCGGAACAAGTCAAATCGGTCGATTATTGCGGGGTCGTCTCCGGGCGGGACGAAGACAAATGGGCAGCGTGCGGCTTTACACCGCTGGCCGGCACAGAGGTCGATGTCCCCCTGATCGCCGAATGCCCCGTCAATCTGGAATGCCGCCTGGAGCAAACGCTTTCGCTGGGCACGCACGACCTGTTCATCGGCGAAATTGTGGCCATCCAGATCAGCGAAGAGGTGACCGACGAGCGCGACCGCATCGACTACGACAAAGCCAACCCGCTGGTCTACATGGGCGGAGAATATCGCCGGGTGGGAGAATTATTGGCCAATCATGGCCATACAAAACGCGGCTAAGTAGGTAAGCAAAAGTATCTTTATAGAATTAGACACACACAAATCGAGATATGGCTGTGTCCTGACCAGCCATCTTGCCCTGACCGTAGGTCTCCAGATCGGCGATCCACATTTTTCCCAAGATGGGAGACCTTCGGTCACTTCAGGTGCTCGGTCAGTGCCCCCAGGACATGCTTCGCGAAGACGCTTCGCACAACAAAGATAAGTGATGTAGTCTGGAAATATAAAGAAATTTT
>CAZJBA010000016.1:21157-27802 GCA_964544065.1 uncultured Anaerolineales bacterium | reverse complement strand
AAGCTACGCAGTGAAACGGAGTAGCGTTACGGTACTCCATGTCATTTCGTACCTGGCTACGAACGGTCGCATTGGACGTGCAGCCCACCTGAAATCAACCCGATGAAGTGAGTTGGTAGTAAGCTACGCAGTGAAACGGAGTAGCGTTACGGTACTCCATGTCATTTCGTACCTGACTACGAACGGTCGCATTGGACGTGCAGCCCACCTGAAATCAACCCATTGAAGTGTTTATTACCATCAAAATAGGAGATGATTTATGCTTTCCTTTCGTTTCGGCACGGTCGGTTCCCCCAAGTCCACGCCCTCGAGCCCAGGCGGCAGTCAGGGCGCGGCCATTCACATTCGTGAACTGGGGCTGAGCGCCTTCGAAATCGGCTGGGTCCGCTCCGTGCGGGTGAGCGATAAAACCTGTGCCAAGATCAAGGCGGCGGCGGAAGAAAACGACGTTGCCCTGAGCGTGCACGCCCCGTACTACATCAACCTCAATGCCGATGCGGAAGAATGGCCCAAGTCGCGCCGGCGCTTGATGGACGCGGCTCGAGCGGGCCATCTGGCCGGGGCTACGGATATCGTCTTTCATCCTGGTTCCTATTTTGGCCGCCCTCCCGAGCAAGTGCTTCCGGGCGCGATTGAGCGCCTGAGCGGATGCGTGCAGGAATTACGCACCGATGATAACCCGGCCACCCTACGGCCTGAGACGATGGGCAAGGGCGCCGTACTTGGTTCCCTGGACGACACCTTGGAGATGAGTGCTGCCATCGAGGGCGTGGAGCCATGCCTCGACTTTCCCCACCTGCATGCCCGTCCCGGCGATGGCAGCATGAACACGTATCAGGAATGGGTCGAGGTGTTACAAGCCTATGCCAACGCACTGGGAAACGAATCCCTGCGCCGATTGCATATTCATCTCTCCGGCATCGAGTACACCAAAAAGGGTGAGCAAGAGCACCTCCCCATCCAAGAATCAGATTTGAATCTGGAAGCGATCCTGCAAGCGCTGATCGATCTCAATTGCTGTGGGCGCATCCTGTGCGAAAGCCCTATTCTGGAAGAAGATGCCTTGATGGTCAAAGATACATGGCAAATGTTGAGCGAGGGGAACTGACGTGCATCCGCAAAGTTTAGAGAAATTGCATCGACAAATGCGCGCTTGCCGCCTGTGCCTGGAGCAAGGCTCCGAGATCACGCCCCCAGCGATTTTTTCCGGTGAGCAGAGTGCCCGCTTGATGACCATCGGCCAGGCTCCGGGCATCACCGAGGTGGAAGCGGACCGCCCGTTCAACGCCGGGAGCGGGACGCGCTTGTTCGAGTGGCTCTCCGGCGCCGGGATCGAGGAGGACTGGTTCCGCGCCAGCCAGTACATGACCTCGGTGACCAAGTGCTATCCGGGCCGGGCCAAGTCAGGCAGCGGGGACCGGGTGCCTACTCGGGGCGAGCAAAAATTATGCCGCCCGTATTTGGATCAGGAGATCGAGTTGGTTGACCCTGCCGTGATCATCCCGATTGGGCGTTTGGCCGTCAACTTGTTTTACCCTCGGCGCTTGAACCTGACCGAAATCATCGGGACACAGAAACAAGTCGATGGCCGTTGGATTGTGCCGTTACCGCATTCATCCGGGGCCAGTCGCTGGCATCAAAAGGAATCCAACCGGGGCTTGATCCGCCAGGCGGTGGATTTGATTGGCGAGCACCTGGAACGGATTTTCCCGGAGTTGGAATCTCTTCTCAACGAGCAAGGGAAATGAAAAAAGCCCAGGTCGATGACCTGGGCTTTTCGAGTCGTTTCTTCTGTGGCTTTACTCCACTTCTTTAAAAGTAAGCGTTCACGCCCCCGCTAAATAGAACGCAGATTACGCGAATATAGCTGATTTTCGCGGATAAAAAAATTTAAAATCCGTGGAAATCTGCCTAATCCGTGACATCCGTGTTCCATTTCAGGTTATTTTACTCAGACCCTGAACGGTTACCTTTAAAATACACGATGATGGTGCTTTTATCGCATTCCTCGTAGGTGTCGAAATAAGTTTTTACGGACATAGGTTCGCTGGCCTGATCCAACAATTGGAGCCACAGGGATTGTGACGTGGCTACAGGACCATCAACGTATTCGGTCAGGTCGAATTCGTAGCCGGCCGGGCCGTATTGGGTCGCAATCCCGGTAACGGTGACAAGGTCAATGGTTTCACCGGCCAATTGCCCTCCAAGATTGACCACCACCCCGGTAACGGGAGCGCCATTCAAGCTGAGCACCTGCCCTCCCACACCCATCCAATTGCAGCCCAAATCAGCATGATAAAGATTGGGAATGTATTGAGGGTTACCATCATGAAGCACATAAGCTATGTCGCCTTCGGCTGGTTGCCCCTCTCCTTCCCCCTCATCGGTATCTGCTTCGGTTGTGGCGGTCACCCCGGTTGCCGTAGTCGCTGTTGGCGCCAGGGTGGGTGCGAGAGTCTCGGTCGGGGGAATCGGGGAGGGAGTGCGAGTCCACGTGGGGAGCAAAATCTGTTTCGGAGTCACGGTAGGCGTGTTCAGGGCCATCGCTTGGGGCATGGTGGGGGGCGGAAAAGGATTTATACCCATGTGGGGATTAATGAAAACGGTTAAAAAGAGAATGCCCACACAAAGTGATACCACCAAAACAACGATTGTGAGAATATTCCAAACCATGTCGGTGTTCTGGGGAACTTGCTGCTCGCCTTCTTCCTCTACATAATCGAAGATATCTTTTTCCATGATGTACTCCTAGGGTACGTGTAGGATAATCTCGCTTTGCTGTCGACGCTCTTGGAGCCAACGTTCCAGCGCCTCGGCTTGCATGGCCCTGTAAGCATCTGGACTGAGGGTACGATCGGGAGCTCGCTCAATTACTGTTAGGATATGAAACCCAACCGTTGTTTCGATCACCTGGCTATGTTCTCCAGGCTCAAGTGCAAAGACGACTTCATCGAGTTCGGGAACGGTGAGATAACCACGTGGAAACCAACCCAAATCGCCTCCCGTGGCGGGGTCGTACCGTTGTGCCAGGGTTTCGAACTCGGTGCCAGCATTCAGTTGATTGAGCGCATTCTCGGCTTCTTCTAAATTATAGACCAAAATTTGACGGGCGTGCACCTGTTCGGCTGTTTGCGGCGTTTTTGCAGTGATTTGGTCGCGCATCCAGGCCGCGGCGATGGAGCGGGCCAGTTTTGCCTCGAAACTTTCTTGGGTGTATCCGTAAGTGTCCAGCCAGGTTTGCAACTCTTCTGGGCTGAGGTTCAATTGCTCGATACGCTCTTCCAGCATGGCCTGGTCTACCTGAAAGTCAGCCTCTGTGGCCGCCTGGGCCAAGAGCAGTTGATCGATCATCGCCTGGATGATTTTTTCTTGCTCTTCTTCGCTTGGTTCCGCCCCTGCTGCGCTGATGTACCGCTCGACTTCTGCTTCGAACTCAGCCAGGGTGATGGCCGTCTCGTTGACTTGGGCTGCCAGCGGGACCGGTGTCGGTGAGGGAGCCGGGAGGGTGGCGGTGTCGAGTTGTTCCTCGGGAGTGTCCTGCACAACGGAGGTGGGCGGTTCTTCTTCTGGTTTGGCCTGGCAAGCTGCTAACATCAACAAACAAGCAAAAAGCCAAAATAACCTTAAAATTTGTGTTTTCATCGCTTCTAATTATACTGGTAAATGCGCTTTTGAGGCAAAGAGACATTATAATCTAGGTGGAGATGCTGTACAAAGACAACTTCACAAGATCCAGGTTTGTTGGAGAGATTTTTATGGGCCATCGTGTTAGTGTTATCCTGATTGACGATCACCCCATCGTTCGGGCCGGCATGCGCTCCGTTCTGGAGTTGGAAGACAAGATTGTCGTCCTGGCAGAAGGGAGCAACGGCGCAGAAGCCCTCCATTTGGTGGGAAAACATAAACCCGATGTGCTTGTGCTGGACCTCAATTTGCCCGACCAAAGCGGCTTGGAGGTGGCTCGCCAATTGCAGTCGCAAGATACCGGCACGAGCGTGCTCGCCTTGACCGCTCACGACGATTCCGAGATGATCTTTGGGCTGCTGGAGAGCGGAGCGACCGGCTACGTGCTCAAAGATGAAGCTCTCGAGACCCTGGCCAAAGCGGTTTGCGCCGCTGCATATGGGGAAAGTTGGCTCAGCCCCACAGTGGCCAGCCAGGTAGTGCGCCGGGCAGTGGGGAAAAAGTCTGACCAGGGCGACAAGCCCGGTCCTGACGGCGGGGACCTGACCCCCCGCGAGATGGAAGTGCTGCGCTTATTAGCCCAAGGCCTCGATAACGCCTCCATCGCTAACCAACTGTGCATCACCAAGCGAACGGTCCAAAACCATGTCAGCAACGTCTACGGGAAATTGGGGGTTGAAACCCGCACCGAGGCGATGTTGCATGCCATCCGCCGCGGTTGGGTCCAACCGCCTTCAGGGGAGTCATGATGCCATGAAAAAAAGTTCGAACCGTAGGACTTTCGGGGAAGGTTTGCTCTGGACTCTGGTTTTAATCGTCCCTTTCCTGGTGGGATATAACCTGTTCAGCCAGTGGCAGGCCCAAGATGAAGATGTCACGCTGGAGAAAGGGGAAGCCCTGTTCTCTTATCGCACCATTGCTAATCAGGAGGAGGGGACGGAAACGGGTGGCGAGTCGCTTTCTTGGTACTACTACCAAGTAGCTCAGAGTGAGCCTGAGAGCCTGACAGTGGGCCCCACTCAAGAGAGGATCACGTTGATGACGCCAAAGATCACTCTCGAGGAGATAAGCCCGCTGGCGGTCAACAGCACCAATTTCGTCGTGTTTGTCTTTTGGTTGGGCAGCGTTTTGTTGTTTCAACAACGGTATCACGCCGCCGAGGTACGCGTCTTATTCCTGCTTTCCCAGGCCATTGCTGTGGCGATCCTATTTCCTGTCGCCTATCCTTCTCCATGGATACCTCCCTTTGGTCTGCTCGTTTTAAAGTTTGGCAGCTATTTTGCGATTGCGCCGCTCTTGCTGCATTACTTTTTCCTTTTTCCCCGCCCCCTGAATAAACTCCTGTCCCAATACCAGTGGGGATTTGTTTTTTTCTATGGCAATGTTCCTCTAGCCCTGCTCGGTTGGATGTTCGTCGGTCGTCTGGGATGGCGCCTCGGGGCCAGTTATCACTTCATCATCGCAATCAGCGCTCTTTTCGTGATGATCTACCAGTATCGACGTCGCGCCACCTCAAGTACTCGTGGCCACGTACGGATTGTTGTCTTTGGATCCTTGCTGGCCGGAATCCCACCTCTGTTCCTGTACATGCTGCCGGCCGCATTTGGATTCAGCCCCCTGCTTCCGGAATGGTTGGCTAGCTTATTCCTGGTTCTTGCAGCTTTCAGTTACCTTTACGCCACGGCTCGTCACAATTTATTTGGCATCGAGCATTTGCTCAATCGCACCCTGGTATACACGATTTTATCCTTGGGGATTTTTGGGTTGTATCTTGGGCCGCTTCTGTTTCTTTACCGGGTCTTGCCCGAGAGCATTTTCTTGCAGATGGCGGTGATTTCTGGCCTGACCTTACTGGTGGGTTGGTCCTTCAATTGGGTTCACCCCCGGGTGGAACGTTTCGTCGATCGACTTTTCTATGGGGGCTGGTACGATTACCCCGGCGTGATCGAGACGGTCAGCGACGCGCTTGCCCGCAGCCTCGAGCGCGAGCAAATCCACCATGTGCTTACCCATCAGGTGCCGGAGTTGATGCAATTACGCGGCGGACAATTGTGGATCGGCGAGCCGAACGCAACGTTTCCGTCTGTATCGCCGCCACAAGAGCGCTTTCGATTCACATTTCAAAGCGACGTGCCCGCACAGTGGGCCGTCGGGCCTCATCAAGATGGCAGCGATTTATCTGAAAACGATCTTCGCATTCTCAACACGCTCGCCCGCCAGGCTGAAATTGCCTTGAATAACGTCCTCCTGGTCGAGACGCTGCGGCGCCAACTCGACGAGTTGCAAGCCAGCCGCGAGACATTGACTCAGACTCAGCGGCAGTTGTTGCGATCTCGCGAGGAGGAGCGAGCGCGCTTGGCTCGCGACTTGCACGACAGCCCGATACAAACGCTGGTGGGGATGAACATCCAGTTGGGACTGCTGCTGACGGAGGGAGATCAGGATTCACCGCTGCGCCAACCTTTGTCGGAGATGCGGGCCGAAATTCGGGAACTTCTGACTTCATTGCGCCAGGTCTGTGCCCAGTTGCGCCCCCCCATGCTTGATTCGCTCGGGTTAGGCGCCGCTCTGCGGTCGCATATCGAAGAATGGCGCCAACAATATGGCCTGGAAGCAACCCTTGACCTCCCCTCTGACGCGACCCTGCGCCAGTTGCCGGACGAAGTGGGACTCAACCTTTACCGCGTGACTCAAGAAGCGCTCATCAACGTAGCCCGCCATGCCAGAGCCCAGCAAGTTGAGGTTGCCCTGACTTGGAAGAACGATCAACTTTGCATGTCGATTCGCGATGATGGACGCGGGTTTACCGTCCCGGACACGCTCCACAACTTGCCCGCTCAGGATCATTACGGCCTTGTCGGTATGCGCGAACGCGTTGAACTGATTGGGGGAATTTGGAACCTGGAGTCCGAACCAGGGCAGGGCACCTGCGTGCAAGTCATTTGGAAGGGCAGAGGGCAG
>CAZJBA010000016.1:0-21057 GCA_964544065.1 uncultured Anaerolineales bacterium | reverse complement strand
GTCCGAACCAGGGCAGGGCACCTGCGTGCAAGTCATTTGGAAGGGCAGAGGGCAGCAGGTCAGGTATCAGGGATCAGTAGATTAGGTATCAGTAAAAAAGCCCCCTGACCTCTGATTCACCGATTCCCTGATCCACTGATTCACCGATTCACTGATCCCTGATCCACTGATTCCTGACTCACTGACTCACTGATACCGACATCCCCAGTACCCTTGTACCGAGTTTTCCTTCAAAAAAATAGTACCAAATCAGTACTTCGCCTCGATGACGCCGGGCTTTTTTCTTGTTATTCTTAGGGTGATGTTGGACGAATATGGTTAGGAGAACCACCATCTCGATCCTTCAACGTGTCCAAAGGAGAGTCTGATGTACAAGAAATACAAATTCCTGCAAGTTTTTTTCGTTGTTTCCATGACAGCATTGGCTCTTTCTGCCTGCAATATGCCCACTAGAGAAAGTGTAAGCCCTCTCCCGCCTGGTGGAGGCGAACCGGCGGACAGCCAGGAGCTAGATGAAGAATTGCCTGCACCGACAGCAACCCCCCAGATCATAGACACCGTTTCACCCACGAATACCCCTGAACCAACGGTGGAGCACCTGACCCAACCGGGCGAACCTGCCCACATCCGCACCTGGATCTCCGATTTGTCCTCGGCGGCTTATGCCCCCGAACACCGCGCAATTGGCGACAACTTGAACGTCAATCTCCTGGAGCGTCCCTTCACCGCCAATGAGATGGCGTATCAGCCCTATCTCGATCTTATCAAGATAGAGGTAGGTGAAGGTGGTGAATGGATTTACATTGTTCTAAGCCTGGAGGGAGAGCTTCCTCCGGATTCAGAAGCTTTCTACGCCGTAGAAATTGACCTGGACAGAGATGGGCGCGGAGATTGGTTGATTGGCGCCCTGGCGCCTCCTTCTACTGAATGGACGACCGATGGCGTCGAAGTTTGGCGCGATACCAACAATGATGTCGGAGGCTTGACCCCCATCGTTGCCGAAGCACCGCTCGGCGGGGTAGATGGATACGACCAACTGATATTCGATGCCGGCCACGGCGATGACCCCGATGCAGCCTGGGGACGCCGTGATCCAGCTTCTTCAAAACGCGTGCAGTTGGCTTTCAAACATAGTCTGATTGATTCAGCCGACACCTTCTTGTGGGGCGGCTGGAGCGACGAAGGCGTTAGAGAACCAGGTTGGTTTGATTATAACGATCACTTTACCCTGGCGGAGGCTGGTTCACCGGTGATCAACAATGATCATTATCCCTTGGCCTCTCTATTCTCTGTAGATAACACCTGTCGCTGGAGCTATGGCTTCGAGCCGGATACTTCTTATCCGGGCTTGTGCCCGCTGCCAACGCCAACGCCGCGACCGACACAAACGCCACAACCCCAAGAAGACACCCCGGAACCTACAGACACCCCGGAGCCTACAGACGAACCGGATATCTGCCCACCACCGGCATCGTACCATTGTGAAAACTGGAATTATGAAACCTGTGAGTGTGAAGATGAGACCGGCTGCCAGCCCCCGGAAGGCGGCTGTGGCGAAAATTCTGAATGGGTTCCATATCCGGACTGTTACTGTGCGCCGCGCTGAGCCCCATCGAAGGCCAAGTGACACTCACTTCAACAAAGTGAATGTCACTTGGCGGATCAATCATCAGCCAATTTTCACCACCACCCAAAGCCTGATGGAATCCCTCGGAAATAGAAAAACCTCATGACTCGCGTCCTGATCGTAGACGATCAACCCTCCTTCCGCCGCCAACTGCGCCAATTGTTGACCCATGCAGGCATGATCGTCGTGGG
This sequence comes from uncultured Anaerolineales bacterium, assembly GCA_964544065.1. Lineage (GTDB taxonomy): Bacteria > Chloroflexota > Anaerolineae > Anaerolineales > UBA11858 > JAYELX01. The sequence goes on along the minus strand of CAZJBA010000016.1, from coordinate 19,239 downwards.
AGAAGCAGGCGACATCCCCGCCGCCGAACAGATGGTGCCCAGGTTGCAGCCCGATATCGCCGTTGTCGACGTGATGCTGCCCGACGTGAGCGGGATGGAAGGCACTCCTCGCCTCAAAGCGCTGGCTGAGAACCTTCGTGTCATCCTCGTCAGCGCCTACCATGACAGCGCCAAAGTTTTTCATACCTCGGCGCAGGAAGTAGGAGCGGAAGCTTTCATCCCCAAAGATAGTCTCGATTTAGAACTCGTCCAATCATGGCTGCAAATCAACAATGCTAAGATTTCAGGCGATTCCCAAGAGGAAAAAGGAGTTAGAAAATGAAAACGAGAAAATGGATTTTATGGTCGGTTTTGTCCGTGCTGCTGGTGTTGGGAATATCAGCCTGTGAACACCCAACGACGTCCGCTGGCGCTCGTGCCTGGATCGATGTGCCCCTGGACGATTTGACTCTCCCGAAAGGCGAGTCCATCAACATCGAAGGCCATGCCTCCGGCAGCGAAGGCGTTGAAAAAGTGGAAATTTGGATCAATGGCAACTTGACCTTCGAACTGGTTGATCTCCCCAGCGAGGGGAAATTGGCTCGTTTCTCCCAGCCGTGGACGCCGCCCGACGCAGGCGAATACACTATACAGGTCTTGTCCATCGCCGAGGATGGGTCGGCCAGCGAGCCGGATTCCGTCCGCGTGCAGGTGGGCGAACAGATTGCGGAAGAACCCGCGCCCGCCGAAGAAGAGGGACAACCCGAGCAACCTTCCACCCCCACGCTTACACTGACCCCTACCCTGACGCCCACGCCCACTTTGACGCCTGAAGAGCCGCTCCAGCCGACGGTCAATTTCTGGGCCGAGCCCGAAGAAATCGAAGCAGGCGCCTGCGCCGACCTGCATTGGAAGGTCGAAAATGCCCAAGCTGTCATGCTGGGCAGCTCCGAGGTTGATTTCGAGGGCAGGTATGAAGCCTGCCACTGTGACGATGAACTTTACCGCCTCACCGTGGTCGATCTTCAGGGTGGTGAACAAGTCTACCCGGTCACGGTTGCGGTAACGGGCTCATGTGTCACCCCCGAAGCGCCAGATGACGAGACAGAGGGGGAACCTGGCGAAGATGACGGAGGCGACGAAACGACGGAAGACACCCAAGCCCCTAATGCACCTAAGCAGCTAAAACCCATCAACGGCAGCGAATTCAGCGCAAGCAGTGCCATGCTGCGCTGGGAAGCTGTCTCTGACGAAAGCGGCATCGCACAATATCAGGTTGAACTCCAACAAAGCCAGGACGAAAGCAGTTGGGAGAACGTCTCGGGCAGCCCCTTCACAGGGGTGAATGACACCAATCTGGAAGTCTCATTAGATGCTTTTTATTATCGCTGGCGTGTGCGCGCCGTCGATGGCGAAGGCAACGTCGGGGAGTGGTCCGGCTGGTTCACGTTTACGGTCCCCCTGACGTAATTGAGATTATGTATTCTGGTCAATATTGAGAAGTTGAACTTTTTCAACCACACCTCGAGCAATTCACCTGGGTTGCGGAAAAGTTCAACTTCTTATCCAAACCATGAAACAAGCAGTTAAAGACACAGGAGCGAAACTATGAAGAAAAAAACAGGCCGCAAACTTGGCATTGGCTTATTGATCGCATTGATCCTGATCGGCATGTTCATCGCCGCAGCGATCGTATTCATCTTTCCCCAGCGGGCCAGGGCCGTGTTTTCCCGACCGCTGGTGTTGATCCATAGCCCAGCTCAGCATGACCAGATCGACGTGGAGCAAAGCGCCATCATTCACGCCACAGCCCGCAACCAGAAAGGCGTCACCCGGATGGAGTTATGGGTCGATGGCGAGCTTGTCGACGAGCGAGAAGCTCCGGGAAGCGAGCCAGCCAACCCCTTGATCTTGAACGCCAATTGGCAGCCCACCACCACGGGGAAACACATTCTGCTGGTGCGGGCCCTCTCCCCGGATGATGTGTACGGGCAAGCCACCATCGAGATCGAAGCAGTGGAAGCCGAACCTATCATGGAAGATTACACGGTGGAAGAAGGCGATACCCTGGAAACCATCGCCGATGAACACGGTATCAGCCCGGAAGAGCTATCCGAGCTCAACCCTGACATGGCCTCTGCGGAACCGGCCCCCGGCGACACGCTCGATGTACCCGCCGGAGGGGGAACGGGAGAAGCAGGTGGTTCCGGTGAAGCAAGCGCGTCCGGAGAAGACGCCGAATCAGAAGAAGCGACTGAACCGGACGATGCCGGGGCGGAAGAACCACCCGGCGATGAACCCGCCTCACCTGATGGCGCTCCTGACCTGGATTTCTCTCCGCCGGGCGCCTCCCTGGATCTATTTGAATTCTTTCAAGGGCTCGATTGGAGTGATCTCTTTGATACCGGTTCCAGGCTGCCCCAGATGCTCTACATGGAAATCCTGGCGTTTGAAACCGGCAGACGCTACGAGGACACAAATTGCTATGTCTCGCTGGCCGGAGGGCCGTGGGACATCTCCGAGTTGGAGGGCGCTTCTGAATATTTTGCCTGGCCCGATGACCAACCCCTATCCCTGGACATCGAATGCGCGGGCATCACCATGGGCGGGACGGACTCTGTCGACCTGGGCCGTCTTGCCATGCGCATTCCCAGCGAACATTGGGATGGTGTCACCCGTTCGGCGGCCAGCATCAGCGGTGATTTCAGGGTCGAATACCGCGTCTCTAATTCGGACGATTTTGGACTGGAACCCCGCTGGCTGGACGAAGAGATGACCCCGCCTACCAACCTGTTTCTGGATGAACGCCGCCATGGGTTGAGTTGGGAATACTACCCTGAGCCCGACGAGGACCCAATCAACGGCTTCGCTGTTTATCTCAATGGCAACCTGCAATGGACAGAGCGTTATCGGGATCAGTTTCGCTTTGTCAGCGATCTTCCCCCCGAGTGGCTCCGCCCGCCCTGTGGCGAGCAATACATTTTCACCGTGACCGCCTTTGGGCCTGGTTTCCCCGACGGGCCGGAATCACGCCCGGCTGCTCCACCCGTCATCATCGATACCCCCGAAGATGAGTGCGAAGTGGAAGTAATGGTCACGTTCTACGATCTGATCACCCACGAATTGGGCGGCGATGGCGATGCCGATGATCGTACCGGTGACCTTGGCCCGGTGCACGGCCACTTCTTCGTGAATGACCAGCAAGAGACCTTCGATACCGGCAGCTTAGGGCGTGGGCTTGACCAGGCTGTGGGTATAACGCACAACACCACCTATGATCTCTTTGAATTTGCTGCCAGGGAATCCCGCAGTTGGATCAGCTATCCAACCTTCATCACCGAAGTCCCCATGAACGAGACTCTCGTGCTTGGTTTCCACATGATGGATGAAGACAGCGGCCGTTGCAATTGGAGCGGCGACCCGGACTGTGATGACCTCGTCTGTGAAGTTGAAAATTTTTACCAGCACAGCAATATTGGCGATCTTTACAGCGTGCACGAAAGCCGGATGATGTCCGACAACCGCCGCTGTGAGGTGACTTATCGCGTTGAGCCGACCGGGGACACCCCCATCGGCGTGCCGGATGGCTACACACCCGCACCCTTCTTGTGGGTCGAAAACTTGTCTGTGGATGAGGCTAGCGGCAACCTGCTTGTCGAGGTCCGGAATCAGGGCACGGCCACCTGGGCCAACCATGATTTATGGGTTGACCTGATCAGAGGGGAAGAAGTCAATCAATGGATACTCGCGCAGAATTTCAGGCTCGAGCCGGGAGATACCCGGGTGCTGGACACCGGCCGTGCTTACAGGCGACCCATGGATGTGTGCGTGGTGCTTGACTCCCGAAACAACATTCAAGAAAGCGCGGAAATCTCCGGCGCCATGGATGCTCGTCGCCCCTATTGCCCCAATTTGCCCGATCTAGAAATCACCGATGTAGCCTTCGAGGAGGAAAGTGAGCAGCTACAGGTAACGATAAGAAACAGCGGCGAAGGAACCCTGGAAAACCGCACGCTGGAAGCCAGCATCCCCTTCCACGCTGGTGAATTGACACAAGAGTTGGACAACGTCACCCTTGCGCCCCGTGACACGACAGTGCTGGGGTTCCCGGGCATTGATCCGGAAACTCGCATGTCTTTGACCCGTGGAGATGGCTACACCATCACCATCGATCCGGACGACCTTCTGGCCGAAGAAGATGAAGACAACAACCAATACCATGTCGAAGGCAGCCAACGTTACTGGATCAGTTGGCAGAATGGCTGCTCGGACTACTTCGAGCGCTGGCGCATCAACCACGTTTATATGTACCTCACCGCCGACATCGTTTCTGCTGGCGGCTCACGGCGGGTGGCCGATTGGACTGCCCCAGAGATTGAGATGCGCATTCCCAGCGGCGGGTACCAGGAATCTCATTCAGGATGTTGGGGAAGTAGCTATCATGGAGGCTGGCCTGCGGAATTTCATACAGAACAATTTACCCTCGCTGGCGATGAGCATCTCGTTTTCCATGCCTGGGCGCGCCTGGAAGCCGGTGCTGGTGAATGGAACATAGGCGACTTTGAATGGGAATTCCGCAACCCCGAAGAAAGAGCTTATCCGGACCCGACCTATCCGCTTTGTGAAGCCGAACCCGGTCATCAAGGATATATAAGGAATGGCACATATTTTAGCGGTGCCGATGAAAGTGGAGAATGGTACAGCGTCATCAAGGTATGTCGTCTATCGCATTGAGCGTCTTATCACCAAAACAGGAGTTAATCATGAAGACATCTATCTCGCCTAAAGTTATTTTCATCAGCATGTTGCTTCTCATCGCTGCGGGAACGGTATCCTGCACCCGTGAAATGGAAACCCGCCCCCGGGCCTGGATCGATTTTCCCCGCAAGGGGGCGACCCTTTCCCCGGGAGAATCCATCACCATTGTCTCTCATGCCTTCGCCCGAGAGGGAATCGCCGAGATCGTGCTCTCGATCAACGGCGAGGCCTACCGACGCGACGCCCCGGCCGAAGCGGGTACGACCTTCACCGACTTCTCACAGGAATGGACTCCCGCCGAAGGGGGCGCTTATACGCTGCAAGTGCGCGTTTACGACTCGACCGGGGAAGTCAGCAACCCGGCCACGGTTTCCGTGCGAGTCTCTTCGGCGATGACAGTTACGCCTGTGAGCGGACAATGTGCTGCCGATGAGCTGGTTGCTCCCGTGCTGGTTGCTCCCGCCGATGGCGCCACCGTGGCGCCCGATCCCGTGTTGGAGTGGTCTTATCCGGATGATAGTTGCCACCCCTACAGCTACACGATCGACATCTCCGAAGACTCGTCGTTTGCCGACATCAGTTGGGGTTTTGGCACGCTCGATCATCTCGAAACCAGCCGAACCTGGCCGCTGCCCGCCGGTACCTGCTATTACTGGCGCGCCAAGGCCTACGTTCCCGACACGAGCGGGCCAGATTCCAGCATCCGGAGCTTCTGCGTCGAAGAGACCCCGCTGACGATTACACCTACCTTCACGCCCACCCCCGTCGAAGAGGAGGAAGAGGCCGCGCCCGCCTGCCCGCCCCTGGTCACCGCCCTGAGCGGCGCTAACTGCCGCAGCGGCCCCAGCCCGGATTATCCGGTGGTTGCATCGCTGGCTGAAGGCCAAGAGGCGAGCGTGGTTGGCCGTAACGCCGATAGCTCCTGGTGGGTGTTGGAGTATCCCAGCGCCGCCGCTACATGTTGGGTCTGGGGTGAGATCGTCGCATTGAGCACGGACACCTGTGATGTTTCGGTCGTCGATGCCCCGCCGCTGCCGCCGACCGAGACCCCCACGCCAACCGTTACCCCGACGTTCACGCCCACAACGCCCGCAGCCGATACCACCCCGCCGTCTGCGCCCAAACAGCTAAAACCCACCAACGGCAGCGAACTCAGTGCGGGCAGCGCCATGCTGCGCTGGGAAGCTGTCTCTGACGAGAGCAGCATCGCCGAGTATCAGGTTGAGCTCCAACGAAGTCCGGATGAAAGCAGTTGGGAGCATGTCTCCGGCAGTCCCTTCACAGGTGTGAATGACACCAACCTGGAAGTTTCAGTGGATGTTTCTTATTACCGCTGGCGCGTGCGTGCAGTAGATGGTGCCGGTAACACTGGTGAGTGGTCTGGTTGGTTCTCGTTCGTTGTGCCGCTCATATAACCCTGTAGAGGATAGTATTTGCAAAAAAGAGAAGTTGAACTTTTCCAATGATTCACATTCAATCTACCTGAGTTGTCGAAAAGTCAACTCCTACATCAAAGGAAAGTATATCATGAACAGGAATTATTCACCAAACTACCGATCAACGGCTAAAAAATCTGGGCTTAGAAGGATCTTGCCGCTTTTGGGAATCGTCGGAAGCCTGTGCGCCGTCCTGGCCGTCCTGGCCGCGGCCGGGTACTACTTCTTGACCCCGGCGGAGGCAGCTTCCAGGCCGTTAGTGTTGATCAACGCTCCCCTCAACGGGGATCAACTGGAAACCGGCCAGCGCGTCACCGTGCGAGCCATCGCCCGAGATGAGACCAACCTGACCCGCGTCGAACTTTGGGTTGACGGTGAGTTGCTCGAAGCAGAAACCAGTTCCTTGCCCGGGGGTATTTCCCCCTTCCCCTTGTTGGTGCCCTGGCAGCCTCAAGCCGTTGGTAATCACACCCTGACGGTCCGAGCGTTCAACACCCAGGGAGGGCGTGCCCATGCCTCCATCAACCTGGACGTGGTCGAGCTACCCGATCAAGACGGTGATGGCGTCCTTGACGAGAACGACGCCTGTCCCGACGAGGCCCATCCGACCGCCGATGGTTGCCCCGATAGCGACGGCGACGGCGTTGCCGATGCCGAAGATACCTGTCCCAATGAGACTGGCTTGCCCGAGGCGGATGGCTGTCCTTCAGCAACCGAAGGCGACCGGGATGGGGATGGCACGCTTGATGAAAGCGATTCCTGCCCCGATGAGCCTGGCCCTGCACCCACAGAAGGCTGCCCCGACGCCGACAGTGACGGCGTGGCTGACCATGAAGATACCTGCCCTGACGAAGCTGGTTGGGTAGACCATGACGGTTGCCCCACACCGGGCGACTCTGACGGTGATGGCATCCTTGATGAAGAAGATGCCTGTCCCGAAGAACGCGGGCCTGCTGAACTCGAGGGATGTCCCGATAGCGACGGCGACGGCCTGCGTGATCTTGATGACGCCTGCCCCACAGAACCAGGGCCTGCGGAAACTGAGGGGTGCCCCGACACGGATGGCGACGGCGTCCCCGACAGAGATGATCTGGATCCCGAAGAACCCGGCCCGCCCGATGGCGGCGGCGCGCCCCCCGGCCCCGACAGCGATGGCGACGGCGCTCCCGATGACGCCGATCTCTGCCCCGATGAAGCCGGAGACCCCGAAGACGACTACTGTCCGCCCCTCGAAGCAGATTTCGAGCCCCTTCCTGACCCCGGCGATGATCTGTTTTTCGAAATCCCCGAATTCTTCCTTGGCGACATCCAAATTCCTGTCATGGTCGAGGCGCAAGCCCTGGAATTAGAAGTCAGCGGAGTCTATGACACAGTTTCTTGTTACGCTGGCGTGATCGGTCGCTTTTATGACCGCTACGGTCCCTTCGAGCCGCTGGGAGAGCGTCGCTGGAATATCGCCGAGTATCTGGGCGAAGGCACGTATGGCGTCCCACCGATTCCGACCACCCTCGACGAGCCGGTTGGCGTAGAGATAGATTGTAACGCCACTGTGGGAGTCAATTCGGTTGACTTGGGCTGGCTTTGGAAAAACCACGAATACCCCTGGGATGGACGCGTCCTCACGGGAGAATCAAGAGGCGGCGATGAGGGTCACTCCTTCCAGGTCAAGTATCGCATTTGCTCTCCTTCGTGCGAAGAATCGGCTTTCTCGATCCCCTATATCCACACCCTGTACAATGACTTCAGTGGACGACCGCGCATTGCCTGGACATGGGAGGGGGACGAAGAACAGATCCGTGGCTTCAAGATTTATCTCAACGACAACTTTGTCTTGACGGCCGACAAAGAAGACCGCGCCGCTTCGTTGCCTTTTGGTTTTCCCACCTGCGGTCAGGGCTGGGATATTCAAGTTTCCGCCTGGGATGGCGTTGATGCCCGCGCCCCAGAGAGCGAATCGCCCCTCAGCAACGTGGTCACCAAGGAGAATGAACCCTGCCCGCGCCTTGCTCGCATCACCTTTTTGGAACTACACACCCACGACATCCCTACCGATTCCGGCTTTGAATTCTGTAGCACCGGTACCAGCGTGGGTCCCCTGAATGGCGGCTTCCGCGCCAGTGGAGCGAACACGAAATTTCTACACTTCAGGTCAGGATACCATGCCAACTGGCATAATTACCTCACCGGGGTTTGTGTGCACGAAAATCGTACCTATGATATTCAATCGCTGATTAATGAATGCGATTCCTTACCCTATGAAGGCCTTGGCACCAATAGCCACGAACGTTCCTTAATCCACTGCCCAGCGAGCAATACGGTCGATATCACTCTGGAACCGGGAGAGTATTGGAGTTTTGGCGCCACCTTCACCGAGACCGATCGAAATGGGACCTGGTCCTTGCTTTTCGATGGCGAGCGCGTTTTACCTTCGCCGCCTGAGAACGCAACCGGTGGCACCTACACTATCAGCGATGAACGTGGCTACATGGATCTGATTGTCGAGGTAGAAATCTTGCCCTCCGGGCCCTAAACCAAAAGAGTTCCAGAGGGCCTTAAGCGGCCCTCTGGAACTCTTTACAGGAGAAAAACGATGCGTAAAACTCTGCTTGCCCTTCTTCTACCTATTTTACTCAGCACCTTGGCTTGTAACCTCACCAACCTGACCGCGGCTGAGACACCCTTGCCAGCGCAGCCCACGGAAGATTCGCCGGCGGGAGCATCTGCGACGCCATCAGAGCCGGATGCCGCCGAACCACCACCCGAGACGCAAGCCGCGGCGGACTCTACCCCCACAGAATCCGCGCCGCCGCAAGACTTGCCCGCTGATCTCATCCAGCCGGAGGACCTGGTCTACCAGGGCGCCTTCCGGCTGCCCGGCGGCGATGAACCGCCGCTAACCTTTGCCTACGGCGGGAACGCCATGAGCTTCAACCCTGATAACAACACCCTCTTCGTCTCCGGGCACGACCGCATCGCTTATGGCGGCCTGCCGGATGGCAATCAGGTCGCCGAGGTCAGCATCCCCGCGCCGGTGATCTCGCGGGACCTGGCAGATTTGCCTCTGGCCGAATTTGTGCAAGACTTTCAGGATGTCACCGCCGGGTACTTCACCAACCTGGAAGAGATTCCCAAGATGGGGCTGCAATACTTGAATCGCCCCGAGACAGGGCCGTTGCTGCACATCGCCTGGGGCCAACACCTGCAACCCCAGGATGAAGCCTCCCACGCCTGGATCAGCGCCGATTTCACCGCGCCCAACTTGCAGGGCGTCTGGTTCATCGGAAATCAAAGTCTGTACAGCACCAACGGCTACCTGTTCGACATCCCCTCCGACTGGGCCGATGCCTACACCGCAGGCCGCTACCTGGCCACCGGGCGGATGCGCGATGGCGGACAGGGCGGCATGGGCCCGACCTTGTTTTCCTACACCCCTTGGAACGAGGACGGCAGCGCGCCGCCCTCTGGCACGCGCTTGCAAGAAACCACCCTGTTGCTCTACGAAAACGCCTACAACACCCCAGACATCACCCGCGCCATGGATGGCTATCAACACCCCGACGAGTGGGAAGGCGGCGCCTGGATGACCACCCCCGCAGGCCAAACCGCCGTACTCTTCGCCGGCACCAAAAGCACCGGCGCGAAATACTGGTATGGTTATATCCATCCCGATGGGCCCGAACACGCCTGCGTAGACCCCAGCCATAACGACGAATTTACCACCTGCCGCCTGGCCGATGGCTCGCCCTGTCCACCCGAGGACTTCAGCGGCTGTTGCAACGAAGAGGACGGCACCTGCGTCACCTACCGCGGCTGGTGGAGCACCCGCTGGGACGCTCAACTGATTTTCTACAACCCCGCCGATCTGGCCCGCGTCGCGGCCGGAGAAATAGAATCCTGGGAGCCGCAGCCTTACGCCGTGTTAGACATCGATGAATATCTCTACCTCAATGCCCCCGAATGGGACGAAATCAGCCTGGGCTGGGGCGACCAGCGCCGCAACCGCATCGGCGCGGCGGCCTACGACCGCCAAGAGGGCCTCCTCTATGTTCTGGAGCTCTATGCCGATGGCGGCAAGCCGGTTGTGCACGTCTGGCAGGTTCAACCGTGATATAGGAGGAGATTGCCATGAAGCGATTGAGAAAATTAATTGGATTGGGGATGTTGCTTGTGGCTATTCTGGCTTGTAACCTGCAAACCCAGCCGGAGCAGCAGACTCAGTCACAGGTTGAAACCGTTGTTGCGGCCACAATTCAGGCCCGGCAGGGGCAACCGCCCCCTCAAAACCGGCCTACGCTGACACCAACGGAAGCCGCCCCACCCCCGGCGGATGATTCTCCCACCGCGACCTTGTCGCCAACCCCATCTGTGCCCATCGTGCGTGTCTCGCAAGATACCAATTGTCGAGATGGTCCCGGCAAAGACTTCGAATTGCTTGGGATTCTCAACACCACCGAAGAAGCCGAAGTGGTCGGCAAGTTCCCGCCCGCCAATTATTGGATCATCAAGAACCCCGATCATGCCGGTCGCTGCTGGCTGTGGGGCCAACACGCCCAAGTGTTTGGGGATACCAGCGACTTGCCGGTGATTAAACCGCCACCGACGCCGACGCCCACGGAGACCCTGACCCCCAGCGGAGACACCGCGCCGCCAACCATCGAAAACGTTGCTGCCCTGGAAGCCACGGTATATTACCCCGGCGGAAACGCCTGCGGCCCCGACCAATTGAGCATCCGCGCCAACATTCTCGACCCTTCCGGCATTGATGATGCTTACGTCCAATACCGTTTCCTTGAAGATGGCAGCCCTTACGTGGGTTCGTGGCACACTGCCCCCGTTCATGATCACGCCAGCGGCGGTTTGCACGGCTTCATCCTCGATCTCGCTGATGAAGCGGCCGCGGAACTGGGCACAGATGACGGCGTTATTGAATACCAAGTTTTCGCCGAAGATGGAGCGGGCAACTTGGGCTACTTCCCCGATGGACACGCTCTGGGCGTACCGATCGAATATTGCCCCTGATTCGAAAGTTCAACTTCTTGCTCTGCGCGCCTCGGCGAGCCTGGAAATCCGGATTTTGTGGGCCAGCCTCGAATTATGGACTTTAAAAATTTAATTCGGGGATAAGCTGAACGGGGCTTAGGTGATGAAACGCCCAAAAACTTGCGACTGAAGTCGTGCATAGGAGCTTCGCTGAGCGTCCACCTGCGTGGACGCAGCCGCGTCGATGAAGATCGACGTTCGGCGACAGCCCCAAGGAGCGATTTTCCCGAAGGGTTGCCTACGGCAAATCGCAGCATGTAGGTTGAAGGTATTACCGAATTATTTTCTTAAACTTCATTATTAGTTTGACAATGTCACATTAAACGTTTGTTCTAGCAAAGTGAAGGTAGTTCGCCGGTTGAGTAGGCGTTTTTTGCCGTATCGAAACCAAGAACGGGGCTGATCAGAGCCGCTCCGCCTAGATTTCGATACGCTGCGCTACTCAATCGGCGGCTCCGCTGTGGTCTATGCGAAAATATGACATTGTCAAATTAGATAGCCCCCGAAATATTCATACCTCTCTTGAAGTTCTTGAAACAGAAATGCCCCAAGAAGACTTGGGGCATTTCTGCTCGGAGGCAACCATAGGTATCGAGCGTGCCAGGATTGAAATTGGCTTGTTAGAACCTAGCCACCGCCACTGACACCACCACTGCCAACTTTCTCGCAATCCAAATCCAGGGGCGGTGACACCCGGGCAGTATAGTAGCCTGTCTGTAACGCGTCGCAGGCGACAAAACTATACACGTACTGATCTTCCGATCGCATCACCGTCTGCTTTTTGGTTTCCAACGGATCAAAATGGAGGAAATAATCGTCTTCCTGTGTGCGCAGGTAGAGATCGATTTCCTCAAACGTTTTGTTGCGGATGGTTATGGTGATTGGCTTGATATAATCGGACGTATCAATTTGATTTGGTTTATAATGACGAAACGCTACGCCGCCGCAAACTGGCACCTGGACGGTCTGGCGCCTAGTCAGGTCCATGGTGCCCACCTCAGTAATATTGCAGGCGGTCATCGTGAAGGCATACCAACCTCGATCTACAATGATGGTCTCGTTGGTTTTAGGTGGAACGGTGAGATTATATCTCTCCGGGCCAAGCAGCCAAAGCGTGAAATCAAATTGACTGTTGTTGTTCACCGTTAGCGTTACATAGGGCCTTTTGGCTTTTAGTTCTTCAGCGACAACGCCGCTGGGAATTGCCAAAGCCAGCAATGAAACCACGAAAATAGCCACAAATAAGAATGATCGAATCGATGTGCGAGTTTTCATTTTCTTTCCTCCTTCCAAAAAGAGAACTATACCCTATATTATACCATCCAAAATGCCCTCCAGAAAGATTAGACAGGGATTACAATTATGTAAGGAAAAACCACCATGCAGGCAATTGTCTTTGGCAACGTCACGCTCGACATCATTTGTTACCCGGTGGACGATGTGCCCCGCCATGACTCGCTCAGCTTCAAGCAAGCCATCGTCTCGCCGGGTGGCTGTGCTTCAAACACGGCGATTGGGTTGGCCCGCCTCGGGGTACCCACAGGATTGATCGCCCATACTGGAAACGGCGACGCAGCCTCTTTGTTACAGGATTATTGGCAACGTCTCGGAGTCGACACTCGTTTTGTCCACCCGGTGCCCGATGTTTCCACCGGTATCAGCGTCGGGCTCGTCGATCATGATTTTTCGCCCCGCTTCGTCCACACCTCGGGCGCCAATGCCAGCCTCACCGCCGCCGACTTGGACGTGAACGCTTTGCTGTCAACCGATGTACGGCATCTCCACATCGCTGGATTTTTTGTCCTGCCCAGTTTGCTAGAGGAAAGTTTAGGCCAAAAGTTGGCTGCCTTGCAAGAGCAGGGCGTGACCACTTCCCTGGATGTGGTCTTCAACGAACGCATGGATGACCCCGATTTACGCGCCATCTTATGGCAGATCATGCCCAACCTGGATTATTTTCTCTGCAACGACTTCGAAGCCTTTCGCCTGACGGGGGAAAAGGACTCCCAACAGGCTGCCCACATCTTGAAAGAGCGCGGCGGCGCCAACGTGATCATCAAGTTGGGGGAGAAAGGCTCCTGGCTCGAGGGCGATCCCGAAGGTGAACTGATCCCGGCTCCCCGCGTCGATGTCGTCGACACGACCGGGGCGGGGGACGCCTTTGCGGCCGGTTTCATCGCCGCGCTGATTCAGGGCCAAAATGCACCCTCGGCCTGTCGGACGGGCAACCAGGCCGGAGCCCGAATCTGCACCCACTTGGGCGCGATCGAAGCCTGGCTGGAACAATAATTCACGGCAATTGGCCTAACAGACGCCGGGCCTGAGTCGCCACAAACGAAGCAGGCGCCAACGAACTGGCCAGGGAGAGGTGACTCCGGGCCAGGTCAGGTCGATCCTGAAACAAATACAAGAACCCCAAATGAAGATGCGTAGAAGCTTGGGTGCTATCTTGGGCCAGGGCACGTCGCCAGAGACGCTCGGCGTTGAGATGATCGCCCAGCCGGAACAAAACTTGACCAAGCCTATCCAGCGAGGCGGGATCATCGAGGTCTAGCAACACGGCTTGCCGGGCAGCAGGTAAGGCTTTTGTGTGTAGGTCCAGGTTATAACGCAAGCAGAAATCGGCGTAAGCCCTCCAGACAGCCGGATCGCGCCGGGCCAGGTCAAGGGCGGCCTGAAAATAGGTTTGAGCGGTATCCAAATCGCCTTGTTGAGCCCATAATTCCGCCAAATAGATTTGTAAGGCCGTGTTGCGGGGATCGAGCTGGGCAGCTTGATCCAAATAGGCACGCGCTTTTTCGAATTCCCCCTGCCTCTGCCAATAGATAGCCAGGAAAGCGTTGGCGGCCAGCGAATCGGGATCGCGTACCAGCGCCCGCTCCAAAACCGGCCGGGCGTCGCCGCCGCGTTCTATATGTTGGTACGCCTCGCCCAAATAGGCCCAGGCTTCGGCGTAGTCAGGCCGCAGCCGGACAGCGCGTTGAAAAGCGTGGGCGGCCAAATCCCAGCGGCCCTGACCGGCCAAAGCCTGACCGGCCACCAAAGACGTATAACTGGAAGATTCTTCCAATCCGGCCCCCTGGATCGCCTCGGCCAGTTCCGTGGCCTGCGCAGCCAAACCGGAATCAATCTCCGCGGCCTGGAGCAGATAGGGGGGCGCCACTCCAGGCGCACGGATGGCCAGGAGTAAGCCCAAGTGATAGGCAAGCGGATAGTTGCTGTCCTCCAAGCTGGTCAGGTCGAAAACGTGGCGGGCCTCGACCCCTTGGGATGCGATCAGGGTCTCCAATGCCGAGCGGGCTTCGCCAAACGCTTCCGTCTTGAGATAAGCGTTGATCAGGCGAGGCAGCGCCTCGGCGTACATGTGGCCGGAAGAATCAACTCGCTCCCAGGCGGCGATGGCGGAGTCAACCTGGCCGGTTTGATGGTAAGCATCACCAAGGGCGAGATTGTCTTGCGGAGTGAGTTCACCCCTCTCGGCGGCGCGCTGGAAATAGGTGATGGCTTCATCGGGCGCGCCCCCTTTGAGGGCGGCATGTCCCGCCTGCGCCCACAGATTACCCCACCAGGGCAAGGCCTCGGCCAGATGGGCCAGTTCGGCGGAAACGCTGCGGGGCGAATCAAACGTTTGGGCGCGGCGAGCCCGCTCCAACCCCGTTCGAATCGCGTGCGGTCGGGGCGCGATTCCCACAAGAGCAAATAATATCAAAATGCCGAGAATCTTGGCGGCCAAGTCAGCGCGCTCATTATTTTCCATAACTCAAGTATAGTCGAATTTTTCGGGATGGTTCATTGGCCTGTAAAACAGGCCAATGAACCATCCCAATTTTTCACTCTGTTATGGAGTATAATTAGCGTGTCACTTGGATAGCATCCCCACGACTTGGAGGAAAGACCATGGATTTTGGTTTATCGGACGAGCACCGCATGGTACAAAAGATGGTGCGTGATTTTGCCAACAAGGAAGTCGCCCCCACGATCAAAAAATATGACCGCGAGCAGGAGATGGCGCCCTTTGTGCTGCCGCGCATGGCCGAATTGGGCATTTTGGGGATTTGCATCCCGGTCAAATATGGCGGGCAAGGAATGGATTACGTTTCGCTGGGGCTGGCTTGCGAAGAACTAGAAGCCGTGGACACCACGCTGCGCGTGGTCATGTCGGTGCACACGGCCCTGTGCAGCCTGACCCTGTTGCAATGGGGCAACGAGGAGCAAAAGCAGCGCTTTCTGATTCCCCTGGCCCGCGGCGAAAAGATCGGCGCCGGCGCTTTTACCGAGCCGGGCGCGGGCTCCGATTTCGCCAACATCCGCACCACCGGCAAGCGCGACGGCGACGATTTCATCCTCAACGGCGAGAAGATGTGGATTTCGCTGGCGACCTCGGCCGATTACGCCCTTGTGACCGTACGGACCCTCCCCGATACCGAGAAGGCTTACCAGGGATTGACCAGTTTTTTAGTCGACCTGGACAGCCCTGGCGTGACCCGAGACGACATTCACGGTAAGTTAGGCGTGCGAGCCGGATCGACCGGCTGGATCAACTTTCAGGACGTGCGCGTTCCCGCGGCCAACATGATCGGGCAAGAGGGCGAGGGTTTCAAAGTGACCATGTCCGCTTTCGACAATGGCCGCTACACCGTGGCCGCCGGGGCTACCGGTCTCCTGCGGGCCTCCAAAGAGGCCAGCGTCGACTACGCCAAGGAGCGCCGCAGCTTCGGAAAACCCATCGCCGAGCACCAACTGATTCAATCCAAGATCGCCCACATGGCCCTGGATTACGAAGCTGCCCGGTTGCTCTATCTGCAAGCGGGCTGGAAGAAAAATCAAGGTGAGCGCAACACCTTCGAGACCTCGGCGGCCAAGTGGTACGCCACGGAGAAATCCTTCCAGGCGGCCAACGAAGCTGTTCAGGTGCACGGCGCCTACGGCTACAGCGACGAATACGACGTAGAGCGCTACATGCGCAACGCCCGCGGCGCGATCATCTACGAAGGCAGCACCGAGATTCAACAGTTGATCATGGCCAGCTACGCTCTGGGAGCGCGCCGCGACAAACCCCTGCGCTGTGAGTTGCCCGCTTACGACGAAGAACGTTGGCAAGCTGAATCATGATGGCCGAATTGACCGAGTGGCCTATATTTGTAGAAGATCGCGGGGGACATAGGATATACCTGACCCAGGAACGATGGGAACACGCTCTTAACCACCCTGGAATGCATGAGGGTCTTCTTGACGATCTGTTAGAGACGTTGCGTAAAGGTGAACGCAAACAGGATACTTACGACCCGGCAAAGTTCAAGTATAATCATAGTGTTCAAGATTTACCGATGTCCTATACACATATCGTGGTCGTCGTAAGATTTGGTTGGCAAGGTATTCCTGCCGAGGCGAATAATTTTGTCCTGACAGCTTATTTAGTCGAGAAATGGTGAGATGATGAAAGCTATCCATTATGATGCCGAAGGTGATATTCTATCAATAACGTTTGCCGAAACCAAAGAACAGCGGCATACGGGTTTTGAACTTTCAGACAATATCGTTCTCTACTTTAATCCGGAAACTGAAGAGCCACTAAAGCTGATCTTGTTGAATTACCGCGCATTGTTACAGGCCAGTCCACAAACCCCAATTTTGCTTGACGGACTTGCCCGAGCACCTGATAAAGTGCAAGCAACCGTAAAGGCTTTGCTCCAACGTCCACCGCTTACAGTATTTATGCAAACAGTCGAAACGCGCAGCCAAGCTCCGCCAACTAGCCAATTGTGTAACATTTTTACACCGAATACGGTGCAAACAATCGCTACGTGAAAGTCAGGGATTAGGGATCAGGGATCAGGACAGACCCTGATCCCTGATCCCTGGCCCCCCTGATTCCTGATTCACGAGTTTCCTGACGATCAACCCACCAATATACCAACATACCAACCCACCACCACAAAGGAGGTCATTTTGAAAATCGCAGTATGTGTCAAACAAGTGCCCGACACGGCCGCACAAGTCGTGGTGGAGGACGGGCAAGTCACCTGGGGCGATGCGTCCCTGACCATCAACCCCTGGGATGAGTACGCCGTCGAGGCTGCTTTACAGCAAGCCAAAGCCCACGGCGGAAGCATTACCGTCATCAGCATGGGGGAAGAAGATGCCACCGAAGGCCTCAAGCACGCCCTGGCGATGGGCTGTGATGAAGCCGCCTTCATCTCCGACCCCGCCCTCAAGGGGATCGACAGCGTCGCCGCCGCGCGTGTGTTGGCCGCCGCGATCGAAAAACTCGGCGACGTCGATCTGGCTTTCTTTGGCAAACAAGCCGTCGACAGCGACTCCGGGATGATGGCCAGCCAAGTCGCGCGCCTGCTGGGCTGGACCGCCCTACCGATGACCTCGGCCATCACCAAGTTGAGCGACGACTCCATCACCGTCGAGCGCTCCATCGAGGAGGGACTGCAAATAATCAACACCAAACTCCCAGCCGTGGTCAGCGTGACCAAAGATTACGGCGAGCCGCGCTACCCCTCCTTCACGGGTATTCTCAAGGCCTCCCGGGCCAACTATCCAATTTGGTCGCTGGAAGACCTGGGCATCGAAGCACTCAGCCCGGTCGTCTCCTGGCCCAAGGTCATGAATCCGCCCGAGCGCGAAATCGTCACCGAGATGATCACAGGCGACAGCCCTGAAGAAATCGCCGAGAAGTTGGCCGACAAAATCATGGAGGAGAAGGTGCTCTGATGACAAACAAAATTTGGGTCTATATCGATCAATTCAAAGGGGAAGCGCTGCCCGCCTCTTGGGAATCCCTTGGAGCAGGGTTGACTCTGGCCGAAGAGCTGGATGGAGGTGTGACCGCGCTCGTGTTTGGGCAAGATGTCAATGCCGTCGCCGACGAAGCGATTCAGTATGGGGCTGACGAAGTCCTCCTGGCGGATGACGCCACCCTGGCAGACTACCGCCCCGCCCCCTACACGGAGCTTCTGACTCAATTGGCGGCTGATTCTGAACCCGACGTGATTCTCTTCCCGACGACCAGCCGTTGCCGCGAGTTAGCCGGGATGACCGCCGTCGACCTGGAGACCGGCGTGCTGGTCGACGTCATCGCCATGGGCGTCGAGGCAGATCAGGTGGTCGCGACTCGCCCCATCTACGCCGGGAAAATACTCTCCAAGGTCAAGTGCAGCGCCAAGCCGCAGATCGTCACCCTGCGCGGCCGCACCTTCGACAAGCCCGAACCCGACGCATCCCGCAGCGGGACCGTCACCCCGGTCGAAGCCGCCCTGGCCGAAGACGAGATCCCCGCCAAAGTGGTCGACTACACCACCGCCGAGGCCGGCGTCAGCCTGAAAGACGCCTCCGTGATCGTCTCCGGCGGGCGCGGCGTTTCCAACAACCCCGCCCTGGAGCCTCCCGCCGATCTCAGCGAAGAGCAGCAGGAGGTCTGGAAAGCGGAGCAAGGCTTTGCCACGGTCGCAGAATTAGCCAACGTGCTCGATGCCGCTGTTGGTGCCAGCCGGGCCGCCGTCGATGCCGGGTACATCGCCTACGAGCATCAGGTCGGACAGACCGGCAAGATCGTCTCGCCCGATGTGTACATCGCCTGCGGCATCTCCGGCGCCATTCAACACCTGGCCGGGATGCGCACCAGCAAGGTCATCGTGGCGATCAACAAAGACCCCGATGCACCCATCTTCAACCTGGCCCGTTTCGGCGTCGTCGGCGACATGCACGAGATCCTGCCCCCCCTGGCGGAAGCGATGCGGGCGCGCTTGGAGTAGTAAATTTTAAGGTCGTTCGTAGTCAGGCACGCAGCAATAGCGGCGTGTCGTGAAGCAACGCTACTCCACTAACGTTCCGTAGCTTACTACGAACGGGCACGCAGCGCGGAGAGCGCTGATTTGCCACTCAACTCAAGCTAACGCCACCACCACTATATTGCACGCCGTTCGTAGTCAGGCACGCAGCGGCAGCGGCGTGTCGTGAAGCAACGCTACTCCACTAACGTTCCGTAGCTTACTACGAACGGGCACGCAGCGCGGAG
>CAZJBA010000015.1:0-28449 GCA_964544065.1 uncultured Anaerolineales bacterium | reverse complement strand
CGATTTTTGGAATGATCTATTTTACGGATATTTATTCCTCGTTGAGAAAGGCTAGATAAGCGACCGAAGAGTGACATACGAATGGCATTTATTCTTTGGTGTTTTTGACCTCGGCATGCAAGCCCCAAACACTTTTGGCGATCTTGTAAGCGGCTTGTGGTTCGCCTAAATCCTGAGCATTCTTCTGAAATTTTTTCAGTTGTGCACCGTCATTCTTCAACCATGAAATCGCTGTGACCATCACCTCGGAGGGACCGGGTGCCCAGACCCCAGCCTGGTTTTCGACAACGTGGTGCATGTTGCCGGTCTCCTGCCCAGGCAGCGCCTCCGCCAAGATCATCGGTAAGCCGCATGCTAACGCTTCACTAACAATCAGGCCGCCAGCTTTGCTGACAATAAAATCAGACGCTTTCATCAATGCAGGCATATTATCAACCCAATCATAGAGATGAACGGTGTCTTGCTCGTTCAATGCCTCTAATTCTTTGTGGAGTTGGCTGTTTCCACCGCAGACGACAACGACCTGCAAATCTTCTATCTGGGCGAGATACTTGCTCGCTCTTGCCATCCTTTGGGTGCGGGGGCTGGCAACGACGAGACAGGTTGGGAGTTCTGTTGACCAGTTCAATCCCTGGCGAAGTTCTGTTTTGCTGCGCTGCTCGCGGGCAAATTCGGGATCAACGGGCAAGCCGGTGACCCGCACACGCGTGGCAGGAATATCGTTCTCGTAAGCCTGTTGGCGGATTTCCCTTGTGGGCACAAAATGCATTGTCGCCACCGGGCTGTACCATATGCTTTGAACATCGGTCAAGTCGGTGATTACAATGGTCAAAGGACAATCCATCTTCAGTTTTTTGAGCACCTCGGCGACCGAGCGGGCATGAAAAGGATAGGTTGATAAAACAATATGCGGCTGAAAACTTTCGATCAACTCGCGCATCACATCGCTGAGCATTTTGCCTACCACGGTTCTGGCCACATCCGAAATCAAAGGTGCATCAAGGGTATGATAGGATAGGCGGTAAAGCTCCGGTGAGTCGACCACCATCTCGTCGTAGCCATGCTCCAGCTCGCGAATGATGTTGGGGGCATCGGCTTGATCGGTTGGGTTGACCACCTTGCATTCGCATTGATCGCCGTAGAGCTCGTCTAATGCATCTTCGACGGCATAGGCAGCACTGCGATGCCCGTAACCAGCGTCGGATGTCAGGATCAAGATTTGTTTTTTGGACAAGTGTTCACCTCATTTTGAAAGTTTCTTTCTCAGTGAGATTGTAAAGGAAATATTGCCCCATGACAATTAGAGATAAATCAATCAATTTTCCCTCCTCCTTCCTTTGGGGAACAGCCACATCAGCCCATCAGGTTGAGGGCCAACAAACCAACAACGATTGGTGGGCGACCGAGCAGGTGGGGGGATATGTGTACGAAGACCAGCACGCCGGTGATGCTTGCGATTGGTGGCGAAATCCCGAGCCAGATTTCGACCGCATGGCTGAGATGCACCTCAACACCCACAGGCTTTCGATCGAATGGAGCCGGATTCAGCCCCGACCGGATAAATGGTCTCAAGATGCGCTGTATCGCTATCGTGAGATGCTGGAGATGCTCCATGAGCGCGGCATTGAGCCGATGGTGACTTTGCACCATTTCACCAATCCACTTTGGATGGCGGTGCTAGGTGGCTGGGAGAATGAAAACAGCTCGGCGTGGTTCGAAGCCTATGTCCGCAAGGTGGTGGAAGAATTGGGTGACCTGGTCAATTTGTGGTGTACGATTAATGAGCCGATGGTGCTCCTTGCGCAAGGATATTTGCTCGGCGGATGGCCGCCTCACAATCACAGCGTTGTTGCCCTCTATCAAGCCGGGCTCAATCTGGCCAGGGCCCATGCCGCTGCCTACCACGCCATTCACGAGATTAAGCCCGACGCGCAGGTCGGGCTTGCCAAGCACATGGTTGTATGGAGCCCGCAGCGGGCCTGGATTCCGGTCGACCATCTGGTTGCACGGGTGATCAACCGGCTCTCGAACCATGTCCTTTTGGACTTGGTCACCAAGGGGCGAGCGAGTTTGCCCGGCAGAAGGGCTCTTAAAATAGAAAACGCTGCCAACACGCTCGATTGGCTGGGGATCAATTATTATCAACGCTTCCGAGTCGGGATGAAGGTGCGTAATGTCCTGCGCACCTTGTTGCCCAATTTGCCAGCGAATATTTTTTATCACGGCACCAAGCCTGGCTACCAGAAGGGTCCCGGCCCTTGGGGCGAGATCCATGCGGAGGGATTGTTCGACACGCTGCGATCAGTGACAGGGTACGGCGTCCCGATTTATATCACCGAAAACGGCATTCCCGACAGGGATGATGTTCACCGCCCCCGGTTTATCTTGACACACTTGCACCAACTGTGGAGAGCGATGGAAGAAGGTATCCCCATCCGGGGATATTATTACTGGAGCTTGGTGGATAACTTCGAATGGAGCGAGGGCTATAACCCGGATTTTCGTTTTGGTCTCTATGGGGTTGACTTCGAGACGCAGGAACGGATTCCCCGCACCAGCGGCGAGCTATACAAGCAGATCTGCAAGCAAAATGGCATCACCCAGCAGATCGTCAAACAATATGATCCCGAATTGCTTCCTGAAATCTTCCCCCAGGAGAAGGCGGATTAGAATTGTTCAACGAGATTGAGAAATTTATTCAGAAGGTAACTGCTCAGGTATGTCATTGCGAAGCGATGTTCTTCCGCTGAAGCAATCTCCTGGATGATCTGGGAGACTGCTTCGTCGCAAAATACGCTTCTCGCAGTGACATTCTTAGGATTTGTCCAAAAACAACTTCGCGGTTTTACACTCGTTTTCCGTATCTTCCAAAAGCAGAACAAAGTTCTAAGAGTGACATGTCTTGAGGCCCAACTCTTTGCGATGATCCAGTAAAAAACCGCGAAGTTAATAATGGACGAGCCCTTAGCGTAGGCTGAGCAGTTACCTCAGAAGAACGAACAAGCGTGTCGCTCCAGGTTAAAATATCTTCAGCAGCCCAGCGCCGCCCAGAGCGAAGACAAGCGCACCGAATAGAGTCGAAAGCATGGTTGTCCAGAGATAACGCCATAGCGATACCCGGTAAATCCCGCTCAAGTAGCTGACCGCTTTCGAACCTACACTGGTCAACAAACGTCCGCCTAGCAAAAAGGCGACCGAATCGACCGGCAGTTCGTCTAGACCGAAGGGGAGATTTTCGCGCCTTTGCTCAAAATCAGCCGCATCGCCAATCCGCGTGCCGACAAAATATTCCACCATGGCGGCGAACGTCATCCCCGTCCAGGCGACCAATCCACCTCCCACCGGGCCAAACACCCCGCCGACGATCAGGGTCAGCGGGTCTGCCGGGATGGGAGAGAATGCCAGAGTCCCATAAAGCAAAATGCTCGCCAAAGGCCCGGCAAATCCCAGGTTTTGAATGAAATCTTTGGCCGCTTCCCGATTTTGAGCGATGTAGATCAACAGCGCAATTGCGGCTCCAAAGCTGAGCGATAACAAGACCCAGGAGAGTAGCTTCTTTTTCTGATCTGGGCGCACCTGCGGCGATCCGGGTTCCATTCCGTGGCATCGTGCATACATTCGCGGCGCGTCTCTGGTGATGACCGCCGGATCGCTGTGGGCTTCGAAGAAATCGTTGCCCTCACCGCCGTACTCGTAGGCCAGCATGTGGGCTTTGCCCCAACCCTGTGTTTCGATCCCCTCCAGCACCCAATCCAGCCAGGGCCAGTCGTCTTCCAATACTGGCAGGTGATCCATCAAGAAGCCGCCGCCCAGGTCGTGCAGGCCGGTGAAGTGGAGCTCGCGCAAGCGCGCCACGGGCAGGGCCTGGATGTAGTCTTTGGGGTCCATGCCTAGCGTGTCGGCGCTGATGCGGGCGTGGGAGATGTCCAGCAGTAGGCCGCAGCCGTGCCTCTCGATCACGTCGCAGATCACCTCCGGCAGGACGCTGATCCGGTTGACGTGGCCCTGGCCGACCCGGTAAGGTGCGTTTTCGAGGATCACCCGCTCGGCGCCGAAGCGATCGACCAGCGCGGCCACGTCGGCGTGGGTGTCGGCGATGATTTGCTCCACCTCATCCGGGCTGGGGTTGTCGCAGTCGAACGGCACCCCGTCGCGGGCGTCGGCGGCCAGGTGAGCGTTGACATAGATCGTGGCAGTACTTTTGAGTATATCTTCGATCTCGCCCCAATCGGTTTGATCGAGTTGTCCCGTCCCGGCGTGGAAGCCAAAATGGACGGCCACGGGGCGTTGTCGCTCCGCCTTGGCGATCATCTCGGGCCAGGGGGGCGTCTTGAAGTAGTCGATCTCGATGCGGCCGCCGGCGAGTAGCTCGGCGGCCTGGGGGGAGTAGTTTATGGCAAAGTTCATAGAGGAGAGACTAAATCATTTTTGGGACACGGATTGACACGGATTTTAACGGATATTTTCAAGGTTTTAGCAAACATCCGTGTCTTTCCGTGTTCTTCCGTGTACTATAAATATGTTCAAATGGCCTATCATAATTACGCTCCGCGCCTTTGCTCCTTTGCGACTCTGCGTTAAATTTTTTAGGGACATTGGTTGTTGACATGTTCCTCGAAGGTCTCGGCGAAGGTGTGGCGTCCGGAGCCATCACAGGCGGAGCGGAAATAGTAGTACGGCGTTTGGGCCGGGAAGGCCACCGCTCGCAGCGCGTCGATGCTGGGGTTACAGATCGGGCCGGGCGGCAGGCCGGGGTACAGGTAGGTGTTGTAAGGCGAATCGAGTTGGAGATCGGCGGCCGAGATCGGATTGATCCACCAGCTTTCTGTTGCTTCGTTGTAGCCACGGGTGTACTGGACGGTCGGATCGGCGTCGAGCTTCATCCCCGCGTCGAGACGGTTGTGAAAGACCGAGGCGATCAGCGGCATTTCGCCATCGACGACGGATTCGCGCTCGACGATGGATGCCAGGGTCACGGCTTCGTGGAGGCTCAAGCCCTGTCGCTTGAATCCGGATTCGATCTCGCCGCTGACGGCCCGCTGGAAGCTGGTTTGGAGCATATCTAGCAGGGCTTGAGCTTCGGTCTGGCGTGGCAGGGAGTAGCTCCCGGGCAGTAGATATCCTTCGACTTGCCGCTCTCTTCCAAGCTGGATGAATGCCTCCGGGTCAAGGTTCAACCCCGAGGTCGGCAAGGCTGCTCCGACTTCTTCCAGCCGCCATCCTGGCAAGACCACTAAAGTCGCCTGGCCAGGTTCCGGATCGATTAAGTTTTCCGCAATCTCCACCGGAGTCTGCGCCGGGCTGAAACGGTACTCTCCGGCCTGAATCTGGGTGTCGATCCCTTTGTAAATCAAATAGGCGCGGAAAGTCGTCGCATTGGGGATCAATCCTGCCGATTGCAACCGCTGGCTCACGGAGGTGGGCGATTCGCCCAGCGCGATCTGAAACGGGGTCTCCTGGCCGAGCGGATCGGTCGCTTGGGTCAGTTCTTTCATCACCGGGATCAAGCGCAAGGAGAGCCGCCATTTCTTGGCTAAACTGAGACGTGGCGAGGCTGGCCCCAGTTGATCGTTGAGACGGTCGGCCAAGAGGGGGGTGCTGATCAAAAAAAGAAGCGCCAGCCCAAGGGCGGCGAGAAGAGGCAGCAGAACGATGGGTAAACAGCGAGAACGTTTCATTGGCTTTGTGGCGGGGGTGTATCGCCGGTGGGCAGGGGCGGGTTTTGGGCGTCTAAATAGCTTTGCAAGATGACGGTGGCGGCGATTTCGTCCAGGTGGCCGCCCCGTTTGCGGCGGGAGACGCCCATGGCGATGCGGGCGTCGCGGGCGGCCTGGGTGCTGTGGCTTTCATCCCACAATTCGACGGGAAGGTCGCTTTGGGTGCGCAAGGCCCCGGCCAGACGGGCGGCTTTGCGTCCCTGGTAGGTAGGTTGGTCGTCGGCGTCGAGGGCCTGCCCGACGATGATGCGCCCAGCCCGGTGTTCTTCGCCCAGCTCGAGGATCGCGGCGGCATCGGCCTTCCGGCTGTGGTGCTTGATCACGGTCAGCGGGCGGGCGAGTGTGCCGGTCGGGTCGCTGATGGCAATGCCGATGTTTTTCTCTCCTGGGTCAACGGCGAGTATGCGCATAGGCACTTACGGGTTTCCAATCACTACGGAAATGCGGAACGGCAGGGTGGGCAAACGCGGCCAAAACGAGGGGATCAAGGAGATGGAAGCCGGTTCTTCCAACGGGAGCGATTCGTCCAGCCGGTCGGCGGCTTCCTGGGGCGGTAATCCCAGCGCCAGTTTGGTCGCCTCGGTTGGGTCGAGTATGGCCGTGATGGTCCAGCCAGCTTGCAAACGCCACCGGGCCGTGTCGCCTCCGTCGGCAAGTTTTGGGTCGCTCAAGTCCTTGATTTCCAGCGAGTCCGGGTCGGCGTAGAAGCCCGAAGGTAAATTCGTTTTTAAAGCTGCCTGTCCCAAAGCCCACAAGGATTCTTCGTTGACGGTCAGGGCTCGATATTGAATCCGCAGGGTCAAGGCCAGTTGGTCGGCGGGAGCGGGCTCGGCGGGCGTGTAGCTCTCTTCTAAAATTTCAACCTGTTGTACTGCCTCGCTGAGCAGCAGATCGCTTTCGTCAAGGGTTGCCTCGATCTCTTCCAGCGCGCTAGCTGCCAGGGTTTCAGCCAGAAGGTCGTGGAGCTGTTGGTAATCGCCTTGATCGGGCGCGGAGACCCACCGATTGTCTCCTCCCCGAGTCGCTTGGTTGTTTGTAACCGTCAGATTTAGCCCGACTTGCCCCTCGATAGCCGTGATGCTTTTGGCCGGAACGTTGCCCTCCGGGCCGGGCGTAACGGCCTGGATGGGGATGGTGATGGAGGCATTGGCGGGCAGTCTTGCCGAGGAGGTGGTGGCGAACCGGACGGGTTGCTCGTCCAGGGTGGTTACGATGGTGTCTTCCGGTAGGGTGATTTCTTCATCGGTCAGATTGGTGAAGGTCGCTTTGCCGCTGGCGCTTTGACCTGGAAGTGAGATCGCGCCGGTGGTAGGGATGCTCTTGCGTCCCTCCACGCTGATCGTTCGCCAGAAAGCCGGTACCGCTCCGGAGACATCCACGCTTTGATGTTCGGGGCTGGCCAGCACCGAGACGGTCACGGTTTCGGTGCGGATTTCTGGCTTCAAGTGCAGGCGCGCCCCCGGCAGCAGCAATGCGGCGATTGCCAGCACGCTCAACACGCCCAGGGTGAAGGCCGCTAATCGTGTGGCGGGATGAACCAGCCAGGTTGGGGTCTGGGGGTGGGCTGAGCGGCGCAAGCTATCTAGCTCCCATTCCGTGGCGTGCTGGGACGGTTTTTGGGAGGATTTGCGCGTTCCCATTGGGGATAAGGTTTCATGGTTGCTGCTCGCCCGTCTGCGGTGACGCCGTTTGACCCGCCAGTGGCTTTGCTCCGCCTCCCGTCGGCTGGCGTAAACGGGGATGCCCAGTTGCTCCGCCCGGATGCGGAAATCCTGCCCCTGGGCGACGAAGGCCAGTTGCGCTCCCAGCTCGGTGCAGTGACGTTTCAGCAACGTCAAATCGAGTTGGCGCGTCAAAACCTGCTCCCGGATCGGCTGGATGAAGAGAATCCGCGGGGCCTGGTTCCAGCCAATTTTGTCCTTGACCGAATAGATGTCGTCGTAGGGTTCGAGTTGGATGATTTGAGTTTTCACGTCGTTGACATTGTAGCACAAGTCTTACGCAGGGAATCCACCAAGGTCACGAAGTTATGGATGGTTCATTGGCCTATGAAACGGTCAAGATATTTGTGGAATCACCATCTAACGAATGTCATTCTGAGCGAAGCGTCGCAGTTTTGCAAACGAGGTGGGAGACTCTTCGCTCTGCTCAGAGTGACATTGCGCTTGAAACCTATCCGTAAAATGCTCAAGCCGCCGTCCTCGGCGGCGGGGACGCCGCCTGGAGCGAGTTTTGATGATTTACGGGTAGAGATCAAATTAATATTTCATGTGCTTGGTGGATGTTAAGAAAGTTTCTCCTCGACCCAGCCGACTACGCTGTCCAGGGCCTGATCGAGCTTGTCGGCGTCTTTGCCGCCCGCTTGGGCCAATGTTGGTCGTCCACCGCCGCCGCCCTGAAGCGGTTTGGCCACGAAGTTGGCCAGGTCGCCAGCCTTGAGACCGCGTTGGACCAAGTCTTCGGTGATGGCCGCCATCAAGATAGGGCTGCCATTGGCGACCGTGGCGAGTACAGCGACTCCGTTGTGGGGATACTTCTGGCGGAAGCGGTCGCTCATCTGGCGGAGGGTGTTGGCGTCCACGTCCGGGATTACCGCGGTGAGCACCTCCACGCCCTGGACGTGGGTGGTTTCATCCAGCTTTTGGGCGAATCCGCCCGAGGCCAGGCGTTGGCGCAAGGTCTCGATTTTCTTGAACGCTTGTTTGAGGTCGCCAGCGATATCTTCCGCTTTTTCGACAACTTGATCTGGTGTGCTGGAGAGCACCGCGGCGGCTTGGTGGAGAACCCGGAAGCGGCGCCGAACGAGCTTATAGGCCTCTCGCCCGGTCACGGCCTCGATGCGTCGGATTCCGGCCGCGGCGCTGCCCTCGCTGACGATCAAGAAGAGCCCGATTTCTCCGGTGCTCTCGCAGTGGGTGCCGCCGCACAGCTCGTTGGAAAAAGCCTCATCGCCGTTCTCGTCGCCGATGGTGATGTTGCGGACGGTTTGGCCGTATTTCTCGCCGAACAGCGCCCGCGCCCCCTCGTCGATGGCCTGTTGCAGCGGTTTGTGCTCGATATGTAGTTGGTGATCTTCGAGGATTCTGTGGTTGACTTCGGCCTCGATTTGGGCTAATTCGTCCGGGGTCAGCGCTTTGGGATGGGTGAAGTCGAAGCGCAGTCGATCGGGGGCGACCAACGAGCCAGCCTGCCGCGCATGGGGGCCCAGGACGTGATCCAGGGCGGAGTGGAGCAGGTGTGTGGCGGTGTGGTTGCGCATGATGTCCTGGCGGCGGGTCGCGTCAATCTGGGTGATGACGTGATCGCCCACTTGGGCTGTGCCGGAGACGATCTCGCCGCTGTGGACGATGATCCCGGCGGCGGGTTGGCGCACATCTTCCACTTCGAGTTCCCAGTCATCGCCGCTGATGGTGCCGGTGTCGGATACCTGGCCGCCAGCCTCGAGGTAGAAATGAGTCTCCGGGAGCAGTACTTCGACTCGGGCTCCGAGGGCCGCCTCGGTCACGGTTTGTCCTTCTTGCATCATGGCAAGGACTTCACCCTCGAAGGTGAGCGCTCCATAGGGGTCGTGCCTGACGCCATTCGGGCCGAGTTTTCTCTGTTCTTGTAACTCTTCGAGCACGGTTTGATATTTTTCCACGTCTTCGCCGCCCAAGGCGCCCATCGCTTCACCCGCGCCCGAGGCGATGCGGTGTTCTTCCATGGCTTGCTCGAATCCGGCCTGATCGATGCTCAGACCGCGCTCCCGGGCGATGTCGCGGCTGATTTCGAACGGCATGCCGTAGGTGGTGTAAAGGTCGGCGGCTTCTTCGCCGGGCAGGGTGGTTTCATTTTGGGCCTCAAGCTCGTCGAGCAGGTTGAGCAGGTGTTCGGTGGCCCGGTCGAGCGTGCGCTGGAATTGTTCTTCCTCGCGGGTGATTGTGTCGAGGATGACGGCGCGATTGCGTTCCAGTTCGGGGTAGGCGCCGCCGTAGTGTTCGATCACCGTTTGAGCCACCTTGGCCAGGAAAGGCTCGTGCAGGCCGATCATGCCGCCAAAGCGGTAAGCCCGCCGGATGATCATCCGGCAGACATAATTGCGCCCCAGGTTGCCGGGGATGACACCGTCGGCGACCAGAAAGGCGGCCGCGCGGGCGTGATCGGCGATGACCCGATAGGCGGTGAAGTGTTCTTCCCGTTCGGCCTCGCTGTGGCCGGTGAGTCGCTGGGTGGTCTCGATCAGTGGGAAGAGCAGGTCGGTGCGGTAGTTGGAGTCCTTGCCCTGCATCACGGCGACAACCCGCTCCAGGCCCAGGCCGGTATCGACATGGGTGGCGGGAAGGGGCTTAAGTTCGTCCTGGCCGAGGCGGTTGTATTGAATGAAGACTAGGTTCCACAACTCCAGAAAGCGGTCGCTGTTCAAGTCTTCTTTCGTGACGGGACCGTCTTCGGGCCGCAGGTCGATGTGGATTTCGGAGCAGGGGCCGCAGGGGCCGGTGTCCGCCATCTCCCAGAAATTTTCTTTGCGGCCTAGGTAGAAGATGCGCTCCGGGCTCATGCCTTCTTGCTCTTTCCAATGCTCGGCTGCTTTTTCGTCGGTCGGAATCTGCCCTTGCTCGTCCTCGAAGACGGTCGCGTATAACTGTTCTTTGGGCATTCCCCATACCTTGGTGAGCAGTTCCCAGGCCCAGGTGATCGCTTCTTCTTTGTAATAATCGCCGAATGACCAGTTGCCCATCATCTCGAAGAAGGTGTGATGGGTGTCGTCGCGGCCGACGTCGTCGAGGTCGTTGTGCTTCCCGGCCACGCGCATACATTTTTGTGAGTTGGCTGCCCGGGTGTAGTCGCGCTTGTCGGTGCCCAGGAAGACGTCCTTGAATTGGACCATGCCCGCGTTGGTGAACAGCAGGGTTGCATCCCCGCCGGGAACCAACGGGGCTGAGCGGACGAAGGTGTGGTCTGCTCGTTCGACGAAAAAGTCGATGAACGATTGCCGGATGGCGTTTCCGCTTGGATTTTGTTGGATATCGTTTTTCATGCAGTTTCCTTTTTGCTGTTTTAGTATCTACTCAGCCATCGAACGATCGTCTTAACCTGTCAGCCCGGACATCAAATGTCCGGGCCGCGGGGATTCGATATGGGGCAGGTAGAGCTTGTCTTTCAGGTCACGATATGCGACTCGGACAGGTGGGCACGGGCGACCGTCCCTGCGGAGACAGCCGCCTGGCTAGCAATGGCGTTTTTATTCAGGTGTAACCGAGTCGTGTCTGTGCGCATTGGTTTGATTATACGCTAAGAACGGGCTTGCTGCAATGGCTTTTTGTGAGATGCAACAATTTCTTCAATGGTTGCTAAAGCGAATAAAAATTGTTATAATCCTATTATACAGTAACCTCGAATGACAAAAGCAAAACGAGAATCAACTATTTTAGAAACGAACCTAGTTTTTTGGGAGGCACAAAATGAGTGTACAAAATATTCTTATTGTGGATGACGAAAAAGTCGTTCGCGTAACGTTGACGAAGATCTTAGAAGCTGAAGGCTATGAAGTTTTTCCTGCTGAGTCAGGCGAAGAAGCATTAGAGATTCTCGATGAGCAAGATATCGCTCTTATGCTTCTGGATATTTCTATGCCCGGCATGGACGGCATGGAGGTTATGAGGAAGTCAGAAGAAGTCTCTCCGGATACAAGAATCGTTTTGCTGACCGGCCATGGCTCCATGGAGACCGCCATCGAAGCGTTGCGACTAAACGCACATGATTATCTGCTCAAACCGATTTCGTCTCAGGAAATCCTTAGCAGTGTCGCCAGCGCTTTAGCCAACTTGGATGAACAGAAACGGAAACGGATTCTGATTGGACAGTTGGAAACCTCTTTGCGCCAATTGAAAGATGTCGAGGGCGTCACGGAATTAAAGAAACCGCGCGCTCAGGTGGTTAACTTGCCTGATGGCGTCAAAGCCGATTTGGCTCGGCGCGAATTATGGCGCGGCGGTGATTCTGTCAGCCTGACTCCGACAGAAGGCAAGTTGTTGCGTGTGTTTGTGGAAAATTGGGGCCGGGTGATGAGCCATGACGAATTGGTTTTCTTGGTGCAAGGCTACCAGGTGGCAGAATGGGAAGCTCCCGAAGTGCTTCGCCCCCTCATCAGCCGCTTGCGCCGAAAGCTTTCTCACTTCGACGGTGGCGAGAAGTGGATCTCCAGCATTCGTGGGACGGGTTACGTCTTCGATGCTAACATGCCGCCTCAATAATCGTTTCCTTTCATTCGTGCGGTTGCCAGGGCAAATCGCTTGGTAACCTCGGATGGCTTAACCAACTTAACCATCCTCCAGGAGATTTTTTCTTGGGGGGTGGTTTTTCGATTCCCACCAGCAACAGGCTGATGGCCAGTAAAATTGCGCCAATCCATTGCCATAGATTCAATTGTTCCCTCAACCAAAGCTGTGCAACCACAATGGTGACGAGCAGTTCGCTCAATCCCAAAACAGAAGTTTGCATTCCCCCCAGGTGTTTGACGCCCAAGAAGAGCATCAAACGGGAAAAGAAGGTCACCACCGTTAACCCTATGATCGGAGTCCAGGCAGATAGTTCTCCCGGAAGCGATCCAAGCGAACTTGGGGAAAACAAAAAGGTGGGTACCACGATTGCGCTCATAGCTAGCAGCGTGTATAAAGTAACAGTAGGGGCGGGCATATCGTATAAGACCCGCTGATTGATGGGTAAATGAAGCGCGTAGAGCGCGGCCGCGATCAACATTTCAATCATGCCGAGGGGATCAATTTTGGTATTGCCGGCTTGAGTCAAGAGATAGACAGCGGGTACCGAAAGCATCAATCGAAAGATGGTCAAACGGCTTGGTGGTTGACGGTCGAGAAAAAGCCATAACGCCACAAACAAGGGGTACAACGAATAAAGCAATTGCCCAATACCGGCATCGATTCTTCCCAACGCGCTGTAATAGAACAAGGAGCCGAGGCCATTGATCCAACCCGCCAATAGACATCCGAGCAAACCGGCCGGATAAATGAACAGGTACTTCCTTTTGAAGAATACCATCAATAGGAGCAATAGAAGTGCCGCCAACATCGTTCGGATTGCAACCACAGCGAGTGGCGATGTGCCCGCCATAATGGCGCGTTTGCCGAAGATGGGCGCCATTCCCAAGAACAGTGCCGAGGACAGAGCCGCGGCGATGCCTTGGACGCGTAGATTCTTCATGAATTCCCCGGGTTGGTTTTGATTAGCGTGTTGATTTCTTCTACAAGTTCATCGTCTAAAAATTCCCCTTTTTGCATCAGACTGTGAATTCGGCCGCGCAGTTGCGCTTTTTCGTCGGGGGTGAGTTCTTTTGCTGTCACAACGATGACAGCGATCGATTCGGTGTTTTCGTCAGCTTTGAGGGCGTCCAAAACGGAGAAGCCGTCCATTTCGGGCATCATCAAATCGAGAATCATCACGTCCGGTTGTTTTTGCTTGGCTAGTTGGATGGCCTCGCGCCCGTTTGTGGCTTCATAGATGGTGAATTCGCCTTGTGATTGCAGGATTCGCCTTATCAACCGGCGGGCATGCTCGTGGTCGTCTACAATGGCGACGCTGGAATATTGGTCAGGAGTGATCCGGTTTAGGGCGGATAGCAACCCCTCCTCTGGTTTGTGATCGGGGGGCTTCTGTGGTAGTTCGACGTTGTGAACCCAGCCTTCTCCCAGAATCATTTTCTCGACGGGCAAGGTGTGACCGGTCAAGTTGACGACCACTACATCATCGGGTTTGATCTGTCCCGATCGGGCCATCTTTATCAACCCGGCGAAGGCGACGGCTGAAGCCGGTTCCATGGACATGCCTTCCATTTTGGCCAATACATGGATAGCGCGGAAAGCTTCTTCATCGGTAGCGTCTTTGAATGTGCCGCCGCCTCCTTCAAGCATGCGCTCGCGCAAGATGGTATATGTACGTCCGGGGTCGCCGGTGGCCAGGGTGGCGATGTGGGTTCGAGGGGAAATAACCGGGTCAGCCACCCGGCGACCCTGTCGCCAGGCCTGTACCATGGGGGCGCATCCGGCTGTTTGGATGCCGGCCACCGCAGGAATGCGATCGATCAGATTCATGGCCTTTAATTCCTCAAAGCCCTTCAGCACGCCCACGGGCCCAAGTCCGCCACTGACCGCCTGGATATACCAATCGGGCGTTTGCCAGGGAACAGATTGACCGCCATCCCGTTGGCTGGGAGGCGCGCCCATTGCCGCTGTTAATTGTTCGCTGATTTCGAAGGCGATCGTCTTCATTGACTCCAACGCAGGAATCGAACGCACCCCGCGTTCCAGATACGAACCTTTTTGCTGTTTGTTTGCAAATTCGGCCGCTAGCTTTTTGGTTTCATCGTAGGTGGCTGTTACTTTGATGACCTGGGTGCCGTAAACGGCTACCTCGCGCATCTTTTCGGTAGGCACCAGGCTGGTGAGAAAGGCCCACAACTTGATGCCGGCGCGGGAAGCATAGGCAGAATAAGAGATGGCTACATTTCCCGTGGAGGCCAGCACCGTTTCGGTGACTCCGGCCTCTTTTAGGGTTGCTACCGTGATTGCGGCCTGTCGATCTTTGAAGGAGCCAGTGGGGTTCTGGCGTTCGTCCTTGATGTATAAATGAGGAATATTTAACATCATGCCCAGGTGTGGCGCTTTCAGGAGGGGCGTTCCACCTTCCCCCATACTGGTGGTAGAGTGGTGTTTTTGGATTGGCAACAGTTCTCGGAAACGCCAAATATCAAAGGGCCTACTTTGGATCGTTTGAAGCAATCCGGGACCGATTGATTCGTAGTCGTAGCGGGCCTCGCGCCAACCGCTGCCACAATGGGGGCAAGTGGGATTTTTGGGGCTGTAGGGACTTTGTTCTCCGCAGTCCATACATTCAGTGACAAGGTGTTCGTACAAGGTCATTTTCCTTTTCTGATTGCCGAGTGAACCATTTCGCGCCTTCAATATTCTTCGCGAATACGCTCAAGCGAATTAATCAGATCATCTTTCAAAATGGGTTTGAGCAAGTAATCCGCTGCGCCTATCTGGAGCGCTTTTTCTCGCTCGTCGTGGACGCTGCATATCAAGACGGGAATCGAATCGGTACCGGGATCTTCTTGGAGGGCCTCTAGAAGCTCCCAGCCATCATGGTCAGGCAAATTTATGTCCAGGGTGATAGCAAAGGGTTGTAATTCGAGCGCCAATTGGGCCGCGTCAGCGCGATTGGGTACGGGAAGGATTTGATAAGGAGTACCCTCGCAATAGCGTTGATATAACTCTACGATTTGCGGGTCTCCATCGATGGCTAGAACCGAGTAGGTTTGTTCAGATGTAAGCGGCAGGGTGAAATAGAAATTGCTGCCTTGGTCAATTTCGCTCTCTACGCCGATCTCGCCTCCATGAAGCTCGATCAGCAATCGGGTGATGGACAATCCCAGGCCAGTGCCGCCTGTCTTGCGTGTGGGGGAACCATCCACTTGGGTGAAGGGTTCGAAAAGACCGGTTTGATCTTCTGGGGCGATACCGATACCTGTGTCGATCGTGCTGATCAGGATTTCGGGTTTCCCTTGTGCATTTTGTTGTTGTTCGGCCTTGATGGTGATGCTGCCTTCATCGGTAAACTTGGCTGCATTGGAAACCAGGTTGAGCAGGATTTGACGAATGCGGGTTGGGTCTCCATGTACGGTGGGAAGATCTTCGGGTATCGATGTGATCAGCTTGATGGGTTTGTCTTTGACCAGACCGCGCCCTGTTGACAAAACACTCTCGATGACTTGGCTTAAATCGATATCTTCGAATGATAGTTCCATCTTGCCGGCTTCGAACTTGGAAATATCCAAAATGTCGTTGATCATGTCAAGAAGGTGCTGACCGGCATTATAAATTGCGCCCAAGTCTTGGCTTTGTTGCTCTGTGACGGGTCCATCGATCCCTTTCATGATCACGCGTGAGAACCCGATGATGGAGTTGAGCGGTGTGCGCAGCTCGTGGGACATGTTGGCCATGAATTGCGATTTTAACTTGTCAAGTTCGCGCAACTGCTCGGCGGTTTCGCGTTGCTCTTCGTACAGGCGGGCGTTTTGAATGGCCACCGCGGCTTGATTGACCAATGTTTCCATTAGGCTGATTTCTTCGTCGGAAAAATTGTCGGCCGGGCGGCAACGGCTCAACGAAATGATACCGAGAGCGGTCGTGGCGCCGGGGATGGGGATGATGACATTGTAGGCGATGTTTTTATCTTCAAACGATTCGAGCGCATGGGCTTGAATGTCTTGCTCGTCAGCAGAGAGCACAAGTGTATTTTGGGTTTGGATCACTTTTTGCGACAGAGGAAATTTGGAGAGGGGCAGTTTCTTCCTGAGCGTTGCTGCCCTTTTTGCACTGGATGGGTAGATGCCGATGCGATTGAGAGAATCGTTCTCGCGTAAGAAAATGTTCGCGATGTCGATTGGGACGGATGAAGCCAGGTGAGCAAGCAAGGTATTGACGACGCCGTCAAGGGTAAGAGCAGCGTTGAGATCGGAGGTGGTTTCCTGGATGGTGGCGATATTTTGGTATTGGCGTTCTGTCTGTTCGAAGAGTTCCGCGTTTTGAAGCGAGATGGCTGCTTGGCGCGCCACCGCTCGAAGCAACTCGCGATGGTGTTGGTTGAATTTTGTCAGCGGATTTGTGCTTTGAACCGAAATCACACCGAGCATTTTCTCGCCGACCATCATAGGAACACCCAACCACGATGAGGCTGACTTGCCTACTACGATATGCTCCAGACCGGTTTCTTTGATAAAATCTCTCAATTCTTTTTCCCCGTTGATGAGTAAGGATTTTTTTGTGTCAATCACATGTTGAGTCAGGCCCTCACGGTTTTTCATGGCAGGAAGCTGACTTCGTTGGTTGTTTTTGATGACAAGAGGGAATCTCACTTCTTGATTGTCTTTGTCGTATAGCCCTACAAAGAAGTAAGACGTTGTCATCAACTGCGAAGTAAATCGGTAGATTGTTTGGATGATTTCATCTGTTTGAAGCTGACGGCTCAATTCTTGGCTCATTTCATTGAGAACAGTCAACTCTTTGGCGTTTTGCTCGGTTTGATTATAAAGGTTTGCGTTCTGGAGCGCGTTGGCGATTTGCTCGGCCATCGTTTGGAAGACGGATATCTCTTCTTTGGTGAAGGCGTTTGCTATTTCACTTTGAATCGTCATTGCCCCGATGACATCACCGCGGCTGATGAGCGGTATCGCCATTTCCGATTGGGTTTCCGGTAACAGGGGGTTGTCAAAGCGCCGTAATTCCTGGGGGGCAAGTTGAGAAATGTTGGGTTCCTCCGTAGCAATACATTGCCCGACCATTGATTTTCCGCCAATTTCCAATTTATGGAAACGCTCTACTTGCAATCGGCCGGCCTCACCCGTTCCGGCCCGCAGCACGGCCCAGCGGTCAGCCTCGCCTGACCAGGTTCCGCTTTCATCAACGAGGAAAATGCCCACATAGTAGAGGTCAAAGTGATCCCGAATCAGGTTGACAGCTTCCCGAATCAACTCTTCCGGCTGCAAGATGCTGCTGGCAGTTCGTGATACCTCTGCCGCGGCTTGGAGTTGGCCGCTGCGAGTCTGAACCTGTTCGAACAGTTTGGCGTTCTGGATGGCGGTTGAGGCTTGGGTGACGATTGTTTCAACCAGCCGGATTTCTTCTTTGGTAAACGTTCTCCCCTCTTCGATGATATCCAGTCCAACAGTGCCCATCACCCTATCTTGTGCGATCAGAGGAAAGATAGCCAGCGAATGAATATTATGCTCTAGTATCATTTCCCGGATGACTTCGGTACGGGGATCTTCTTGGGCGTCCTTGACGATCAGGGGCTTTTTTGTTTCTAGCACTTGTTCTGTTGTTGGATTCCCTTTTGTAGGCAATTCAATCCCTGTAGCTGGAGGACGGTCTGGATTTGGAGAATACTCCGCTACCACGGTCATGGTATCTCCACTTTCATCTAGCATAGCGATACCTGTTTGAACGTTCAAAGATTGACCTAACTCGTTGGCGACGATCTGTAAACTTTCTGTGAGGTCCAGCGATGTGGCCACTTGCGAAACGACTCGGTTGATCGTTTCGAGTTCTTTGGAGCGGTATTGAATTTCATCGAAGAGGCTGGCGCTCCGAATCATGGCCGAAGCCTGGCTGGCTAGCAATTGAGCCAGGTCTTGTTCGTGGGTTCCAAAGGGGTGTCGGGGTTGACTGCGAGTCAGGACGAGCACGCCCAAGGCTTCGTTTTGCCAGAGCATGGGGGTGGCTAAGGCGGCATGAAAGGGGGCATCTTCGAAGGTTTCTGAGTGGCCCGACCATTCCAGGTACTCCTCGACAATTTGAGCCTCGCGATCGGCAAAAGCAAGTCCTGAGAGGCCTTCGCCGGGTTCGAGCCGTCGTCCGGTCATGTCGGCGTCGCCAACTTGATAGGTAAGTACCAATTCAAGCGCTTGAATGTCTTCTTGCCACAACCAGACACCGCCTCCATCGGCGTCGAGAAGGTCCATAGCGCGACGGGTGATGATCTCAAGCATGGCGTCGAGATCGAGTTGCTGTTGGGCTAACTCAAAGGAAATGCCTTGTAATGTGGACATTTCTTGAGCGCGACGCTGCTGGGATGCAAAGAGTTGGGCATTTTCCAGGGCCAGGGAAAGCTGGTTGGCAACATCTTCGACCAATTGCTTTTCGTCTTGACTCCACTGGCGATTGGGGCTATCGTCGATGACTTCTAATAATCCTAATGCTTCCTTTTGAAGCTCGATGGGCACAGCCATCGCCGCGGTCGATTCGGGCGACGCACCCACGGCAAGTGTTTGTCGGTTTTGCAAACTCTGCACACCCAACGATGTATGGGGAGAGGAAACGTTGATGATTTGATCATCTTCGGCGGCAATGCCCTGGGGACCTGAAAATGACAACACCGTTGTCGTGCTGGTTGGGCTTGGCGGAATTGAAGCAGGTGGCTCGACCCCTGGCAGGGAACCGGTTTCCTTCATTTCTGCGATGACGTGGTTGAACCCGCTCCAACCTTGTTCCCCTTTTCGGAGGAGGTGCATTCTGACGGGAACAAGTTCGCCATCACTTGCCTGAAATTGGACCACAAGTTCGCTTTGATCGAGTTCAGCTTCCAGGGCAGCCTCTACTTTGGACTGAGACGCTGGCGCAACTCGAAAGGTTGTAAATGGTTGTTCTAGGAAATCTTGCGCCTCTATGCCCAAGATTTCGTGGACTTCAGGGCTGCAAGAGGTATAGCGCTTGTGGGCATTACACCTCCATGCCCACCCGTTGAGTCCCTTTCCATGGCTGGGTAAGCTGCCGGCTTCTTTTTCAAGGCTAGCGAATAAGTCGTTCAGGCGTTTGTTTATCTGTTTCTGATCAGACATATTGGAGTAACTCCTGAGCCAGATCGTTATATTGTTGTGCGCCACGGGTACTGGAGAGATAGTGTGTGATTGGTAAACCTGCCGTGGCACTGTCGCGCAGACGCGTATCTACTTGAATGATTGTTTCGAAAATCGCTTGCTTGAACGCGTCTTGGATTCTTTTTCTAAATCTGAGGTGCGATTTAACCCGTTGGTCAAGCATAGTGATGAGAATTCGATACTTTAAAGTCGGATTTTCCTTATCGCGAAGGGCTTGGATTGTAGACATCATCTTGCGAAGTGCATACGTAGATAAATAATCTGGTGCGGTAGGGATGATGAGAAAGTCTGCGGCGACGAGAGCATTTTTTGTGATGGCACCTAGAGAAGGAGGGCAATCCAAGATGACAAAGTCATAATGGGCGTCCTGAATAGCTTTTCGCAAAATATGAGTATAGTCAGTGCGGATGGGTAGAAACCGCTCGGCCAGTCTCATCTCCTCGTTAGACGGCACCATGTCCAATCCGGGGATAGCAGTCTCGCGACTAACGCTAAGGGGAGAAGCTGTATTTAGAAGCAGGTCAGCGACTCCGTGTTTGAGGCTATCAGGTTGGAGGCCCAACGATAGAGTCAGGCTTGCTTGAGGGTCTAGATCGACAAGCAAGACTTCATGTTCCATTTTCACGAGGGCGCCTCCTAAAGAAACCGCTGTTGTGGTTTTGGCGACCCCGCCTTTATCGTTAGCAACAGTTATTACTTGGGTCATTCTAGTCCGGGTTTCTGTCTCATTATGTTTAACGTTGTTCGTTTTCATTCGGTTGGAGCACTACTTGGGTTCGGTGTGCCTGTAACGCTTCCTTTAATTCGTTTACGGCAGTTCGTAGCATAGTCTGTGGGTCTGTGGTGGCTCGGATTTTGGTGGTGATTTCCGTTACGAGTTGCTCTCTTTCAGCGCGGCGTTGGGTTTCCCGGTATAGCCGGGCGCTCTCTAGGGCCACTTCAAGCTGATCGACCAAAGTGTCCATAAGCTCAATTTCGTCTTTATTCCACGGATTTGATTCTTGTGGCTTTTTCAATCTAACGGCCCCAAGCAGCTGGTCTCGCAAAATGATGGGGATGGCGATGGTTCGTTCGTCGATGTGAGTTATGTCGCCTTGTTGAGCGCCTGCTACGAGGTTGAGATCCCAATCTCCTTTCGTTTGGATTGTGTCTTGGGTAAGTGAGGCCAAGTAGCCAAGCTCAGGTTGCGTGCGCAGAAGTTCGCGCCAGGCGGTTTGGCTGGCGTCTTGGTAAGCGCGCTGGGCTGCTTCGAGCATTTCCTGGTTGCGTGTGAATAGGCGGGCGTTTTCAATGGCGACAGCGATCTGATCGGCCAGCACCTGAAGCACCGTTATGTCTTCATCGGAGAAGGCGGCTGCGCGTCGGCTTTGCACGTCCAGCGCGCCGAAGAGATGATCGCCAACGATGAGCGGCAAGGCCATCTCGGAGCGCGTTTCGGGCAAATCGGGGTTGTCGAAGAACACGGCATCTTTGCCTACATCGAGAGCGATGCGGGCCTCCCGTTGACCGGTGGCGTAACCCACAATGCCGACCTCTCCAACTTTTAGTTTATGTTGGCGCGCCAACATCTTCTGGCCGCCTCGGCTATTCGCCGCTTGCAGGACAGCGTATTCACCGGCGGGATCCAGCAAAAAGATGCCGACGTGATAAAAGCCAAAGCGCTCACTGATTAACTCGGTTGCCTGAGAGAGAAGCTTGTCTAAATTGCGAATGGTTGCGGCGGCGCGCCCGACTTCAGCAGCAGCTTGAAATTGGACTGCGCGGCGTTCTAATTGAGAAGTGCGGTCGGCGACAATACTTTCTAGGTTTTCAAGCGTGCTCTGGAGTTGAGCGGTCATTTCGTTGAAGGCTGAGGCAACCTCACTGACCTCATCTTGACCGGTGACATCACTGCGTTTGGATAAGTCGCCCTCACTGACAGCTAGCGCTGTGGAGGCTAAATTTTCCATTGGCCTGGTGATGCTGGTTGTGGTCAGAAAACTGATACCAGCCCCCGCGATCAAGGCGAAGATGGATGTGATATACCAAAGGATGCGAGTGATATTTTGCGTTCGGATTGCTCTAGCTAAGACAATGTCTAGATCAGTTTCAATGTTTGTATCGAGCTGATCTAGATTGTCATCGAAGCGCATCGCTAAGGATGATAGCTCGGTGTGTCGCATGACTTGCGCTCTAACCCAGCGGCCTTTTGCCATGAAAGTGGTCATTTCATCGGCTTGTTCTGTCAATTCAACGCTCAGTGATTCTAGATTGGCGATGATGATTTGGTTTTGCTCAATGGTATCGGCGGTAATACCGGGAGGATGATCTTGGAGCAAATCCAACTTGTCTTTGAAAGTCGATAGTTCCGTTTCCAATTGCTGTGTGATCAAACCTGTTTGGCGGGTTACAAGCATGTTATCGAGCGTAGTAGCAACGTTCAACCAACTGAGACGTATATCAGTAAGCCTCTCTCGCTGCACGGCGCCTTGGCGTTGGGTGGTTATAGCGTTCTGTGCTGATTGTGTATATAACAAACCTGCGATACTGGTGATTAAAACCAAAATGATCATTAACCCAAACCCCAACGCCATACGTTGACCGATGCGTAACCTGAGTCTCATTCTGCCTCCAGCTTGTTCAGTTGTACTTATAGGACTTACGCAGTTCGCCGATTCGCTCTGCGTCCTCTTCAATTTTGCGTACATCCTATTCTCAAAAAAGCGGGGACGAACGCCATTCCTGCGGGCAAAACGAGCGGATAGCAAATCCTGGGGAAGGAATGGCGTTCGTTTGCCCCAAAAATATTGAGAGGATACCTTAGCGGGTAATAAGAGCTAAATCTACGAGGATCAAATCTTGCACACTTTCTCCATTGAGATAGTCAACAGCGGTTTCAATGCCTAAGCGACCCATTTCTCCGGGTTGCTGGGCAATTGTGGCGGTCAGATCGCGGTTTTCCAAAGCAGCGATGGCGTCATCAATGGCATCGAAGCCGACAAAGTAGATGCCTTCGGCTACTTCAGCTTCTTTGGCTGCTTCGATAGCGCCTAAGATCATCTCATCATTATGAGCAAAAACAGCGTCGATGTCCGAGTGTTGGGACAGGATTTCGGCAAATACTGTTTGTCCTTCTTCTCTGTTGAAATTGGCTACCTCTTGAGCCACAATCGTGATGTCCGCATAGTTCTCGATGGCCTGATTGAAACCGGCGCCGCGGTCTATTGCCGCGGATGTCTCCGGGATGCCGACTAGCTCGACAACGCTCCCTTGCTCTGAGACGAGTTCGGCCAGGTAGTCGCCTGCCATTTCGCCGCCAGCTTGATTATTGGACGTGATGTGCGAGACGATCTCACCGCCCTCCGCGCTGCGGTCAATGGTGAAGACGGGGATTCCTGCATTGTTGGCTGCTTCAATTGCGGGAACCACAGCCTCCCCACCGACGGGATTGATCAACACGGCGGAGACATTTTGGTCAATCAGCTCTTGGATTTGAGCTTTTTGAGTCTCACTGTCATCTTTGGCGTCTTTGACTACTAACGTTGCATCCAATCGATTGGCCGCTTCTTCTGCCCCTTCTTTTAAGGTGACAAAGAAAGGGTTGTCAAGCGTAGATAGGGAAAGCCCTATCACTCGTTTAGGCTCTTCTGGCTCGGGAGTTGGACCTGGTTTGCAGGCAGCCAATCCAAAAACAATCAATATTACTGCAAATATACTCATGAAACGTTTTTTATTTCGCATCGTAAACTCTCCTATTTCGATTGATCGGTGGAATATGGTTCCGCGTCCAGCCGGATTTCGGCTTCCGCCAGGTCCAAGATTTGCTGTATTTCACTTGTAGCAGTCTTCAGTATGGTTTCCATGTCTAGGGTTTCTCGTATTCGAGCTGTTACATCGCTGACGATGCGGTCATGTACAGCGCGTTGTTGTGTTTCTTGATAAAGGCGAGCAGAATCAAGGGCAGATTCTAGCCGATCGGTCAGAGTTTGCAGCATATCCCTTTCTGCTGAGCTCCATTGGGCGCCAGATTGTTTTTGGACGTCAATATAGCCGATCACCTGTCCACGTACCTGGATGGGGACACTCCATGTGTCTGGGTCTGAACTGATGGGTTGGCGTTGAGTGGCATCAGTGGGGTCAAGGGGTTTGATACCCTCCTGGTCGTGCCGATATCCGGACGGCGCTTGTGATTGGATGTATTCTTTCCATGTTGAGCGGGCCAGGTCACGATAAGCACGCCGTTCCGATTCCAGAGCGGTTTCTCGTTCGGCAAATAATTGAGCATTATGAAGCAAAGTCCCAATTTGATCAGCTAAAATTTGCAACGTGGTTACCGTGTTGGGGTCAAAGGTATTTGGGTTTTGACTTTGTACCACGATCACGCCAAGTAACTCGTCTCGGGTTTGCATCGGCAGCACAGCGTGTGAGCGGGCATTGGAAAGTTTGACTCGCAGAGGAGGTTGCGTGGCTTCATCGTGGGTGGAAGCGGTTCGGGACCGGGATTGTTCGGTGACCCAACCGATTAAGCCTTCTCTCAGGGGGAGGCGATAGCCCAATGTTGGTATGATTTTGCCTCCCCCGCCGCTGCTGGCCCGTAAAACGACTTCATCCCTGG
Source organism: uncultured Anaerolineales bacterium (assembly GCA_964544065.1). Lineage (GTDB taxonomy): Bacteria > Chloroflexota > Anaerolineae > Anaerolineales > UBA11858 > JAYELX01. The sequence goes on along the minus strand of CAZJBA010000015.1, from coordinate 4,706 downwards.
CTGGATTGATCAGAAAGATGCCTACATGAAGCATATCAAAGGAAGTGTATATCATCCTTGCTGCTGTGTAGAGAAGTTGATCAGGGTCGAGGATGGCGGCGATGGATTGGCTAATTTGGGCCGATGCCTCCAGGGAATGGGAATGTCGGGTTAAGGTTTCGGTTTGGTCTGTGAGTTGGTCTGTCTTTTCCTCTAGTTCGTTTGTCAGCGTTTGGCTGCGTTGCAAGGTTGTGTTGAGATTGTTTAACATCACCGCCAAGGATAGGACGATGACGCTGCCAACAAGCAGGGAGGTTAATCCTGTGTTCAGCCAAAGCGAGAAGTTCCCTTGTTCGATCAGAGCGCTCAAGTGCTCGGCAGGATAGGGAAGCAGATAAATCCGGTAAAGGAAACCGATTCCGAGCCAGGTGAGAAAATTGACACCTGCGATAATTAAGCCTGCCCGTCCGCCCAGGAAAACAGCGGCCAAAATAGAAGCAGCCAGCAGCCAAATGCGACCGTCGCCAACGGTTGCTTTGCTCAATGCTGTGCTGATCCCAAGGGTGAACAACAGAATTAGCACAGACCACACGCGCACGAGATAAGGTAAACGTTTGTAATAGGTGGCTGTGATCACCCAGAGAAAGGTGAAAGTATTTACGCCTACTTGCCCCCATTGCCCTTGACGGATTTGAGAGACCATACTGAAGAGATAAACGATCGCTATCAATGGAGTGGCTGTAGAAAGAAGCATGGAAAAGACGCGCTGGCGCCAATTGATCAGGGTTGCTTCTTGCGGATCTATTTCTAGAGCGAAGAATGATTCCAGAGAGTTAAATAGATTCATGCTGTGCTCTCCTCCTCGGAATGAGCGGGTTCATCGGTTAACCGGATGGTGACATGTTTCAGGTCCAGTGTGGCGTAAATTTCTTTGACAGCGGTTTTGATCACGGAGTCAACATTTAGCGTCTCCCGCATCCGGTTGGTTATCTCGCTGATCATTCGTTCACGAACAGCTCTTTCTTGAGCTTCTTCAAACAGGCGGGCGTTTTCTAGGGCTAAAGCTATCTGTTCGCTGACCTCCTCAACCAATTCGATTTCATCCTCTGTCCACGTTCGGTCCGCACCCTCTTCCTCGAGAGATAGAGCGCCAATGGTTTGATCACGTAAACGCAGCGGTGCGGCCAAAATGGATCGGTTGTTATCCAGGTCTGTTAAAGCTACGGTTTGGTCAGGGGGTAGCGGTTGTTTTTGTTTGGGGTCAAGGTTTGTTCCGGTTACATTGATCCGGTCGTATTCAAAAGCGGGTGATTCTCGGCGATATTGCCAGGCAGAGCGGACTTGTTCTCTCTGGGTGGCTCGAAGTTCTTGTAGAGTACGTTGGCTTTCTTTGAGTAGGCGGGCGTTGTCGAGTGCTGCGGCGATTTGGTCGGCCATCGTTCTGAGGATAGCGACATCCTGGTTGTCAAAGGCTTCCCCCTCGATCGATTGTACGTCCAATGCTCCGATGATTTCGTTTCGAACCAGCAGCGGGACGGCCATTTCCGAGCGTGTTTGAGGGAGATCGGGATTGTCGAAAAAGACGGCATCCTCGCCTACATCCAGGGCGATGCGTGGCTCTCCGGAGCCTGTGACGTAACCGACGATACCGACCTCGCCTACTTTCAACCTGTGTCCTCGTTTCAACATTTCTTGCCCTCCGGGAGAGGAGGCTGCTTTTAGGACAGCGTATTTCTTAGCATCATCCACCAGGAAAATGCCGGCATGATAAAATCCGAATTGCTCTGAAATTAATCGGACGGTTTCATCAAGGAGTTGTTCTACCTCGCGGATGGAGACGGCGTCTCGAGCTACTTCGGCGGCGGCCTCCATTTGTTTGGCTCGCCGTTCCAGATCGGCGGTGCGTTCGGCTACATTTTGCTCTAGATTACCAATCAGCTCATGTAATTGGCTTGTCATGCTGTTGAAGCTGCTCGCTAATGTGCCAATTTCATCTTCGGTCAGCACTGGAGCGGTTTGGGCGAGGTCACCGTCGGCTACTTGAGCGGCTGCATGGGTGATTGCCAGAATTGGGCGTGTAATCCGTTGAGTTACAAAGTAAATGCCAATCCCAGCTATGAAGGCTGACGATAGACCTACCCCAAGAATGATAAACGAGAGTCTCTGGGCGGGGGCAAAGGCCTCTTCTTGGCTGATCTCGGCCATTAGAGCCAGGTCACGCTCTTCTAGCCAGGTATAAACACCAATGACGGGCGTTCCCTGGTAATTCTGGTATAAGTCTGAGCCGTCCTTCCCTTGTAAAGCAGCGTCGATGCCTGTGGTGTGGACGCCGCGAGGAAAGTCTTCATGTCCGAATCGAGCCTCTGAAACAAAGCTGTTGAATTGATCTACGAGATAGGTTTCCCCAGATTTGCCTAAGCCGGCGCGCTCAAGGATAATTCGATCTAACCTTTCCAAGTTTAAATGGGCAGCTAAAACGCCGATATGTTGACCTTGTTTGTCTTGAATTGGCGTCCCCACCGTCATGGTAGGTTCACCGGTCAGGGGAGAGGGATAAACATTTTGAACATATGTGTCTAGGCGCCCTTCGGTGAAGTAGGTGTCCGTGACGTGGTACTCTCCCTCGCGATTGGGGTCGGTTGAAAGGACGATTTTGCCGCCAACGTTTGTGAGAATGAAAATCTCCGATAGTTCGCTATTTTGATCGAGTATGTTCGCTAAAAAATCTGAGAGTTCGGCATAACTGTCCTGAAATGCTGGTTCAGTTTCTGCGTTGTTAAGCAATGCTTCTGCCGGTGTTTTGACTGTTGACAGTTGTGCTAGGAAAAGGACATCTTGTTCGCGATCGCTGACCCAACGGTTAAGTTCTTCCTCTTTTAGCGTGCTTGCTGTTTTTAGCCGATCTCGAATTGAATTTTGTAGCGCGTTCCTCGACAGTGTAAAGGCGAGAATTGGCCCTACACTCGCTGTAATCAAGGCAAGGAGCAGAAAGTATCCGATGAGACGAGCCCTCAGATTTCTTTTCCAAAAATTCATATTGTTTCCTTATGCTTTTGTAACTACTCAGCTTACCCTTGAAAGGTCATACCAACAGGTATACCCTTGCGGTATTGCGAAGCGGTGTTTTTTCCGCTGAAGCAATCTCCTGGAGCGTCTGGGAGACTGCTTCGGGGCTGCCAAGGCAACGCCCCTCGCAGTGACATGCCTGAGTAATTACATGCTTTTTACGATTTATGGGCTAACCTGTTTGTAAAAAGTAAAGTCATTATTTGCAATTTTTAAGATCACCGCGCTTTTTATTGGATCGCCGCTGCCGCGATATTTCATTGTACCCGTGACACCTGTATAGGCTTCAATGGTTGATAAGCCAATGCGGATCGATTCTGGGTCGATGTCGTTTTGACTCTGGACTGCTTGAAAGAGTAGCCCGAAAGCGTCATACGTCAAAGCCGCAACGTCATCTGGGGTTTGATCGTAATTTTGGCGATAAGACTCGATAAAAGGTTTGGCTTGCTCGTTAGAGGTATCAGCAAAATAGTGGGTACTAAAGAATCCGCCTTCCAGGAGTTCAAGATCGGCTTTTTCTATGCCTGCCCATGTGTCACTGCCGATGAATGTGGCGGTGATGCCCATCTCTTTCGCCTGTTGAACCTGTTGGGGTACTTCGTTGTAATAGTTAGGCAAGAACAATACTTGTGCTTGGTTTGCTTTGATGTGTTCCAATTGAGAGCTAAAGTCTTGCTCGCCAGTAGTATACGATTCAAAAGCTACGACCTTTCCGCCGGCATCTTCGATAACTTGTTTGTAAATATCGGCAATGCCCTTGTTGTAGTCGCTGGCGATATCGTAGAGTACGGCGACGTTTTGAGCGCCTAATTCTTCAAAGGTGAAGCGAGCCATGACTTGCCCTTGGAAAGAGTCAATAAAAGCAACGCGGAAGACATAATCTTTGCCCTGGGTAGTTTGCGGATTTGTAGACCAAGGGCTGATCATGGGGATACGAGAGCTTTCTGCTACATTAGAAGCCGGGACAGCGTTACGGCTTGCCTGGGGGCCGATAATAGCAACCACATTGTCCTGGTTGATCAATTTTTGCATTGCTGCGACGGCTTCTTGTTCTTTGTCCTGATTATCTTCAATGATCAGCGTGACTTTGTATTGTTGGCCATTTACCTCCAACCCGCCGGCTTGGTTTACCTCTTGGGCAACCATTTCTGCCGCGTTGACGGTCGATTGACCGACGTTGGCGATTTCTCCTGTTATAGGAGCGACAACCCCAATACGGATTTCGCGCTCTTGAGCGGTTGAAAAATCACAAGCGGTTAGTCCGAGCGTAATGACGAGTGTTATAACTAAAATATGGAATAGCTTGTTTCTATTTCGCATAGGTGTTCTCCTATATTGTGGCTCCTTCAGGTGAATGATCGTCTGATTGATTCTGCCTCGACACGTCAGTTCCTTCTCGTTCCTGGTTCTCGCCTGGTCTTTTTAGATAGACTCTGGCTCGGTCAGTATCTAGGACAGCGCCTAGTTCGCGCACGGCGGTCTGCATGATCGTTTCTATATTGGAAGATGCGCGCACCTTGGCGGTGATGTTCGTCACCATGCGCTCACGCTGGGAGCGGCGTTGAGTCTCTTCCAGTAACCGGGCGCTTTCCATCGCGATTGCCAATTGTTCGACCACCGATTCAACCAAAGCGACTTCTTCCTCTGTCCAAGCAGGTTTG
>CAZJBA010000014.1:14067-28810 GCA_964544065.1 uncultured Anaerolineales bacterium | reverse complement strand
TAATAGTGAACCACTGAAAACGCGAATGCGGCGTAGGTGGTGTTTTTTCAAGTTTTTCTCAGCGTTCTCCGCGACTCTGCGTTGATTTTTTCGAGTGCTAAAACAAACTCAATTGTTCCGGTTCCGAGCCTGGATCTTCTTGGATGTCGGGCTTGTATTCGGGCACCTCTTCGGCGGAGGCGATCAGGTCCGGCAAGAGCTCAAAATCGGCTTCGACGATCGGACGCAGGGAGGGTTGGTGCAAGGCCGCGGCGGGATGGTACATGGGCAGGATCAAGCAGCCTTTGACCTTCATGGCCTGCCCGTGAATCTCGCTGATCTTGGCGTTGTGGATGAACTTGCCCATCGAGTAGCGGCCCAGGGTGACGATCACCTTGGGGTTGATGGCCTGAATCTGGCGCTCCAGGTAGAGGTCACAAGCGGCCAGTTCTTCCGGTTTGGGGTCGCGATTGCCGGGCGGGCGGCATTTTACCACGTTTCCTATAAAGACATCTTTGCGGTCCATGCCGATATGCTCAAGGAGTTCGTCCAGAAATTGGCCTGCCGCGCCGACGAAGGGTTTGCCCTGCTCGTTCTCGTGGAATCCCGGTCCCTCGCCGATGAACATAATTTCGGCATCTGAGGGGCCCTCTCCGGCGACGCCATGTTTTCGAGAATAATGCAAATCACATTTTGTGCAGGTCTGCACTTGTTCTTCGATCTGAGCGAGGACTTCCTCAGGGGACATAAGGTTTGTAACTCCTTCTAATCAATGTTTATCCGGGGATGGGATCGCCGCTGTGGAGATAAAAGGGTGCTAAACCGGCAGGGTCGTCGACGTCGCCCGCTTCCCAGCGTCCCCAGGCCAGGGCGGCCAGGTAACCGGGACGGCGCAGCGCTTGGGACGGGGAAGCCAGGATCATGTTGTCGTTCTCGCTCTCTGCGCCGCTCAAACGCTTGCGCATCTCAGCGTTCAATTCGCCGCAGACCCATGTGGGCTCTTCGATGGTAGCGATGAATTCGTCCACGGTCAGGTTTTCGAGCCTATCGGTGGCTTGCCAGCGGCTCTCTTCAAGCGTGTACCAGCCCACGGACAGGCGTTTGCGTCCGGCCTGCAACACCGCGGCCAGGGGCATCTCGGCGGGGGGTTGGGCCGCGGCTACAATGTCCAGGGTGGGAATCCCGATCAGGGGGATGTGCTGGCTGAGGGACAACCCTTTGCCAAAAGCCAGGCCGATGCGCAGCGCGGTAAACGAACCCGGACCGGTGGCAACGCCGACGACTCTAATTTTTGCCGAAGAGATGTCGACATTGGACAGCATCTGCTCCACGGCGGGGGCCAGTTCGACGGTGTGGTAACGGCTGCTGCTCCAGGTGCGTTCGCTGCATACACGGACGCCGTCGTACAAGGCGAGTCCTACCATGCGGGTAGCGGTATCCACTGCCAATAACATCATGAGGCTCCTAAAATCCGCTCTTGAAACATCCGCGCCAGGGCTTTAAATCGTCCTCCCCGGGGTGAAAAAAGCAAATGCCGTTGAGTTTCATCCAACCATTTCAACGTCACCCACAGTTGTTCCTCAGGAAGGGCTGCTTTAATCCGGTCGGCCCATTCAATCACTAACGGGCCATCCATGAGCATATTGTCAAGGTCCAGCTCGATGGCTTCGGCGGGGCCGCTCAGGCGATAGGCATCGAGATGGTGAAAACGCTGCTCGTCAGGACGGCGGTAAACCTTGACGAGTACGAAGGTGGGGCTGGAGACAGGGTCGAGGGAGCCCCAACCGGCGGCGATGCCCTGCACCAGGGTGGTTTTGCCCGATCCGAGGTCGCCTTCCAGCGCGACGACATCGCCGGGCTGTAACAAAGCGCCCAGACGCATGCCCACGCGCCGAGTTTGCTCGGCGCTGCGGCTGATCAGTTCGAGGGAATGGCGATCGAGGACAGGGGACATAACGATGAAATTATACGTCGGTTTGCGGATAGGGTAAAGCACAGACGAACAAGAGCAGAATAGAATAGCTTCTCAGCAAAAACAAAATCTGTACACGGATCAACACGGAAAACACGGACGAGGATTCTTTGGGAAAGCTGTCCTGGTCAATAAGAGCTTGACAAAATTGATCGAACACGTTTTTTCTTGTATGAGAAAGCCAGGAGAACGGGAAGGAATTTCAAGGTTTTCTGATTTGATAGAAAACTGTGCTTTAGATGACTTCCAGGGGAGCAATCGAGCCGGCCAGGAGCTTGATGCCGACGGAGTCAAAATGAATCCTGATCAGCTCCTCATCGGCGTCGAGTACGCTTTCTAGCACTTCGCCTTCGCCCCAATTTGGATGGGTGACACGCATCCCGGCGGCGTATTTCTGCTCTAACACCGGTTTGGGTTCGGGCGTCTCATCGTCGTCATCGTCAAAGGTGAAAATCGAATCGAAGGAAGACGACGACGTCGAGGACGAAAAACCATAACTGTCATCCTGGATCAAATCTGCGGGGATGTCGCTCAAAAAACGGGAGGGATCGGCAGACTCGGAGTAGCCATACTGGTAGCGCAGCATCGAATGGAGCAGGTAGAGTTTGTCCTTTGCGCGGGTGATGCCCACGTAGAATAAGCGGCGCTCCTCTTCCATCTCCTCGGGGTCCTCGAGGGAGCGGGCGTGCGGCAGGGTCCGCTCGTTGAGGCCGACGATGAACACGACCGGGAATTCCAGTCCTTTGGCTGCATGGAGGGTCATCAGGGTGGGGGCCTGGGCTTCGTCGTCGAGGGTGTCCTGGTCGGAAACCAGGGCGACGTTCTCCAAGAACGCTTCCAGGCGGCGGTCTTCATACTCGGCGGCCAGGCGGCGTAGCTCGTTGACGTTCTCCCAGCGATCCTTGCCCTCGTCGCTGCCGTCGTCGATGTAGCCGCAGTAGTCGACATCCTCGAGAATCTTGTCCATCAGCATCAACGGGGAAAGCTCGTCCCTTTGCTCGCACCAACCGGCCAGCAAGCGGCCAAAATGAGCGAGGACTTTTTGGGCCCGGGTGGAGAAGGCGTCCCAGTGGCGCGCGTCTTCGCCTTTTTTCAAGTCGAGGAGCACATCGGCGCTGGAGAGCTGTTTTTGCTGGGCATAGGTTCGCAGGGAGGCGATCGTCTTGGTGCCGATGCCGCGCCGGGGCGTGTTGATCACCCGCATCAAGCTGATCTCATCGTCCGGGTTGTGGACGAGGCGCAGGTAGGCGATGATGTCCTTGATCTCACGGCGGCCATAGAAGCGCTGCGCGCCGACCAATTTGTAGGCCATGTTGGCGTTCAGGAAGGCTTCCTCGAGGATGCGCGATTGGGCGTTGGTCCGGTACATGATGGCGTAGTCGCCGGGCTTGCGGTGGCCGGAGGTGATCCCCGCCCGGATGGTACTGACGACGAAATTAGCCGCTTCGCGGTCGTCGTAGGTCTCACGGACGATCACTTTCTCGCCCGTGCCGCGCTCGGTGAAGAGCTTTTTTTCGACGCGATGAGGATTGCGGTCGATCACGGCCATGGCCGTATCCAGGATCGTCTGGGTGGAGCGGTAGTTCTGCTCCAAGACGAGCACCTGGGCGCCGGGGTAATCATCGTCGAAGCGGAGCACGTTGCGGTAGTCGGCGCCGCGCCAGCGGTAGATCGATTGGTCCGTGTCGCCGACGACAAAAATATTCTTGTGAAAGGAGGCCAGGTGCTTCAAGAGATTGTATTGGGCCATGTTGGTGTCTTGAAACTCGTCGACCAGGATGTGCTCGTAGCGGCGGGCGTAGCGTTCGCGGATCGCCGGTTGTTCGTCCAGGAGATAGACCGTCCAGAGCAGGAGATCGTCGAAATCAACGGCGTTGCTGGCCAGCAGGGTTTGCTGGTAGCGCTCATAGACGCGTTTGACAACCTCGTCGCCGTAAGTCTGCACGGGCAGGTCTTCGACGAAGAGGAGCTCGTTTTTGGACGCCGAAATCTTGGCGTGGATGCTGCGGGGGTTGTTCGATTCCCCATCGAGCCCTAAATCTTCCAGGGCTTGTTTGACCACCCGCAGTTGGTCGTCGGCGTCGAAAATGACGTAATTGCTGTCGAAGGGGAGATAATCGGCCTCGCGGCGCAGGATGCGGGCGCAGGTAGCGTGGAAGGTGCCCAGGGTCAGGCCGCGGGTGCGTTCCCCCAATAGGTCGGCGACGCGTTCGCCCATCTCGCGGGCGGCCTTGTTGGTGAAGGTGACGGCCAGGATATGGTAGGGCCGCACGCCCATGTGCCCGATCAGGTAGGCGATTCGTTGGGTCAGGACGCGGGTCTTGCCGGAACCAGGCCCGGCCAGCACCAGGACGGGACCCTTCCCCACGGTGACGGCTTGTTTCTGCTGCGGATTGAGGTCGCGGAGTAGATTCATGGAAACGATTGTATCGTCTCGGAGGAGGCATGTCAACGAAGACGAAGACTTGACAAGTTTCCGAACCGTCAGCTCTGCGTTTCGAGCAAACGCGCTAATCTACCACTCCCCCAACCCGTGATGGATGGCCAGAATGGCGGCCTGGGTGCGGTCTTCTACTTCTAATTTCGCCTTGCTCCTCCTGACCCCTGACCATTTCCTGATTCCTGATCCCTGACCCTCTGAGCTATCAATTCGACCGGATGAACGGCCTTCCGACCGACACCGTCTTCGATCTGGGATTGGCAGGAGACGCCCGAGGCGGCCACAATGGCATCGACATCGGCCGCCCGCAAGGCGGGGAAGAGGGCCGACTCTCCCACATGCATGGAAAGGTCATAATTCTCGGTTTCGTAGCCGAAGGCACCGGCCATGCCGCAGCAGCCTGCATCGACCACCTCGACCGAGTAGCCTAACGTTTCCAGCAGAGTGACAGATGCGTCCACGCCGACAGGATCGCCGTCATCGGCGGGCGGGCGCGCTTTTTGGTAGCAGTGACCGTGGAGAAGGATGTTGGTCGTTGGTAAATTGGTTATTGGGATATTGGTATTTTGTAGATTGGTCAGGTAGGTTTCCAGGCGGTCGTCGCGGACCAGGAATTCGTCGATCATCCAGGCTCGCTTGGCCAGGCGGGCCACGCTTTCATCGGCGGGGAAGAAGTCGGGGTACTCGTCGCTGAGGGTGTAAATCTCGGAGGGTTCGAGCCCGATGATGGGGATGCATCCCTCGGGGTCAAGCTCGTCAATCGCGGCGACCAGCTTGCGGGCATGGCGTTTAGCCGCTTTGCGGAAGCCTTTCGAGATCAAGGTGCGTCCGGCGCCGGTCACGGGCAGAATCTCGGCGCGGTAGCCCGCCCAGGCAAGGACATCCACAGCCGCATCCAATCTATGGGGATAGAAATGCTCGCTGAACGCGTCCGAAAGTAGCAGACACGGCACCAACTCCTGCTCCCCTGCTTCCTGATCCCCGATCCCCAATCCCCGATCCCTGATCCCCGATCCCTGATCCCGGAACATCGGCAATCTCCTTTGCGGCGTGAGCTTGAATAAGCGCGCGAACTTGTTCCATAAGGCCTGGGTGTTCATCAGGGCGTTGACCAACGGGCGAAGCCAGCTTCCCAATTGCCCAAACCAGTGAAAATAGCCAAAAAGGTAATCCCGCAACTTGCGGGGATGGGAGCGGTAATAGCGCTCCAAAAAGGAAGATTTGACCTTGGCCATGTCCAGGTCGATGGGACATTCCAACTTGCAGCCCTTGCAGGCTAGGCAACGATAGATTCCGTCAGCGCCCGCGAGGTCTTCCAACCGTTCTTCCGCGCCGCTGTCGCGGGGGTCTAACAGCCGTAGGAAAGCCTTGAGCAAAGCATGCGGGCCGATGTATTCTTTGGTCGTGTCGATCACGACGCAAGCCGAGTAACAGGCTCCACACATGATGCAGGTTTCGGCCCTATCGAGGGCTTTGACTTCCGCGGGGCTCACGCGGTGTTCCTTCTCCGGCACGTCGTCTGGGGGAATCAACCATGGTTTCACCCGCAGATATTGTTCCCAGAAATCGGTCCGGTCCACGACCAGGTCTTTGATCACCGGCAAATAGGGTAAGGGCCGGATGGTGACTTCTCCCTTGTTGTTGAGAACATCCATGAGCGGCGTATTGCAGGTCAATGTGTTCCGACCGTTGATGTTCATAGCGCAACTGCCGCAGATGCCGTGACGGCACGAGCGCCGGTAGGTCACGCTGCCATCTAGTTCGGTTTTGACTTTATGTAAAGCATCCAATACGGTCATCCCTTTTTCTCTTTGGATTTGGAAGTCTTCCAGATAAGGCTTTTCATCTATGTCGGGATTGAACCGTTGAATGCGAAGGGTTGCTTCTTGATTTTCATTCGCCATATGAGATCTCCTGTGAAGTATCCGGGTGTCATGTGGCACGTGAACCTGACACTTGGCACCTGACACTGGACTAATACTTTCGCTCCTGGGGTGGATATTTGTCCCAATCGATATTGACGCCTCTGTAACTGATCACCGGTTTGCCATCTTCGCCCTTGTGAATGACAGTGTGTTTGATCCAATTCTCATCGTCACGTTTGGGGTAATCGGTTCGGTAGTGTGCGCCGCGGCTTTCGGTGCGGTCCAGGGCGCCGGCTGCAATCACTTTGCTAAAGGACAGCAAGTGCTCGGTTTCGATAGCCGCCAAAATATCGGTGTTGAAGCGTGAACTCTTATCCATCACACGGGCATTCTTGAACCGGGCCTGCAACTTGTGGATTTTGTCAAGTCCGTCGCGGAGTTTAGCGTCGTCCCGATAGATGCCGCAATTGTCCGTCATGATCCGTTTCAAATCCTGGGCAATTGCCTCGACGTTTTCTTCGCCGGGATTGTCTTTCATGGCCTGGATACGGGCCCGTTGTTCCTCGGCCGGGTCGCCCTGGAGCGGTTGGAGTTGCGCGCCGCCTTTGACGAACTCGGCAATTTTTTCGCCCGCGCGGCGGCCAAAGATCGAAGCGCCCAGCAGGCTGTTCGTTCCCAAACGGTTGGCGCCATGCACGCTGATGCAGGCACACTCGCCAGCAGCATAGAACCCTACTACCGGGTTACCGTCCGCATCCGCGAGGACCTGGCCATCCACATCGGCGGGGATGCCGCCCATGCTGTAGTGCGCTGTGGGCTGGATGGGGACAGGGTCATCAATGGGGTCGACGCCTGCAAAATTGATCGCCAGTTCCCGGATTTGGGGCAGGCGCGTCATGATCTTTTCACGCCCGAGGTGGCGCATGTCCAGATAGAGGCCCTTGCCTTCCGCGCCGATGCCGCGCCCCTCGTCGATTTCTTTCTGCTCGGAGCGGCTGACCAAGTCCCGGGGGGCGAGTTCCATCTTGTCGGGAGCGTATTTTTCCATGAAGCGTTCGCCATCTTTATTGGTCAGGTATCCGCCTTCACCGCGGCAGGCCTCACTCATCAAGATGCCGTGTTTATATAAGCCGGTCGGGTGGAACTGGACGAATTCCATGTCCATCAACGGCACGCCGGCGTTATAGGCGATGGCGACGCCGTCTCCCGTGTTAGCGTAGGCATTGGATGTGATCGCGAAGGCCCGGCCATAGCCCCCGGTTCCGAACATGACGGCTTTCGCCCGCATGGTGTAGATCTCGCCGGTCTCGATATCCAGAGCCACCACCCCTTTGCAGACATTATCTTCGATGATCAGATCAAGCAAATACCACTCGCTGTAGAATTTGACGCCGTTCTTGATCGCCTGCTCGTAACTGGTGTGCAGCAAGACGTGACCGGTGTAGTCGGCAGCGTAGTTGGCGCGCGGTGCGCTGTGACCACCGAAGCGGCGTTGGGCGATGCGGCCATCCGGTAAGCGGCTGAAGACACAACCCATATGTTCATATTCATAGATGATTTCGGGGGCCCCTTCGACCATGATCTTGATGGCGTCCTGGTCACCTAACCAGTCGGAGCCTTTGATGGTGTCGAAAATGTGCAAGTCAAAGCTGTCGGGGGGGGCGTCTCCTTCTTTGACCGGCTCAAGCGGGCCGCGAGGGCCGGTGTCGGGTACCGGGCGGACATTATTGAGGGCGGCTGCAATGCCCCCCTGGGCAGCGCCACTATGGGAGCGCAGTGGGTGGATCTTGGAAAGCACCCCCACGTTGGTGACGCCCTGCTGAGCCGCGGCCATCGCAGTCCACGTCCCCGCTAAACCGGCACCAACAATGATTACGTCGTGAAAAATCGTGTTCTTATCAGTCATATTCCATTCCTTAACATTAACACCAAGGACACAAAGAGCACAAAGAAAAATTCAGACCTTGTGACAGCTATTATGTTCTTCGTGTTAAGGTACCTGATTTTTCTCACACCGCGACCAGTAAGCTGGCGAAGTTGCCGCAGCGATTGGATTTGCATTCCCATCGCTAAACATTGGTGCGAGTGAAGCTGAAAAGCGTTGGCGCGCCAATCGGATAATCATCCAAAGCGCCCAAGGAAACTCAATCGCCCAATTCGTCTCGCTCGAGGACGGGAGAGATCACCTGGCCTATGATCGGAATATCTCTCATAGCACAAAGCACAAATGATCGTCCCGAGAAAACTCGTCGCGAACTTGGAAAAATCTCGCCGATTGAGTTTCGGGGAAGATGTACGTTATGTCATCTTTGCCTCCTGGAGAATGAAAACTTCGCTACAGTTGATTCACTGCTCAATTGTTACAGCCCCCTCGTTTACAAAGCTATCCAGTTGAAATGATACAGACAAATTATAAGACAGAAAAAGAAGTTCATGTAGAGGACACCTGAAACCAACAAAGCATGAAATCTGTCACTAAATTGGAACGATCGGAGGCCTGCCACGTCAGGGTTTGGTCACCGGTCAACGGGGTCTCACCGGTTGGCACCTGGACATCTACCTGTGGCACAGTGGCGGAGGCCTCGCTGAACCAGACCATTTCGCCCTCGACGACCAAATTGAGTCGAGCGACCTGCCCCTCTTCAGCAGGATAGACAGCGGAAAAGGGGGGCGTACCCGGTTGACGCTGGGCGTTATAGAGTTGGCGCTTGATGATTTTCTCTGAATCGCCTAGTTCACGATGAAGCGTTGTGAGAATCTCGACCCAATCCGGATGTGGCTCTGACTCGGTTTGGGCACGTCCCCCAGGAGGGAAACTCATCAGGAGAAAACAAACGATCAACAACGTGATGCCCCCATAAAACCATGCTCGTTTCATGCAACACTTTTCCAGGTAGGGTTAAAAACAGCCCCGGCATGATGCCAGGATTGGCTTGATAGGTTTGATCGGAATGAGGGATTCTTTCGATTCTCGAGGGAGCCAACACCGGCCTCAGGTAACGGCCAGACGCTCCTGGGAATACTCTTCGTAGAGTTTCTGCTCGACGATGTCGCGCATCCGCTTCAAGCCGCGGTAGATGTCGGTGTAGCTGGTGTAGATCGGCGCGACGCCCAGGCGGATGTTGTCCGGGGTGCGGAAATCGGGGATGACGCGGACGGCGGGCGGCTCGGCCTCGATCATGGCCCGGTTGATTCGGTAGGCCTCGGGGTGGCGCAGGGAGACATGGGAGCCGCGTCGGGCAGAATCCAGCGGGGAACCGATCTCAAAGCCCAAGGGCAGCAACCAGGCTCGGGCCAGTTCGATGAGATACTCGGTTTGGCAAACGCTCTTGTCTCGCAGGCGGTGCATGCCCGCTTCGAGCAAAATGTCTACAGCGGGCTCAATCCCCAACATAGAAAGCATCGGGGGAGTCCCGACCTGGAAACGGGCCATCCCCTCGGCGGAGCTGAAATCTAAATTAAATTCAAAGGGAGATTTGGTCGCAAACCAGCCCCAGATCGGCTGCATCAATGTTTCTTGCAAATCTCGGCGCACGTAAAGAAACGCCGGTGAGCCAGGGCCGCCATTGAGATATTTGTAGGTGCAGCCAACGGCCATATCGACGTCCCACTCGTTCAGTTTCAGCGGCACGGCGCCGACGGAATGGGACAAATCCCACAAGGCCAGGGCGCCGTATTGGTGGGCCAACTGGGTCATCGCCTGCATGTCGTACATGAAGGCGCTCTTGAAAGCGACGTGAGTGAGCGCCATCAAAGCTGTGTCCTCATCGATAGCAGGGCGGATCGAATCGATCGGGATGGAAACATCATCCGGGGAGGTGACGCGCTCGATACGATGGCCCTGATCGAGCAGATCGATGACTCCTTGGAAGATGTACAGATCGGAGGGAAAGTTGAGTTCGTCGGTGACGATTTTCTCCCGCCCGGGGCGGGCGCGCAGACTGGCGACAGCCAGCTTGAACAGGTTGACCGAGGTCGAATCGCTGACCAGAATTTCATCGGGGCAGGCGCCGACCAATTCGGCAATTTTGGCCCCAATCTGGGAGGGCTTTTCCATCCAGTTCTCGTTCCACGAGCGGATCAGTCGTTGGCCCCACTGGTGTTCGACGGCCTCCTGAAGTTGCGACGGTGTGGCTTTGGGCAAACGGCCCAGGGAATTGCCGTCCAGATAGATCAGGTCGGGATCGTCGATCACGAAGCGATCCCGGAAGGAAGCGAGGGTATCTTGAGCATCCAGCTCTTGAGCAAAGGAAGCATCGGGCGTAAATTCCATCAGACTGTCTCCAATGAGGAAAGTTTTTTGGGCGAAGAGAATCTCGACAACGAGGGGGAGCAACATATCCGCCCAGTCGGCATACATTTTTCCGGAGGGGTGCAACTGATCCGAGGCCAACAGGGAGAGATCGTGACCGGCGCGCCAGGAGTTGGGCGTAATATCGATGTAACTGCATCCCAAGCGGCGCGCTTCGCGGCGGTTGACGGTGTTGAAGCGGGCAAGTTGAGCGAGGATAGAGGCGCGGTCGCGATCCCGGGCAAAGGGAGTCACGCTCCAATCAGGAATCGAAATGACGATCAACTTAGAGGGATCACCCCCGGCCAACACGATCGACCGGCTGAGCAATTCGTCAAAGTTACGCTCGTATTCTTGCAGGGGCACACCGTCGTATTGATCGTTGACGCCGATCATCAGGGTGACAAAATCATAGTGATCTTGGAGATCGGCCTGTTCGATCCCGTTGAGCAAATCGGCGCAAGTCCAGCCATTCTTGGCAATCACAACAGGATCGGCGACTTCGACGCTCCGCTCCCGCAGCAAGCCGACCAGTTGGAATGGCCAACTTTCGGCAGCGGCGACATTCGTGCCGATGGTATAGGAATCTCCAAGGGTCAAAAACGTATAGGATGGTTTGGGCATAGGTCACCGCCGCCGAGGTTTCGACGTGAGCTCAGCCGAACGGACGGCGGCTTGAGCAATTTACGGACATTCAGGTCACGACTCGTAAGAAACGTCGTTTGCCCACCTTCAACACACCCGGGCCGGGGAAGGGATCAAAAGGCTCATGCAATTTTTCGCCATCTAAGCTGACGGCGTTTTGCTTGAGCATGCGGCGCCCTTGGCTGCGGCTCTGCACCAGGCCACTGTCGGCTAGAACGTCCAGCACAGTTTGGTCCGATTGAAGGGTATATTCGGGCATATCTTCGGGCAGTTTGCTCTTCTGGAAAACGCGCACGAAGGCAGCCTCAGCTTGTTGGGCGGAAGCCTCATCGTGGTAGACAGACACAATCTCGCGGGCCAGTTTCATCTTGACATCGCGCGGGTGGACGTTACCGGCAGCTAAATCGGACTCAATCTTTTCGATTTGGGCAGGCGTAAAGCGGGTGATCAAACGGAAGTAATCGCTCATGGCCGAATCAGGAATACTCATCACCTTGCCGTACATGTCCTTGGGCTCCGCCAAAATGGGGATATGATTGCCCAGGGACTTGCTCATTTTGACTTCGCCATCCGTCCCCGGCAGGATTCCCATGATGATGCCGATATTCGGCTCGATGCCCTCGGCGTTCATCAGCTTGCGGGCCGCGGTGACGATGTTGAACAGTTGATCCGTGCCGCCAACTTGCACATCGGTGCGCATACTGTAGGCATCGAAGCCCTGCATCAGGGCGTAGAAGAACTCGTGCAAGAAAATCGGGTCGCCTTTGTCGAAGCGCTTGCGAAAATTCTCGCGGGTCAAAAATTGCTGCACGGTGAAATTGGAGCCAATCCTGATCAGGTCTTCAAAGGTCAACTTGGACAACCAGGTCGTGTTGTGCTTGATCAGGGTCTTGTCAACATCGAGAATCTTGAAGGCCTGTTCGGCGTAAGTCTGGGCATTGGCTTCCACCTGTTCGGACGTCAACATGGGGCGGAGTTTGTCCTTGTCCGAGGGGTCGCCGATCAAGGAGGTGAAGTCGCCGATCAAGAAGGTGACCTGATGGCCCAATTCCTGGAATTGGCGTAACTTACGGATGGGTACGGTGTGGCCCAGGTGCAAGTCCGAGGCGGTGGGATCGAAGCCGCAGTAGACCCGCAACGGTCGGTCTTCTTTGTCGGCTGCTACCAACCGCTCCCGCAGTTCATCGGCCATGGCCAGTTTCAGATTCTCGTCGCCGTATTCAGTACCCTGCATCAAAAGGGCAACCTGCTCGTCAATGTTCATTTTCTCCATAAATCTCTCCTATCGATAAACAAAAATGCGCCCTCAACGTGAGAGCGCAGTAGGAACGCGGCCGGTCACCCCGTCCCTACGGACGGGAATAATAGCAATTACTCTGATCGTGAAATCCATCAATTCCTTGCATGGCATTATTATACCAGGGTTGGAGCCTATTGCTCGACAATTTGAACCAATGAACGGCAATTTGCTTGACTCCGTTTCTGTGACTCCAGTATAATTTTCAGCGTCAATTCAGCAAAGATCAGCACGGAGCCAAGTAACCGTGGCGCCTTTCCGCGAGCCGCCGGTTTGCGTGAAGCGGCAGGACGAGCGGTGAAATCCACTCCGTCACTTGTGCAAGCAAGAGATCGCTCCCGCAGGAACGCCTCAGTTCGTTGTAAGGGAGCCGGGTGCGCCCGTTAGCGCGTCGATCGAGGCTATCGGCTCTGGTTTGTAAAAGAATCCGGTAGCAAAAGCAGGTGGCACCACGAGCGCCCCCTCGTCCTGCTCAGACGTGGGGGCGTTGTCGATTCCTATTCTCTCTGTGGAGGTGCTTATGTTAGACATTAATTTAATTCGCAATCAACCCGATGTTGTGCGTCAATCATTGAAAAAACGCCAGGACGACCCTAGCGTTATTGATGAAGTCTTGGAACAGGATAGCCACTGGCGTGAACTGCTTCAAGCCGTGGAAGAGCGTCGGGCCGAGCGCAATCGCGGCTCAAAAGAGATCGGCAAAACCAAGGATGCCGAAGAGCGCCAGTCGATGATCGAGGCTATGCGCACCCTTGGCGAGGAGATCGACCAGTTGGAGGAGCAGCTCAGGGAAGCGGAAGCTAACTTGCACGATCTCCTGGCCACCCTGCCCAATATTCCCTCCGAAGATACCCCCGTCGGCGTGGACGAGAGCGACAATGTTGTCCTCAAGACCGTTGGCGCGATCCCCGACTACGAGTTCGATCCCAAACCCCACTGGGAGTTGGGGCCAGCCCTGGGCATCCTCGATTTCGAGCGCGGTGTCAAATTGTCCGGTTCGCGTTTCTATGTGCTCAGCGGTGTGGGCGCGCGTTTGCAGCGGGCTCTGATCGCCTTCATGCTCGATGCGCACATCAAGCGGGGCTACACCGAGAAATATACCCCCTTCATGGTCAGGACGGAGACCGTCTTCGGCGCGGGCCAGCTCCCCAAGTTTGCCGATAATCTCTATCAAGACCATGAAGAAGATTTTTATTTCATCCCCACCGCCGAGGTGCCGCTCACCGGCTTGCACCGGGATGAGATTCTCGCCGGGGACGATTTGCCCCTCAACTATACCGCCTACACGCCCTGTTTCCGCCGAGAGAAAATGAGCGCCGGAAGCGATGTGCGCGGCATCAAGCGCGGCCACCAGTTCGACAAAGTCGAGATGTACATCTTCACCAGACCAGAAGATTCCGACGATGCCTTCCAAAAAATGATGGCCGACGCCGAGCAGGTTTGCGTCGATCTCGGCTTGCCGTATCGTGTCCACCAACTTTGCACGGGCGATCTCGGTTTCAACGCCAGCATCACCTACGATATCGAGGTCTGGGCCGCGGGTTGCCAGGAATGGTTGGAGGTGTCCTCGGTCTCCAATGCGACGGATTTCCAGGCCCGCCGAGCCAACATCCGCTACAGGCCGGAAGAGGGCAGCAATACGCGCTATGTCCACACCCTCAACGGCTCCGGGTTGGGGCTGCCTCGGGTGATGATCGCCATCCTGGAGAATTACCAGCAAGCCGATGGGTCTGTCGTCGTTCCCGAGGCCTTGCAACCCTGGATGGGCGGCATCGACGTGATCGAGCCTGCCGGATAGGAGATTCGCTTTGGCCCCCTGGCTAGCCTCAACCCTCAAAATCCTGATCTTCCTGACCATGTTGGTGGGGCAGCTTGGTTTGGTCATCCCCATCTTTCCCGGTAATGTCGTCATCTGGGCCGCGGCCTTGGTCTACGGTATCCTGTTCGGGTTTGGCCTTCTAGGCTGGATCGCCTTCGCCCTGATCACGGTGTTGATGCTCATCGCCGTGACGGTGGACAATGTGCTCATGGGCGCGAAAGCGCGCCAAGAGGGCGCCGCCTGGCGCTCTATCCTCTTGGCGTTATTTGCCGGGTTAGTGTTCACGTTCGTCTTTCCCCCGCTGGGAGGTCTGATCGCCGCTCCCCTGGTGCTATTCTTGATGGAGTTGCAACACCTGGGTGATAGCAAGAAAGCCTCTCAGGTCGTCCGCGGCCTCTTGACCGGATTGGGATTATCCTTCATCGCCCGCTTTCT
>CAZJBA010000014.1:8567-13967 GCA_964544065.1 uncultured Anaerolineales bacterium | reverse complement strand
AGGTCGTCCGCGGCCTCTTGACCGGATTGGGATTATCCTTCATCGCCCGCTTTCTACTTGGTTTGGTCATGCTCGGTTTATGGGCTGCCTGGAACTATTGGGGCTGATGCAAAAAGGCCGGGCAGCTAAGCTGCCCGGCCTCTTTTCTTTCGTTACTCCGTCGGTGGTGGAACGGGTAAATCCTCTTTGGGGGTATCGACCCACTCGTCTCCCTCATCGATGAGCATCACGGGAATATCCTCGCGGACGGGGTACTTGCGCCCACAATCCTGGCAAATGAACCACGATTCCTTGTAATACTCTAATTCCCCATCTCCTTCCTGCACACAGGCAGGGCAACGTAAAATTTCAATCAAGTCCTTGCTTACCATAAAACCTCCTCTTGGTTAAACGTCCTCAAACCGGATGTTGATGTTTGTGCTGCCATCACCAAGGTCAACCCCTTGAACGACGATAGCTTGGCCGCTTTCATGGCCGTCGAAGACCATGCTGAAGGTCGTGTCAGTAATCGCGGTGTTGATCGTTCGCTCGGTCAATCCCGCATCTTCAAACGCTTGGCGATAGAACTCAATCGCTTCTTCGATGCTCAGATCAGTCGAAAAGTTGACCTGGGTATCATCACTGCCCATGAAATTCTCTACCGTCTCCGGCAGGGGGAACTCGGTGTCGTACTCGGCCGATTCCTCTTCGGCGGGAGCGGCATCCTCTTCTTCCGGTTGCTCTTCTTCGACTTGCTCGGCTTCTTCCGCTTCCTCTGCCTCGGGTTCTTCCATCTCTTCGGCCTCCTCGACCGGTTCTTCCTCGGTAGGAGCGGCTTCTTCCTCCTCAACGGCTGCATCGCTCTCAGCTTCGGGCGCAGCCTCTTCAACGACAGCCTCCTCGCCGAGGCCTCCCACCAGGGAACAGGCCAGGCTGGCTATCAGAAGGCTTATCAAAATCATCACAAAAGCTCGTTTTCGATTCATCCTTTTCTCCTTTTTGACTATCGACAGGTTGCCCGCCAGGCGTCGAGTTCCCTGTTTTTCTTGAGGAAATCAAAGTTCATCATGTTGGCCTGGGGACAAAAATCTTTGGTCTCTACTTCATATTCTACCCCAAAAACGACAAAGGGATCGCTTCGCCGTCGATCTGCCATTGCCAGTTTGTGCCCGGCCCGGGTTGCCACCAGGATGCTGGCGTCGGTGTTGTCACGGAGAAAGGAGTCGCGTTTGAAGCGGTTTGGCAGGCTGCCAACGCCAGGAGCAAAATCAGGCCCCCGCTGGCGATGATCCCTTTCGGCATATGCTACTGAAACGTGATCGGTTCGACGCGCACGTTTTCGGGGCCGACCAGGGCTCGCAACGCGGCGATCACGTCTGGGTCAAGATGGGTGGTGAAATTAGGGAAATCGAGCAAAAAGCCGCGCTGGCCCTCAAAAATGTGAAATGCAAAATGATCGTTGCCCGGCCGCCGGATCAACTCGCCAAAAATCCGCCGCATCAACAGGCTGTCGCGCACCTTGTCGCTGGACGGCCGCAAGATGACCGTGAGCATGCGAGCTTCGTCGCCCTCGGCCGGCGGGAAGGGCGTCAGATTGGAAAGCACTTCGGCGATGGCGATTTCTTCTTCGGGGGGATGGATTTCTTCCCTTGCGGCTTCTTGCAGGACTGGGTCCGCTTCCGCAGGTGCGGCTTCTTCCCGCTGTTGCGGCTTTGGAGTCTCGGACTCGCTCGTTGGGGATTCCGTTTCGGGAGCGGATTCCGCCTCGGCGGGCTCGGCATGGAGCAGGTCCCAATCGGGGGGAAAGGCCTCCGGGGGCGGCGGGCCGTTCTCGTAGGGTTGCGCTCCCTCGGTGACCTGTTTCGGTGGGGAAGAGGGAGTCGGCTCGGTCGCCTCGGGGCTGGATTCCGTTTCCGGTGCGGGAGCCTGCCGCGTGGGGGGGCGTGTTTGTCGGGGGCGGGACGCGGGCGAATCCTCCAGGGGAGAAACGTGTTTCAACTCGGTGGTGACTCGATCCACCAAAATCTTGGGCTCATTTCCCCCTCCATCCACCTTGCCTGCCACAAGCACGATGTTGTCAAAATCGAGCAGTTGGCGATATCGTCCCCAGGTGCGCGGGAAGACGACCAGGTCGATGCTGCCCTGCATATCTTCGATGGTGACGAAGGCCATCGCCTTGCCGTTTTTGGTGGTGTAGGGGCGCACGTTGGTGATGATCCCGGCCACGCGCACATACTCGTTTTCCTCCGCCTCGACAAGTTCGGTGGAATGGTAGGAGACGTTCTGATTGATCGCCTCCAGGACGGGGCTGAGGGGGTGGTCGGAGATGTAGACGCCGATCAGTTCCCGCTCCCAGTCGAGTTGTTCGCGGCGGCTGATTTCCCTGCTACTGGCGGGGAGCTCGATTTTTTCGACCAGGCCGGTTTGGGCGCCGAACATGGTCATCTGGCCGACGTCGGCGGCCTCGAAATAGGTCGCGCTGATCGAGACGAGGCGGTCGAGCACGCTGAGCAGAGCCGGGCGCGGCCCGAGGCTGTCGAGCACCCCAACTTTGATCAAGCATTCGAGCGAGCGTTTGCCGATTTTGCGCAGGTCAGCCCGCTGGACGAGGTCGTTGAGGTCTTCGAAGGGCTTCTCCGCGCGGGCCGATACAAGCACGTCAATCGGTCCTTGGCCGACGTTTTTGACCGCACCGAGCCCGAAGCGGATGGCGGCGTCTTCGCCCTGGCCCTCGATGGTGAAATCCCACTCGCTGGTGTTGATGTCGGGCGGAAGAATTTCGATGTCCATCCGGCGGCAATCGGCGATGTAGGCGGCAACTTTGTCGCTGTTGGACAAGAACACCGAGAGCAGCGCGGTCATGTACTCGACGGGATAATGGGCTTTGAGATAGGCTGTCTGCACGGCGATGACGGCGTAGTCGGCGGCGTGGCCTTTAGGAAAACCATAGCGCGCAAAGGCTTCCCAATTATCGAATATTTTGTTCGCTGTTTTTTCCGAAACTCCGTTTTCAATCGCACCACTGACAAATCGGCTGCGTTGTTCTAATAATGTCTTAGCCTTCTTTTTAGCTACAGCTTTTCGGAGAAAATCCGCCTCAGATGCAGTGTAGTCAGCCAGTTTCATGGCTGTATACATGATTTGTTCTTGATAGACTGTAATACCATATGTTTCTTTTAGAATGGGTTCCAGCTTGGGGTGGTCGTAGGTGATCTCCTCCTTGCCTTGCATGCGGGCAATGTAGGAGGGGATGAATTCGATCGGCCCGGGGCGGTAGAGCGAGATCATCGCAAGAACGTGATCGAGGTGCTTGGGCTTCATCTCCGTCAAATAGCGGCGCATCCCGGCGCTCTCGACCTGGAAGACACCGACGGTTTCGCCGTGGCTCAGCAGTGTATAGGTTTTTGGATCATCAAGGGGAATAGTTTCAAGATCGAAGCTCTTGCCATGACGCTTCTCGATCAAGTTGCAAGCCCGCGTCATCACCGTGAGCGTCGAAAGACCGAGAAAATCGACCTTGAGCAGACCCAACTGCTCGATGATGGACATTTCAAATTGAGTCACGGATTGAATCGGGCTGTCCTGGGCGCTGCCGGTGGGCCGGTGGAGAGGCACATAGTCGATCACGGGCTTGTCTGTGACGACCACACCGGCGGCGTGGGTGCCGGCGTTGCGGGTGACGCCTTCCATCCCTTGGGCGGTGTCAACCAGGTCGCGCACATAATCGGCCGATTGGTAAGCTTGTTTGAAGTCGGGCGACTCTTCCAGCGCTTGCTCGATGGTCACGTTTTTGCCCGGAACGGCGGGGATCATCTTGGCGATTTTGTCCACCTCGGAGATAGGAATGTCTTTGACCCGCCCAACATCGCGGATGGCGGCGCGCGCTTTCATCGTCCCAAAGGTGATGATCTGGGCGACTTTGTCGCTGCCGTATTTTTCGGCGCAGTAGATCATCAATTCTTCGCGGCGGTCGTCGGGGAAGTCGAGATCGATATCCGGCATCGAGACGCGGCCAGGGTTGAGAAAACGCTCGAAGATCAGGCCGTGCTCCAGCGGATCGACCATGGTGATCTCCAGCGTGTAAGCCACGATCGAGCCTGCCGCCGAGCCGCGGGCGTTGTACCAGATGCCATGATCCTGAGCATATTGGCACAAATCCCACACGATTAAGAAGTAGGCGTCAAAGCCCATTTCGTGAATGATGCCCAGTTCGTATTCCAGGCGGTCGCGCACCTCGGCGTCATCCGCGTGAACGCCATAGCGCTTGCGCAGCCCTCGCTCGCACAGTTCCCGCAAATAGGATTCAGCATCATGGTTTTTGGGAACTTTGAAATTGGGCAGGCGATAGCCCTTGAAGCCCAAATCCAACTCGCAGCGTTCGGCAATGGCCAAGGTGTTGCTGATCGCTTCCGGGACCTCGGCAAAGAGCCGGGCCATCTCTTCGGGGGAGCGCAGGTAATAGGTGCTGTCGGTCATGCGCATGCGGTCCGGGTTGGATAGCAACTTGCCGGTCTGAACCGCTAACAAGATATCTTGCAGGTCGGCATCTTTGGGATCGATGTAATGGACATCGTTGGTGGCCACGTATTGGGCGTTGTAGCGCTTGCCCATTTCCAGCAAGGCCTTGTTGATTGTGTCCAGCTCGGAAATCTCATGCTGCTGAAGCTCAAGGAAAAAGTTGTCCCGCCCGAAAACGTCGAAATACCAATCCAGCTTTTCGTAGACCGCTTCTTCCTTGCCATTGAGAATGGCACGCGGGATTTCGGAAGCCATGCAACCGGATGTGCAGATGATGCCCTCAGCGTGTTCGGCCAAATAATCGTGATCGATGCGCGGTTTGTAGTAGAACCCTTCCAATTGGCTGGCGGAGGCGATTTTGAGCAGATTTCTGTAGCCGGTTTCATTTTCCGCTAAAAGCAGCAGGTGGCTGGATTTTTTGTCATATTTTGCGACCCGATCCTGCATCGTCCGTGCGGCGAGATAGCTTTCCACTCCGATGATGGGTTTGATGCCTGCCTCGGTGGCGGCATTATAGAAATCGATGACCCCAAACATGGTGCCGTGATCGGTGATAGCGACCGCGGGCATACCCATCTCTTTGGTGCGCTGAACCAGCTTGTCGATCTTGCTGAAGCCATCCAGAATCGAGTATTCGGTGTGAACGTGGAGATGGACGAAGGACATAGTGTGCTTGTTTTGGTAGCTTAAAATGGATTCGGGAAACCGATAAAATGTATGCCGTGATTATAGCACGAGCAGGGGGATTGTAGATTGATTGTTTGCTTAAAAAATCAGAAGAGCCAAGTGAAAAGGCTCTTCTGAAAGATGATTCATAAACCGCTAGGTGACAATCACTTCGCAAGTGACTATCTGCTTGTTGGAGGTTTACTGCACCCGATGACTTCTACAAAAGGTCTCTAG
>CAZJBA010000014.1:0-8467 GCA_964544065.1 uncultured Anaerolineales bacterium | reverse complement strand
TGTACGTCGTTAATCCCAAATGAAATCACTTTGGCACTGAAACTCTGTCCCCTCGGGGCCGGTGACGATGACGGGCCAGGCATCGTCATTGAGCGTATAACCGTCTAATTGGGATTCGGTCTGATCGTAAATTCGAGGCGCCCTCCAATGGGAAAGGTGGAAGGATTGCCACGGGCGCGATTCGGCCAATCGATCCTGGTTGAGATGCCGGTAACAAACCAAGGCAGCCCCGATCCCTTCCCGGGTCGCGGATGAGACCGATTCTCCCTCGAGGGTGCTGGCCAAAGCTGGAACGGCATCGTCCGAGAGGGAAGAAAGATAAGCGACATCCAATTCGTTGGAGGCAGCAGAGCGAGTCACATTTTGATCGACAATGAACGCATCCACATTGAGCAGGTTGAGCGTGGCTGGGAATCCTATGATCGCAAAAGTCATGGCAAGCGCAAAAGCGCGTTGGCGTTGGACCACCTCAAGAACGACCACGGCAACAAGCAGCGCGCCGAGCCAAATCATGAAGACATGGGGGTAGATGCGCATACGCGAAAAACCGTAGGCGGCTTCATATAGCATCAGCCGTCGAAAGGCGGAAACAAGCATTACCAATACCAGCGCGACCAGGGCAATGCCCAGGCCAGAAAACGTCTTTTGCTGGTTCTTTTCTGAGCGTCGGGTGATCGAACTCAGACCCAGGAAGAGCAGCAGGCTGAAAAACGCCACCGTGACCAATTCACCAAAGCCGCGGCGGGCGTATTCCGCGTAGGTATACCCCTCGATGTTGATATTGGCTTGCCCGCCAAAAAAGTATTGAAACTGCACCACGACGAAGGTGGCAAACAGAAAAATCACGCTGCCGAGCACGATGCCGGTTTCGGTAAATCCCAAAAAGGGGGCGAGAAAGGGCTTTTCCTCACCGATCAGTTTTTCATCCCGGCTTTTGCGCGCCGCATAGAGCAAAACGCCGACCAAGGTGTATCCAATCGTGAGAATGTAGATGCCGCGAAAGATCAATTCGGGCAGATTTTCGAGTCGCAGAAAACCTATGAACGATTGCACTCGCTGAGCAAAGATCAAATCGGCGGAAGCGAGCAGGGCGGTGAAAAGGGCTACAATCGGAAGAGCGATCAATACTCCTCGAACGATGGGCCAAAACTGTTTCCTTTCTTCCTCAACTTCATCCTGGCTTTGTTCCTTGCGCGTTTCGATGATGAATTCCAAGGGCTTGACCAGGGCGCTGTAGCCAAGTTTGAAGAACCCGGCTACATAGTCGCTGACGCTGTAGCGGAACCAGCGCCCGCCGCGAAAGCTGAGAGCGAAAAAAGCCATGAAAAC
Organism: uncultured Anaerolineales bacterium; assembly: GCA_964544065.1. Taxonomy (GTDB): domain Bacteria; phylum Chloroflexota; class Anaerolineae; order Anaerolineales; family UBA11858; genus JAYELX01. The sequence goes on along the minus strand of CAZJBA010000014.1, from coordinate 7,138 downwards.
AAGAGTCAACGTGTAGTTCAAAAAGGTGGTCAAGGGTTCGGCGCGGACGAAGGTCATCCCGCCGAAAAAGATGATCGGTAGGAGCAGCCACAGGCTGCGTCGTGCTGGTCGCACTTCTTCGACGAGCAGAAGGGTGATCCCGCTGGTGAGAATAAGGGTGACAAAAATCGCGAACGAGATGCCGGGGGGCTTTTCCCAAAAGAGAAAGTCGAAAGCCAGCCCAAGCAAAATGGTCGTCGTCCAGAGCCTTTTTGGATGTTTCATGCGAGCCTCCTTGTGTCAATGATTTGTCGGACCCCCAGGATAATCTACAGAGAGTATCAAAAACTATCCTTTTCTGCCCAGAATCACTGAGAGCCGGGTTCGCCATACCCGGCTCTCTCTAAGGAGGAGAAGAAGAGAAATTTGCCCTTTACTTCGCTATGATCATATCAAACGCTTGAAAGGCTTGCATGACGATTATCCTACGATTACCCTACGGAAGCCCTTCAATTTTGGTAGTTGGGCAAACGATTGTAGATCCTCTTCGTTTTGTTAATCTTCTATAAGAAAAATAGCTCTAAGAGCCCCATTTCTTGACGCTCCTACCCCTGCATGATAAGATTCAAGTCGGATTTTAGCAGTCGAACCTTACGACTGCTAAAAGTGTACTTTATGAGCAAAATTACGGAACGCCAAAAAGTCATTCTTGCCCTGGTTATCCAGGAATACGTTGAGTGGATGCAGCCGGTCAGCTCTCAGCGGCTGGTGGACGATTACCATTTGGATTACAGTTCTGCCACGATTCGGAACGAGTTGGCCTCTTTGACCCATCTTGGTTATCTGGATCAGCCTCACACATCGGCAGGCCGAGTCCCGACCGAAGATGGTTATCGTTATTTTGTCAGCCAATTGATGGGCCGCGCCTCGCTGCCATCGGAAACGCAACACACCATTCAACATCAGTTTTACCAGGCTCGCCGCGACATCGATGAATGGATGCACTTGGCCGCCTCGGTTCTGGCGCGCCAATCGCAGGGAGCATCGCTGGTTACATCGCTTCACCCCGATCAGGCTTGCCTGAAACATCTTGAGTTGATCAGCACCCGCGGGCGCCAAGTCCTGATGGTCTTGGTTCTGGTGGGCGGCGAAATTCGTCAACAAATGCTCAAGTTAAATGAACATGTGCCCCAAAAGAAATTAAATCTGGTTTCCAATTGGATCAATGATATTGCCCGGGGGCAAGAAGCGGAAACCATTCTTGAAGAGATGAAACTCGCTGATGATGACCTCAAGCTGGATATCATGCAACTCACCGTCGATGAAATGCAACGCTCCGACGACATTCTGACAGGCGAAATGTACCGGGACGGGTTGTCCAACGTCTTGACAGAACCGGAGTTCTCTGAGCCGGACGTCGCTCATCGCACCCTGCGGTTTTGGGAAGAGCGCTCCCAGCTCGAGGAACTACTTTCACAAACGGTGTTGGCGCCCGATACCAACGGGATTCACGTACTGATCGGCGGCGAGGGCACCTGGGAAGACTTAAGCGAATGCGCGGTTGTGCTTTCTCGCTACGGCGTCCCCGGCGTTGCTACAGGTGCACTTGGCGTACTCGGTCCTACCCGAATGCCTTATGCCCACACGATTTCCACGGTCCAATTCGTTGCCAATTTGCTCAGCGATTTGGTCGGTGACACAATATCAGATGAGAGTATGGAATGAAGAAGAACAAACAAGAACAAAACGAAACAAAAACGATAAAAACCATCGAGACTGAATCTTCGCCCGAAGAACGGGATCAACCTCGAGGGGAGCACGAGACTCCCGCGCAAGCGGATTCCGCTGATGAAGCAGAATCCCGCTCTCAGGTTGAAATCCTGCAAGACAAACTGGAAGAAACCCAAACCAAAGCCGACGAATATCTAGACGGCTGGCAGCGCGCCCGAGCTGAATTTGCCAATTACAAAAAAAGGATTCATCGGGAGCGTGAGCGAGTTCGTCAGGATGCCATCGGCGAGGTCACCAAGCGCTATTTGCCCGTGCTCGATGATTTGGAACGGGCGCTCAAGAATCGCCCCGAGCAAGGGGAGGGCGCAGAATGGGCTGAAGGAATTGAATTAGTTTATCGCAAGATGCTTTCTGCTTTGGAATCGGATGACGTCGTCCCCATGCAGGCGGAAGGCGAGAGCTTTGATCCCAATTTGCATGAAGCTATTGCGCAAACCGAGAGTGAAGATCACGAAAGCGACGAAATTATCGAAGTTGTACAGCAAGGTTATTTGATCGGTGATCGTGTTTTACGACCGGCGATGGTTCGAGTAGCTGCATAATTTTTTTAGGAAAACGAAAGTGAAATTTGGAGGAACAAACTTATGGCAAAAATAATCGGAATTGACTTAGGAACGACAAATTCAGTGGCGGCAGTGGTGGAGGGTGGCGAACCTGAAGTCATTCCTTCGGCTGAAGGGGAACGGCTGGTTCCCTCGGTTGTTGCCGTCAATAAAAATCATGAGCGCCTGACAGGGCGTCCGGCTCGCAACCAGGCCGTGGTGAACTCGGAAAACACGATCTCTTCGATCAAGCGGTTCATGGGGCGCAAGTATTCCGACCCCGAGGTAGAACACGCTAGAGATTTGGTTTCCTATGAAATCACCAAGGCGCCCAACGGCGACGTACGCGTTGTGTTGGACGGAAAAGAGTACTCACCGCCAGAAATTTCGGCGATGATTCTGTCCAAGATCAAAGCGGACGCGGAAGATTACCTGGGCGAACCCGTCAACCAGGCTGTCATCACCGTACCAGCCTACTTCAACGATGCCCAGCGCAATGCCACCAAAGATGCCGGCAAGATCGCCGGCCTTGAGGTTTTGCGCATCATCAACGAGCCGACGGCTTCTTCGCTGGCCTATGGGTTGGATAAGAAGCAGAATGAGGTCATCGCTGTGTACGACCTGGGCGGCGGCACCTTCGACATCTCTATTTTGGAGGTCGGCGAAGGCGTCTTCCAGGTGAAGTCCACCAGCGGCGACACGTTTTTGGGTGGCGATGATTTCGATCAACTTGTGATCCAGTATTTGGCCGACGAATTCAAGAAAGATCACGGCATTGACCTGCGCCAAGACCGGCAAGCTTTGCAGCGGCTCAAGGAAGCAGCCGAGAAAGCCAAGATCGAGCTTTCTACTCTGCAACAAACGGAGATCAACCTGCCCTACATCACGGCAGATTCCACCGGGCCGAAACACTTGGTCACCAAGTTGACACGCGCAAAACTGGAACAATTGACGGGTGAATTGGTTGACCGCTCCATGGGTCCGGTCAAACAGGCCTTGGATGACGCCGGATTGAAACCCTCTGAGATCGATGAGGTCGTTTTGGTCGGTGGTATGACTCGCATGCCGGCGGTACAAGAAGCGGTCACGGAATATTTTGGCAAGGAGCCTCACAAGGGCGTCAACCCCGATGAGGTGGTCGCCATCGGCGCCGCTATTCAGGCTGGCGTTTTGGGCGGTGATGTTAGCGACATTCTTTTGTTGGATGTCACTCCCCTGACGCTCTCCGTTGAGACCTTGGGCGGCGTTGCCACCCCGTTGATCGAGCGCAATACTACCATCCCGGCCCGCAAGAGCCAGATCTTCTCGACCGCATCGGACAACCAGAATCAGGTTGAGATTCACGTCTTGCAGGGTGAACGCCCCATGGCCGGTGACAACAAGTCGCTGGGCCGCTTCATCTTGGACGGCATCCCCCCGGCCCCGCGCGGCGTGCCTCAAATCGAGGTTACCTTTGACATCAACGCCAACGGCATTCTCGAAGTTACCGCACAGGACAAGGCCACAGGCCGCAGCCAAAACATCACCATCACAGCTTCCTCTGGCCTGACCGAAGAAGAAGTTGAACAAATGCGTCAAGATGCGGAGAAACACGCTGAAGAAGACCGCAAACGCAAGGAAGCCGTTGAGGCACGCAACAAAGCCGACAACATGGCCTTCTCGGCTGAGAAAACCCTGGAAGATTTGGGCGACAAAGTGCCCGATGAGGTCAAAGAGAAGGTGCAAGCCAAAGTCAAAGCGGTGCGGGACGTTCTCGAAGACGAAAACGCGGATACGGAAACGCTCAATCGCGTCACCGATGAACTGAGCAAAGAGATTCAGCAGATCGGTGCGGCTGCCTATCAGCAGCAGCCCGGCTCCGGGCCCATGCCCGGAGCGGGAGCCGCAGGCCCCGGTGGCCCTGCTGGCGCTGGCCCGGCCGGACCGCAAGGGCCCGCCCCCAACGGGCAATCTGGCCCCGATGACGACGATGAAGACATTGTCGATGGCGAATTCCGTAACGCCTAATCAACGTTTGTAGATTATCGTAGACACATGGGGTTCTCGCATGAATCCCATGTGTCTGCGTGTACAATTTTAAGCGGGAATCACGGGCACTCACGAGCACAACACGGCAAGCTCTCGTGATGTTGATGCATACTTGGGGAAAAGTGTTATCATTGGGACACGATTATTTTTATTTGCGTAAAGTTTATTACTACGGATTGAGTCAAACCCTATGTCAAAACGAGATTATTATGAAGTCCTCGGTGTAGCAAGAGGAGCGTCGGAAGCGGAGATCAAATCAGCATTCCGACGCTTGGCGCGTCAGTACCACCCCGATGTCAGCAAAGAAGCGGATGCCGAAGAGCAGTTCAAAGAAATCAATGAAGCTTACGCCGTTCTTTCCGATGATGAGAAGCGAGCAGCTTATGACCGCTTTGGTCACGCCGGTGTCCAGGGAGCAGGCGGCGTTCCTGATTGGACCACGATGGATTTCACCGACATCTTCGGAGATCTGGGTGACCTGTTCGGGTTCGGCTTTAGCCGCTCCGGCCGCAGGTCGCGTAACGCTCCCCGCCGCGGAGCCAACTTAAAATACCGTGTTCAACTGGAATTCGAAGAGGCTGTCTTTGGCGTCGAAAAAGAAATTGAAATCACACGCGATGAACGTTGTGAAACTTGTAACGGAAGCGGAGCCAAACCCGGTACCTCGCCGAGCAAATGCTCCACCTGTAACGGGCGCGGCGAAGTGCGACAAACCCAGCGTACCATCCTCGGATCGATGGTTCAGGTCACCACCTGTCCCGCCTGCCAGGGCAAAGGTGAGGTCATCGTCGATCCCTGCCAGACCTGCCACGGCAAGGGAGAAATCCGCAAGACCCGCCGCAAAGTCGTCACCATTCCAAAAGGCGTCGACACCGGCACGCAAATTCGTCTGGCGGGCGAGGGACAACCTGGCAAGAACGGTGGCCCTCCCGGCAATCTGTACCTGGTCATCCAGGTCAAGCCGCACAAATATTTCCAGCGCCGTAACGATGACATTTTCCTTGACTTGAACATCAACATCGCTCAGGCAACCCTGGGAGACAAGGTCACCGTCCCAACCGTGCATGGCGACGAGGAGCTACGCATCCCGGCGGGCACCCAGCCCGGCGACGTGATGCGCCTGCGCGACAAGGGCGTCCCCCATTTGCGCAACAACGGCCACGGCGATCAACTGATCGTCCTCAATGTCAGTATCCCCAAGAACGTTTCCAAGGAACAGGAAGAACTATTCAACCAATTAGCCGACAGCCTCGGCGCGGAGGTCATCCCTCAAGAGCGAGGCTTTTTCGATCGGGTCAAAGACGTTTTGGGGGCATGAAGTGGCTTGAAGTTTCCCTCACCGTTGACGGCGAGATGGCCGAAGCCGTCGCCGAGGTGCTATCCCGCTACGTGCCCGATGGCGTCGTCATGGAGAGCACGGCCATTTCTCCCGAACTCGAGGGCGAAGGCCACCCGATTGGCCCGCTGCGGGTTTCCGGCTACTTGCCTCAAGATGCCCAACTCGAAGAGAAGCGCCAACAGATTGAACGAGCGCTCTATTTTTTGGGACGCATCCACCCCCTGCCCGAAGCGCAGTTCACCCCCATCGCCGAAGCCGACTGGTCCGAATCGTGGAAGGAAAACTTTCGCCCGGTGGCCATTGGCGAACGCTTGGTCATCGTGCCCTCCTGGCTAGAACCCCCTGATCACAATCGCATTCCCATCCGCCTCGACCCGGGCATGGCCTTCGGGACGGGCACCCATCCTACCACCCAACTTTGTTTAGAAATATTAGAAACCCGTTTTCTTGGAGAAAACGGGTTTCTCGACCTTGATGTACTCGATATCGGCTGTGGATCGGGCATATTATCGATCGCGGCGCTGAAACTGGGCGCATCACGCGCCTTTGGGGTCGATTCTGACCCTGATTCGATTACCATCGCCGAGGAGAATGCCGCCATCAACGACGTGGCCGAGCAGGCAAGCTTTTCGTCCGGCTCCGTCGCCGCGGTGCAGGAGGGAGTCTTCCCCGTGCAGAAAGCTCCCATGGTGGTTGCCAACATCCTGGCACACATCCTGATCGAATTGCTCGACTCCGGGCTCGGCGATCTGGTCGCCCCCCAGGGTGAACTCATCCTCTCGGGAATCCTGGAAGAGCAACTCGCCGAGATGCAGTCCGCCGTGCAACAACACGGTTGCCACATCGTCGAAAAGCGTCAGATCAAAGATTGGGTCGCCTTACGCGTAAAGACCGAATAGCTTGTTCCCTCTCCTTGTGGGAGAGGGCCAGGGTGAGGGAAAAGAAGACGATATTTATCGAAAGCGGTCATCGGAGCGCTTTTTTTGTACGTTCCCCCTGGCTTTTTCCAACCAACCTACCCGTGTCTCGGAATGAGGCACAAATTCGGGCACGTGCGGTTTGATATCCAACAGCGGCGTGCCGTCGAGCACGTCCACATTCTCGACGTGGAGGGTATTCCCTTCCCGGCGAACCAGCTTGACCACCGAAAGCCCGATCGGGTTGGGCCGCTTGGGCGCCCGCGTGCTGAACAGGCCACGCGGCTGCGTATCCAGAAAGGGTGTCACGGTCAATTTGACATCGTTGACCTGGTGAAAGTGGTACAGCAGGATCAAGTGTGAGAACCCGTCAATATCGTCAAGCCCACGCTCGAATTGGGGAAAAACTTCCACCCTGCCTTCAATCCCCTCCGCGCCGGAAGGCTGAATCGGCATCCCCTCGATGCTTTTGTGCGGGCTGTGAATAATTCCAATGGGTTGGTAATGAATGTTTGCTTTCATCAGATGTTATTTTTGATTAG
>CAZJBA010000013.1:0-29092 GCA_964544065.1 uncultured Anaerolineales bacterium | reverse complement strand
CAACTACTTCTTCAACCTCAGCCGGTTGACAAGCAGCCAAGAGCATGGAGGAAGCGACCATGAGTGAAATCAAAATCCATGCAAACTTTTTGAACTTCATTTTATCTTCTTTCTCCTTATTTTTTGAGTTTAACAGTGAAAAATTTGTGTGAAAATATAACAACGTGTCAATCTCCCTACACATCACCTCCTTTTCACAAATTGAATTTGATAACTTCCCCTATCATTTTCCAATCAATTTCTACCCAAAAGTCTAGCATGAACCAAATAAAAACGCAATATCAACTTTCTGTTCTGCTCGTTGAAAACGCCCAGACATGAAGAAAGTCACCCTTTTTGCTTTCGTTTACATCAAAAGCAGGACCGTACATAATACATCGTAAAGTAAATTATCGATAGTTTTAATGCGATGTCACTGCGAGCCGCTTTCGCTTTGCGTGCCGCTGGCATTGCGAAGCAGTTTCCCCGACCGTCCAGGAGATTGCTTCGGCGGAAAAACTGCCTCGCCATGACACCAAAGAACATTTTGATTATTTAGTTTACAGTGTACTTACCTGATGCAGACAAATTTTCCTAAACTTTTGGATGCGCTGATTGTAGAGATAGTGAAGAGCCTGTGGTGAGGAACCGAACCATCTCCCACCGAACGACTCTGCTCGGTTGCGCCAAGGGCGCGCCTTGCCAAAGGGCATGCACAGCACGGCAAAACCTTCGCGACCGATTAGTGGAGGTTGGTGAGGTGTTTTTAAAGTTTTGTTTTTTGTGTCTCGACCAGTAATAACCAAGTATTAACAACGTCACCTTGCCATAGCAGTCATTCCTTGATATAACTTAAGCAGTGGTGAGTGCATGCTTACCTAATCCAAATCCATTATCTAGAAAAGGAGTGTTTACCATGAAGAAGTACCTGTTTATTTTCGCCCTACTTATTGCTGCACTGACGCTTTCTGCGTGTGGCGGCGGTAAACTCGGAACAGAAAAGAACCCGATTGTCTGGGCTGTTGTTCCATCAGGCGAAACCGAACGTGTTGTGACTGGATTCGAAGAAGTTGCCGGCATGATCTACGATGAGACCGGCCTCGTCATTGAACCTTTCGTCGCCACCGAATATGCCGGTGTGATCGAAGCTATGTGCAGCGATCCCCCCAAGGCTCACATGGCCTCTTTGGCAACTTTCTCTTACATCTTGGCCAACGAAAAAGGCTGCGCGGAAGCCGCCTTGGTTGCCGTTCGCTATGGCAGCCCGGTATACAACGGCCAAATCTTTGTCCGCGCTGACAGCGGCATTGAATCACTGACTGACCTAGAAGGGAAAACTTTCTGCCGCCCTGACCCCCTCTCCACCAGTGGTTGGATCATCCCCAGCATCACCCTCAAGGCTGCTGGTATCGATCCTGACACAGATCTGGCCCAAGTTGTTGACGCTGGCTCTCACGATGCCTCCGTCGCTGGCGTGTACAACGGTGACTGCGACGCTGGCTCTTCCTATGTGGATGCTCGCGGCACCGTCGAAGAAGACTACCCCGATGTCATGGATGTCATCAAAGTGATCGAAGTTTCTGCCGACATCCCCAACGATGGTGTCCAATTTGTCTCCGGCTTTGACGAGGAACTCAAAGGCCAAATTGTTGAAGCCCTACTCAGCATCTCCGAAACCGAAGAAGGCAAAGAAGCCCTCGACATCGCTTATCAGTGGAACGAGCTTGAAGAGCACGATGACAGCTTCTATGATCCCTTCCGCCAGGTACTAGATGCTGCTGGTGTTTCCCCTGAGGATTTTGAGTAATCTTCTTGTATCGGCCATTTAATTGCTAATGCTACCAGCGGCGGGATGCGAACTTTCGCATCTCTCCGCTGGTATTGCTTAACCTCCTGCTACGATTTGTTTTGCGAAGTCATCAAAACAGCGCAACAGCCAAAATTTGATGTCTGGGCAAAGCAAAACTGCAACCTAAGTTCATCTACTTTCATAGGAGTCTTTCATGCTAGAAGTTCGTCATTTGACAAAGATTTACGACGATGGAACCGAGGCGCTCAAAGACGTCAGTTTCACAGTGCCAGAAGGTGAATTCCTTGTCGTCATCGGCTTGAGCGGTTCCGGCAAGTCGACCATGCTGCGGTGCATCAATCGCTTGATCGAACCTACCGAAGGGGAAATCATCTGGAATGGGGTCGACCTGACCCAACTCAAGGGAGAAGAATTGCGCAAAGCGCGCCGCAAAATCGGGATGATCTTTCAACATTTCAACCTGGTCAGGCGTTCCTCGGTGATGACCAACGTTCTCTCCGGTCGGCTGGGATATACCTCTTCATGGAAGAGCCTTTTCGGACAGTTTTCTGCCCAAGACAAGCGAAAAGCGCTTGCCGCGATCGAACGACTTGAACTTGAGGAGCAAACCTATAAACGCGCCAGCGAACTCAGTGGCGGACAGCAGCAGCGAGTAGGCGTCGCCCGCGCCCTGATGCAAGAACCCGAAATGATCCTGGCGGACGAACCTGTAGCCAGCCTGGATCCGGTATTGGCGCATTCGATCATGCAATATTTGGAAATGCTCAACCAAGAAGACAAAATGACCATCATTTGCAGCCTGCACTATCTAGATTTGGTGCAACGATACGCATCGAGAGTAATTGGCCTTCGCGACGGAAGACTCGTTTACCAAGGCAGCAGAGAAGAGATCCGAGCCATGACGGATGAAGAGTTCAAGGATATCTACGGTGAGGATGCCGAGCGCGTCAGCGGCGGCCTGGAAGGAGAACTTGAAGTCAGCGTAGGAGGTGTAGCGTGACAAAGGACAAGATCAAATTAAGACACAAGCCCGAAAAACTCCGTAAACCCAGCCTGGTTCCCGCTCCCATCGCCGGGATTGCCTCGTTGCTCATCCCCGGCCTGGGGCAAGCGCTTGCCCGGGCGCTACGACGCAGCCTGATTCTGTTCTTCTCTTTCTTGACGATCGTTGGGCTTACGGTTTGGCGCTTTGCCTTGGCCGCTCCTCGCGATCAGGGTTGGTACGATATCCTCAAAAAAGGTTTATATCTGGACCCCTTCTTGATCTTCGTCAGTGTGTTGTTCGTCGTTCTGTATCTTTGGGTTGGTCTTGATGCCTATCTGCTTGCCAAGGATCGTACCAAGACGCCGATGGGTGTCTTTATTGTGCTCTTGATTATGTTCTTTGCCCTGGGCTGGCAGATTGGTGAAATCAACCCAGTCAGTTTTGTCGCCAACGCAGATGAAGCCCTACCTGCTCTTGGACGAGTTGGCTGGCCGTGGGAGAAAGCGATTGAGTACAACACCGTTGAAACGCGAGCCTACGCAGATATTGAAGTTCCCTGCTCTGACACCCCTCCTGAGGTGAATACCGTCACTGCTAATGAACCAACGCTGATCGCCACGCCAACTTGCGGCAATTTACGTACCCAGGACGGCGAACCCGGCACGGAACTACATTTAGAAGGCTACAACTTCACGCCCGGCATCGAAACACAAATCATGTGGAAAGAACCTGTCGGTAACGAGTTCCGCCAACGACAGGGCGGCGAATATGTCACCGTCATACCGGATGAAAATGGTCATTTTGAAGTTGACATCGAGATGCCCTATCGCCTTCTGCCCCCCAGCGCAACGGAGCCAACCTATATCTGGAAAGTGTTTGGCAAACAGGTTGCTGAGATTGGAGGGGCAAAATTTAGCTCTGACTTCAAGCTGGTGATTGAAAAAATGGTCGAGACCATTTTCATTGGCATGATGGCCACCTTCTTTGGAGTCATCTTTGCCTTACCGGTCAGCTTCTTTGCAGCCCGCAACCTGATGTCGGCTTCGCCTATCACCCTGGGGATTTATTATCTGGTGCGCGCCATCCTGAACATCATCCGCTCGATTGAACCCTTGATCTGGGCCATCATCGCGGTGATTGTGGTCGGGCTGGGACCCTTCGCAGGCATCACGGCGCTGATCTTTCACTCCGTGGCTGCGCTGGGCAAGTTGTACTCTGAGGCGATTGAATCGATCGATCCAGGCCCAATCGAGGCCGTTCAGGCCACCGGCGCCAACTGGATGCAAACCGTGATCTACGCCGTGATCCCCCAGATCGTTCCCCCGTTTGTGGCCTTCACCATCTACCGCTGGGACATCAACATCCGCATGTCGACGATCATCGGCTTTGTCGGCGGCGGCGGGATTGGCTTCTTGCTGGCCCAATACATCCGCCTGCTGGACTATCGCTCGGCGGGGATGTGTGTCTGGTTCATCGCCATCACGGTTGCAATTTTGGATTATGTCAGCGCCGAAATTCGGGCTCGCTTTGTGTAGCCAACTCCTTCCATGAATCAAAGCCGGGGCGACCGGTTGGTCGCCCCGGCTTTATTTGACGGCACTCCGCTCTGCTGCGTGCCTGACTACGAGCAACGCGATTTATGCAACCTGGGCAAGAGGTCACTCCTGCTCGGGAGCGGTAACACCCAGATCAACGGCGCCAGCCTGCACCTGAGTCAGAATCTCTTCGACCAGGCGCTGGCGTCCGGGGCTGAGCAAATCGGGATTGACGTTGGTGATCGCCAGGGGGACATCCACCGATTGGCCATCGACACCGGCAACGAAATCGGGCCAGAACTGGTCGAAAGCCTCCAGAGGGGAAAATCCCAGAGTCGCCACCCAGGAATCGGCCAGACCATCCGGAGGCGGCGTTCCCCCAAGGATGTTCACATCAGACTGGGCCAAATGTTGGAGCAATGCCTCATCGCCCGCCCCCGGCACGACATAGATGGTCTTCACACCGCGGTTGATCAAAACGTTGGAGGCGGCTTGCCAATCCGTAGTACTTGTCCCCTGATCTAGCTGAAGATAGAGAGGATATTCGGCAAAAGGCGGGTAGGTGGTGATGCACAGGCCGCAAAAATATTTCGCGCCGGTGACAAAAGCCTGGCGTGCGATTTGCCCGCCCTCGGTGTTGGCCATGGTGATCACGCCGACGCGCCAGTCTGGGGTGATCAGGGCAGCCGTATACCCGGCGATGAAGCCTTGATGATCCATCTGGGTGCCATCGGCGCCGATCACGCTCAGGTTGGAAGCCGGTTCCAGGCCAGAAAATCCAACCGCCAGAAAGCGCGTCTCTGGCGCGGGCGCGGCCAGGGCACCCAAGTCAGGGTTGGGCCCCAAAGCGATGACCCACTCGATATCTTCCGCCTGAATCGTATCCGCTGCCAGCGTCGGGCGAACTTGAAAACGGTAACCAGCTTCGGAGACGGCTTCGGCCAAAAAGGTTTGTAGCGATTCCACCTGGGAGGGATTCGCTTGGGGAGGGGCTAACAACACGGCCACCGGAGGCAGCGGTGTGGAGGTGGGCAACGGCGTGGGGGTCAGTGTGGGCGTCGAGGTTGGAACTGGCGTGGCCGTCGCCCCCTCTCCAATGACGGGTACCGCGCCATTACATCCCACAAGCGCCCAGATGACCAAGAGCAAGACCGATAACAACCATGTTTTCTTTTTCATAGACAAATTTCTGTTTTCGACAAGATCAACAGGATGAACCGGATTCATTTATCAACGGCCCTATTTTACCCCAACATCTTGTATAATACAGGCATGATCGAATTACAGATGCCCGGAATTGGCCCAAAATCTACTCCAGTTAGTAGCCTCTCTGCGAAAATAGCATGAGCATTCCCAAAACGGAACAGACCCCCGATGATTCCAAACGCTTGCCCCCGGCCAGGAGGAGGCGCACCCAACGCCTGTTAATCCCCAACAACGCCGACGAGCAAGAAGCGTTCATTGACGAGATCGCCCACCGGGTCTCGCCATCGTTTGACTTTTTCTTGCTCTCGATGTTGGCCGGTTTGGTCATCAGCCTGGGCCTGTGGCTCGACCTTCCTGCCGTGCTCATCCTAGGGGTTTTGCTGGCGCCCATGTTGGTGCCGGTCGTGGGCATCTCCCTGGGCGCCATCACCGGTGCGACCCATTTCTTTTGGCGCAATCTGGGCGGTTTTTCGATCGCTAGCGGACTGGTCTTTGGCTTAGGCGCGTTGGCGGGGTACGCGACCAGCTTGTGGGCAAAATCCCCGCTCACCCACGCGGCTCTGCACACCCAATTGGCCTGGCACCACTTCTTGCTGCTAGCTTTCGGCGCCATCCAGACGACTCGTTCGCTGGTGCAGGGGAAAGGCAACATCGTTTTCGCCAGCGTCGCCCTGACGTATGAGCTCTATCTGCCGTTAACTTCGGCTGGATTTGGATTGTGCAGCGGGCAGACCGCTTTGATTTGGCCCGACGGCTTGGTCGTTTTTGCCGTTCATTTTGCCTGGGCCGCGATTTTGGGGGTGCTCACGTTGTTGGTGCTGGGATTCCGGCCCCTGACCTTGTTCGGTTACACCTTTGGCGGGGTGATCACGTTGATCGGCGTTCTCTTGCTGATTATGTTCAGCGCCGCCGGAATCGCGGTTGGAGGGCGAGTCGCCCTGCCCACGCTGATTCCATCGGCCACCCTGCCGCCCACGGCGACGTCTCCTCCCAGCGCAACTCCCACCCGCACCGAGACCCCGGTTCCACCAACGGAAACGCCCGCGCCCACATCCACCCCCTCACAGACTTTAACGCCCAGCGACACCCCATCTCCTACCATCACCCCGGTATACGCAATCGTCGACACAACAGAGGAATATGGCGGCGCTTATGTGCGCGAAAACCCCGGTTTCGACAGCGAGATCCTCACATCGGTGCTCAACGGCGCCCAGATCGAGATTCTCGACCGGGGACCTCAAGTGCAGGACGGAAAATCATGGCTGCGCGTGCGGGCGACTGACGGAGTCGAAGGGTGGATGTTGCAATCGGTCCTGGCTGTGGCAACATCTGAGACCAATCAGTGAATCAGGGGAGCAGGGGATCAGGGAATCAGTGAATCAGGTATCAGGTATCAGGCTTGTAAATCATCGGATGTAAAGGCGCTGGGCAACAAATCGGCTACGGTGCTTGCTCGCAGCAGATTGCCGTCGCCAGCGGCCATATAGACCTCAATATCGCGGCCGAATTCGGTCAAGACCTGGCGGCAAGAGCCGCAGGGTGAACCCCCATTGTCCGTTACTACCGCGATGGCCTGAAACTCCCGCTCCCCCTCAGCAATAGCTCGAAAAACAGCAACCCGTTCCGCGCAGATCGTCAAGGGGTAGACCGCGTTTTCGACATTGACCCCCGTGTAGATGTGGCCCGATTTCGCCAACAAAGCGGCGCTAACGGGATATCCCGAATAAGGGGCATACGCTCTTTGGCGAACGTCCACGGCTGCTTGAATTAGTTTCTGGCGCACAGTTGCTTCTATCATCTGGTCACCAAATCCCTACCCCTCCACTTTTCGAATCGAACGCGCAGGCATGCCCACAGCGAGGGTATGCTCGTCTACATCCTTGGTCACAACCGCGCCTGCGCCGGTGCGGGCACCTTTCCCGATCCTCACCGGGGCGACCAGCATAGTGTCGCTGCCGATGAAAGCGCCTTCCTCGATCTCGGTGGGATGTTTCTTGACGCCGTCATAATTGCACGTGATCGTGCCCGCGCCGATATTGACATCCGGGCCTGTTTTGGCATCCCCAAGATAGGAGAAATGGCCTATCTTGGTGCCCGGGCCCAAATAGGAGTTTTTGACCTCGCCAAAGTTGCCCATGTGAACACCATCGGCAAGATGGGCGCCTTTGCGCAAATGGCCAAAGGGGCCAATATCAACATCGTCTTCCAGTTCAGCTTGCTCCAGCACCGAGGCAAACACCTCACAACGATCCCCCATTTTGGTATCGCGCACAATCGTGTTCGGCCCCAGGGTGCAGGCTTCGCCGATGTGCGTATCGCCTTGCAGATGGGTATTTGGCCCCAAGACGGTGTCCCTCCCGATGGTCACATCCGGCTCGATGAAAGTTGAATCCGGGTCTTGGATGGTGACGCCCGAAAGCATCCAGGCGCGGTTGATCCGCTGTTGCATCTTGGCGCTCGCCTCGGCCAAATGGACGCGCGTATTGACGCCGATCATCTCTTCTGCATCGGCAATCGAAAGCGCCTTGACGCTCCGGCCTTCCGAGACGGCAATTTCGACCAGATCGGTGAGATAATATTCTCCTTTAGGAGAAAGTTCGATGTTCGAAAGGGCCTGCCACAACCAATCCGCCGAGAAACAGTTCACACCGGTGTTCAGTTCGCGAATCTGCAACTGCTCCGGGGTTGCATCGGCCTCTTCGACGATCGCTTGCACGTTTCCATCCTTGTCCCGGACGATGCGGCCAAATCCCCGCGGATTATCGACCGTGACGGTCAAGATACTCATCGGCCCATCGTGATAACGCTGCGCATCGACAAGTCTCTTCAACGTGTCGCCGGTCAACAAGGGCATGTCGCCATAGGTGACCAAGACGTACTCTGTCTTCCCGTCTAAAAGCGATTTGGCCTGCTCTACCGCGTGGCCCGTTCCCAATTGCTCCTCCTGGAGCACAAAATGGGCCTGGTCGCCAACTGATTCCTTCACGCGTTCAGCCTCATGCCCCACAATCAGAACCGGCTTCTCGGAAGCAGCAGCGAGGCAAGCTTGCAGCGCGTACCAGATCATTGGCTTCCCCAAAATGGGATGCAAAACCTTGGGGAGTTCGGAACGCATCCTGGTCCCTTTTCCGGCAGCTAAGATGACGGGTGTTATGCTCATTTTTTCTCCCATAGATCCAGAGAGCCCCTCAAAAAGAAAACAAGCATCGCCGGATGAAACCAATGGACGAAGCTTGTTTGAGAAGCGCTTTTTTCAATTGAAAACCTAACCACGGATTGACTACAAAAAGTAAAAGGCAAACAAAAAGGCAGGGGAGCCCGGACTCGAACCAGGATCAACAGCTCCAAAGGCTGCTGTGCTGCCATTGCACCACTCCCCTACAAGGATGATTTTTCCCATCAGGAGAGCAGCATTGTAGCATAACTCCCTTGGCCTGACAAGTTACTTTTCTTCTTCGGCGGCTTCGTCTTTGGGCGTCAAGCCAAGTTGACGGGCCTGCTCATACGAGAGCGCATCTGCGTTGACGACATCGTCTTCAACGTCCAAGGAAGCCGTCTGCCAGAATGCGTCCACTTCTTGCTTCTCGAGATCTTCTGTCTCATCTCGCTGAAATAGCGACTCGATCAAAGGATCATCTTCATCGACCTCGGGGGCTGCTTCCGCGTCTGCATCAGATTCCGGGTACGCGGCTTCTTCTTCCGTTTGCAGCGGCACGCCGATGGAGGCCAAAATCGCCATTAACTCATTAACAGACTCATAGACAATGCGAACAAATCTCTCGATCGAATCGCCCGCCGCGATTGGGTTAATGGCCGTCAAAAGCGCGTAGGATTCGCCAACATGTGCGAGAAAGAGATCATATTTCTGGCCAGAAAAATACATAAAATCTCGTGGCGGGCGCACCCGCAACAAATGAGCCACGCGTTCCCCCGCGCTGAAAGCAGCCATCAAAGCGGGGAACAAGGCTGTTTCTACTGAGGCGTCAGGCAAATCGCCAGCCCGAGCCAAAACTCGCCCGCGTTCATCCAAAAGCACGGTCGAAAATGCGTCCAGCTCTTTGCGCATGCTCGACAAGTGTTCGGAAACATTTTCAGTAGGTTTTTCTACGGTCAAGGGAGCGGCCTCAACGGAGGGAGCCTCGACCAACCCCAGACAACGCTCAACCGCATCAAGGAAATCGACTTGTTCAATTGGCTTCAAGAAAAAGAAATCGGCGCCAGCATCAGCGACTTCTCTTCTGGTGGCAGAATCCATAATCCCCGTCACAATGATCACGGCCATGTCTGGATTGCGGCCGCGTAGCTTCTCCAGCAGTTCAAGCCCTGAAATGCCGGGGAGGCGGACATCGGCGACCAGTAGGTCAAAGGCTTCGGTGGAGATCTCCAGAAGCGCCTCTTCGCCAGAGGGGACATCGATTACTTTGAACTCGCCCAAGGTTTCGATAGCGCTTCGCAGCACCTGCCTGACTTCACGTTGGTCATCGACGATCAGAACGCGATATTCTTCCATAGTGTTCCTATTGTATCATGGTGTTGGCTTTTCTGATGTATCTCCTCAATAAAGCGGGGACGAACGCCGTTCCTTCATCGGGGTTTGCTATCCGCTCGTTTTGCCCGCAGGAACGGCGTTCGTTTTCATCCTGCTCGGTTGCAAATCCCAGAGACACCTCGAACGGTTACTCCTTGAGAACCTGGGTCTCTGCTTGAAAGCCCAATTGCCCCTCGATACCGCCTAAAATGTCCGTGTAGGGAAAGATCACATCGTGGCGAGCAAAATCATAGCTCTTCCTCGAAAACAGGGGGATGATGGGACGCTGATTTGCCAATATCGCCTGTAATTCATATCCTAACGCCTGGGCTTCCTCGAGATCGGCCGTCGCCATTAAGTCGTCTACCAATTGATCGTATTGCTCGTCTTTGAAACAAGTTGTGTTGTAGTAGCCTGTCTCAATCGTGCAATTACGACTGTGCCAATACGCTTGGTAGTAATCGCCAGGAAAAGCCTTGTTGCCCAATCGCCAACCATAAATGTACATATCATAATCAGAAGAAATAAGGATCGTATCCAAGATGTTGTTTCTGCTCGCCAATTCGGACTCGATTGGCATGCCTAAATGGCGAGCCCATTCAGCTATCCACAGATTATAGGTTGCTCGAATGGGATCATGGGCTTGATCGGGGCCTAAAATCGTCAACGCAGGCATTGGTTCGTCATCGGGCATGGTCAACCCCACACCAGGGATAATGTCCTCGGTAGATTCATCCCAGCGAGGCTCCTGCTCCCAACTCCAGCCCGCGTCCATGAGTACATTAACAGCCAAATCTAGACGTTCGGACCTTGACATCCCTTTGTAAGGGCCATCCAGTTCAGGGTTGTGCCAAAACGTGTTTTCGGGGTGCATCGTAGCGTGCAGAGGATAGACATAATCCCCTAAGACTTCCCTATTGAGGAACTCGCGGTCAATCAGAATATCGAAAACTTTACGGAAAGCCGCGTCTGTCATTGGGGGCTTGTTCAAATTAAAAGCTAAATAGAACATATTGTAATCGGCGTTTACATAGGGCTGAACGCCTTCTGTTTGTTCAACTTGTGCTTTCAAGTTTCGAGGCAAGACCCGAGGGTTGAGAACGTAATCAACATCCCCATCGATAAAGGCTTTAAAAGCAGATTCTTGTGAATCATAAATGGAAAACTCGATTTCGGGGTTGTGAGGGCCAACCGTATAACGCAAAGATTCATCGCCTTCAGCCTGACCATAGAATTGAGACTCGGTGCCATCGGGCATGATCCGCATCCAGGTGCCATCTTCATATGCAACGATCTCAGCGCCAGCAAAATAATAATTTTGATTGATAGTACGCTTAATGTATTCGCCACGTTCCCAGTCTGTGGTGATGTAGGGGCCAGCAACCGGTTGCCCGGCAGCATCGGCGTTGTAGATTATTTCACGGGCAGCGATAAGCGCTTCGTCGTAGGCATCCCAAGCGGCGCAAAGTTCTTCGGCGATGCTATTGGCGCCACAATCTTCTGGGCGCTCTTCCTCTGGCCGAGCAGTTTGAATGGCTTCATAGGCGTCTTCGATGACCTCAGACCAAAAATGCTCTGGCAAAATGGGAGCGAGCGCAACCCCAAATTGCCAATTGCTTAGACTGGGCGGTTGGCCATCATACGTGTATTCCACCGTAAAGTCATCGACCGCTTCGACGGTCACATCGGCGCCGGCGGGAGAGCAAACAGAAGGCCACGAGCCCGTTAGCTGAAAATCCTTGCAGACCTGATGGGTAAAGACGACATCCTCCGCGCTGATCGGTTCGCCATCGCTCCACAGGGCATCCTCTACCATTTCGACGAGGATGCTCCAGGTGCCATCCTGATTCTCTTCCGGTGTGGGAATATCTTTTGCTAACGCTGGCACAAACTTGAATTGTTTGTCGGAAAGTTCAAAAAGTTGGGCAGCGTCTTCGGAAACGACGTATTCTCCCCAGATGAAATAACTGGGGCCAAAATAATTCCAATAATTTAGCGAAACCGGCTCCCCATAAATCCCAATCCGATACGTACGGCAGCATTCAGGCTCTTCTTGTTCTATTTCTTCCTCGGCAGGCTCACTGGTGACGACAACTGTCTCGACCGTATTGACCACGACGGTTTCTACAATCGTCTCAGGCGGGGCGGGGTTACAGGCTGCCAGAGAAAACAAGATGGCTATAAAAAGAGGTATTAAGGCGAATTTGATCTTTTTCATGGTTATCCTATCCCTTCAGGTTAACGAAAAATCCTTGCTGATGACCATTTGACGTTAGCAACTCACTGATGCGATGCCCTTGAACAGTACCCTTTCGGATTAGTGGGCTCATTTTTACACAATGGTGCTTACTCTGTCAAGAGTAGAGCTTACGTCGTTTGCCAGGATTCAGATGTCGGAAGTCTTGAAAAGCGCCTCTAACAATAGAATTTCAGCCACGCGGAAGTTGATTTTTGGAGACTTCCGAAGTCTCAGTCTGCAAGTCCTACAAAGACGAACTTTAGTGGATAACACTGCTAGGCCGATTAGATTTTCTAATAGTATAATTGATTCCACGTATGTCTGCACACGACCAACCTCAACGGAGTCTCAGACTCACATCATACCTGGTCCCGGTGATCGTGCTGATCCTCATCGGGCTACAGGTTTTCTTCCCCTTCAGGGGATGGGTGATCCTATTGGCCGGTTTTGGAGGCATGTGGCTGATCGGTTATCTTTGGGCGCGTTCGCTAAAAAACGGCTTGAAACTAGAAAGGGAGATGCGATTCGGCTGGATGCAAGTGGGCGACAAGTTGCAAGAGCGCATTTCCCTGGAAAACGATAGCCGCTTGCCTGCTATTTGGGTCAAGGTAAGCGACCACTCCGATTTGCCAGGACACAACGTCAGCACGGTGTCCACGGTGCGGAGCCAGTGGTACCATCATTGGTTTTCTGACGGTGTTTGCAACCAACGCGGTATCTACACGCTAGGCCCGACCAGTTTGGAGACAGGAGATCCTTTTGGCATCTACACGGTCCGGATAGACTACAGCGCCACCGTGACGATGATGGTTGTGCCGCCGGTGGTGCCGCTGCCCGATATTGAAATTGCACCCGGCGCCCGCACCGGAGAGGGCAAATCCACAGGCCGGGGATTAGAGCAAACCGTCAACGCGGGAGGCGTGCGCGAATACGCGCCCGGTGATAGTTTCCGACACGTCCACTGGCCAACAACGGCCCGCAAAGGCGATCCTTATGTCCGCGTTTTCGACTTCGCCCCGGCGAGCGATTGGTGGATCTTGCTCGACATGGATGCCCTGGTTCAGGCGGGAGAAGGCCAACACTCCACCGAAGAGCATGGCGTCATTCTGGCCGCTTCGCTTGTCCACCAAGGTCTCAGGATGAGCAAGGCCGTGGGACTGATCAGCTACGGCCAAAACTTGATCTGGCACCCGCCCGCCAATGGGGACCCGCATCTATGGACGATCTTGCGGTCGTTAGCGACGGCCCGCCTCAATGCGCCCCCTCTGGGTGAATTGCTGAACCATATTCGCGACTCGTTGGAACAACGCACCAGTCTGGTCGTCATCACCCCCAGCCTGAACAGCGAATGGATCAACAGCCTGGGGTTGCTCAAGCGAAGCGGGGTGGTTCCTACTGTTCTCTTGTTGAATCCGGCTTCCTTTGGCGGCTCTGGCAATCCCAAAGCGATTCAAGAAAACTTGATCGCTTTGGGGGTTCGTTTCTATACGATCAGCGATGAGCTTCAAAACCAAACCGAATTGAAGCCGAAAGACCTTCTCCGCACGGGGATTTCAGCGAGCAGAGGCGATGCGCTCACAGCGCAGCCATCGACATGGAGATTGTTATGATCGCCCGGTTGAAAGCGCTGCTCCAAGAGTATATCGATCGAAAAACAATCCGCAATTGCATCCATGTGTTGATCTTGTTTGCGGGCGTGATCGCGACGTTAGGGAGTGCGGTCCGCGGCGTCGAGGACGATCTCTTCGAACTGATGGTCGGGAGCGGCTTGCTGGTCGGCTGGCTGCTGGCCTGCACGACCCTTCCGGGCTGGGCCTTTGCCTCGACTGCCATGCTGATGGGTGTGAGTCTTGTCCTGCTACGCGTCGGTCGGCTTGGCAAGATCATTTGGCTGCTTCTCTCTCAGTTTGGCCTTTATCTCGCCAGGTTGACGGTCCGGTTGTTTGGTCGAGGAGGTCAGCCCGATAGCGAGATTCTCCGGTGGGCCTTGGTTGAACTAGGCGAAAAGCTCGGCACGCTGGGAATCCGTTTATGGGACTGGATAGCCAACATGATACAGGGGCAGCCGCTGTTCGATCCGGTGGCCATCGCTGTCATCTGGGGCATCGCCAGTTGGGGCCTGGCCGTTTGGACGATGTGGGCTATCTTCCGGCGCAGGAAACCGATCTGGGCTGTGTTGCCCTCGCTCGCCTTCGTCGCCATCAGCCTGGTTTACATTGGCAAACCGCCTCACACACTGGCAATCATGCTGGGAACCGGAATCAGCTTGGTCGTCCAAATCCGCCATGACACCCGCAGGCAGCGCTGGGAACAGGATCAACTCTCCTACGCCAGCATCATCCAACCGAAAATCTCCAGGACAGCGATCATCCTGGCCCTTGGTTTGATGCTCTTCTCCATGATCGCCCCGTCCATTTCCATCCGCCGCATCGCCGAACGGATTCGCGAGATGACCGCAGAAAAGATCAAGGACGAAGAAATCGCCCAATCGCTGGGATTGGAAAACCAATCTGAACGCAGAAATGTCGATGTTTTGGATCGACGCCAGTCCGCCGGGCTGCCCAACCGCCATCTGATCGGCTCTAGCGAGAAGCTCTCCGATCAGATTGTGATGATTATCCGGGTACAAGAGCAAGCGAAGGATAAGACCGATCTCACCGAGGAAGATTTACCACAACAGTACTACTATTGGCGCAATTTGAGCTATGATCGCTATGTGGGCAGAGGGTGGGCCTCACGAGACAGCATCGAACAAAAATACAACGCCGGAGAGCGGACGATCCCAAACTGGTCGGACAATTACCGCCTCATCCGCCAAGAAGTGCAATACGTCGAGGATTTAAATGGGTTGCTTCACACCGCTGGATTACTCTTGAGCGTAGACCAAGACTTCAAAGTCGCCTGGCGAATTCGAGATCGAGACCTGGACGCCTACGACTTGTTTGGCGCCACCGTCAAGACCACAACCTATCGGGCCGATTCTTTGCTGCCCGATTACAGCGAGGCCGAGTTGCGCAACGCAGAACAGGATTATCCCCGGTGGGTGAGCAGCCGCTATTTGGGACTTCCTAAAGAGATGCCCGAACGGGTGCTCGCCCTGGCCCGTGACCTGACCGCCACCGAGCCGACGCCCTATGATCGGGCCTTGGTCATCGAGCAATATTTGCGCAAATTCCCCTACACGCTCGATCTGCCTCAGCCACCCATCGACCAGGATATTACCGATTACTTCCTCTTTGGCGTCCAACGGGGATACTGCGACTATTACGCCACCGCCATGGTTGTGTTGGCCCGCGCTTCCGGCATCCCTGCCCGCCTGGCAACGGGATACATTGGCGGCTATTACGACGAAAGCGAAGACGTCTACATTGTCACCGCCGATCTTGCCCACGCCTGGCCCGAAGTCTATTTTCCCGGCTATGGTTGGATTTCGTTCGAACCTACGGGTGGACGACCGGCCATCGACCGCCCTGCCCAACCAATCCCCAAACTCCCTGCTAACTTTGAACCATCGTTTGATCCCCTCGTCCCCGAAAAAACGCTATCCCCAGGCAGGCGATTGCTCATCAGCATGACGATCATCCTCGCCATTGTAGCTGGCCCCCTGCTTTGGTGGGGAATTTCTGATTTCTGGCTGGCTCACCTGCCCGTGGAAAAACTGGCCCCGAAACTTTATTGCCGAATCCGCCGCTATGGAAACTGGCTCGACCTTCCTTCCACGCCGGGAGACACGCCCCACGAATTCAAATCCAGGCTGATTGGCTATCTCCACCAACTCGGCGGCGACAGCGCCCAGGCCGATTGGCTCCTCGCCGGAGAAAGGTCTATCAACGCATTCATCGACAACTATATCTTGCTGATCTACAGTCCACACGACAAACTGCCCCTAGAATCCCAAACGTTGATGCGATTGTTCAAACAAATTCGCCCCCGCTTGTGGCTGCTTTGGGGGTTGAAACGCGCCTATCCCTACAGGCTGATTCGCCCGATTTTATGGGATCATGCCCCCGTAACCATTTCAACAACAAGTCAGGAAAAGCCATGAAAACATCTCAAGAAACTGCTCGAAAAATCGTCGCCAATATTCAAAACGTGGTCGTCGGCAAACCGAAAGTCGTTGAACTGGCTGTGATCAGCCTGCTTTGCCAGGGGCATTTGTTGATCGAAGATGTCCCCGGTGTGGGCAAGACGATGCTGGCCCGCAGCTTGGCCCAATCGCTGGGCTGCTCCCTGGGACGAATCCAATTCACCCCGGACATGCTGCCCAGCGATGTCACCGGCGTGTCGATCTACAACCAGAACACCCACGAGTTTGAATTCCGCCCCGGACCGATCCTGTCAGAGATCGTCCTGGCCGACGAGATCAACCGGGCTACACCGAAGACACAATCGGCCCTGTTGGAAGCGATGCAAGAGCGACAAGTTACCGTCGATAACGTCACCCACAAGCTGCCGCCGTTGTTTATGGTGCTGGCCACCCAAAACCCGATCGAGCACGAGGGCACCTTCCGCCTGCCGGAGGCGCAATTAGATCGCTTCCTGATGCGTATCAAGATTGGATACCCTGGAGAACTCGATGAAGTCGATATTCTCAAGCAACAACAATATCAACACCCGATTGAGAAAATCGAACCGGTTGTTTCCGTCGAAGAAGTTTTGGCTGCCCAAAAAGCAGTTCGTGAGATTTACATCGCCCCCCCATTAATCGACTATATCGTCAATCTGGTCCAACAAACACGGGTCCATGACGACGTCTATCTGGGCGCCAGCCCGCGGGGCAGCTTGGGGCTTTATCGCGCCGGTCAGGCCCGGGCGATGCTGCGCGGCCGCGATTTTGTCATTCCCGACGACATCAAATCGCTGGCAAGCCCCATCTTGATGCATCGGATGATCTTGGCTCCGGGCGCGCAGCTGCAAGACCTGAGCGAGCAGAGCATCATCAACGAGATTCTGGAGGGGGTTGCGGTCCCCGGAGGGGAATACCAAGCTCGTTAGCAAAAGCGGATTGCCGCCTCAACCGAGCCCGATGACATTGACCCCATAGACGATCATGGTCAGGGAAACGTCGACGATGGTGAAGATCAGATAATAAACCAGCGCCGAACAAGAACGCGACCGCCGCCATTCGGCCGCAATTAAGGCCAAAAGGGAGATCAACGCGGGCACCAGCCACCGCAGGAGCGTATGCCAGGTCTCGGGCATATCGATCCAAGCCGAAAAGGGGACATAAGAATGCAACGGAAGGAACGTGAACCATTTCAAAAGCTGGTAAGAGATCAGTCCAATCGCCAAAACCAACCAGGAAAGCCATGTATCCAGGGCCTCCATATCCCGAACCATTTTGAAAATCGCCAAAATCACAAAACCCGGAAACACCCACATCACGCCAAGCGGTGGAACGAGCGACAAGGAAGCCAGCCCCTCAACGAGACCGGATAAAAGGGCCTGGACGAAATCGACTCCCTGTAACTGATCCAGATTTGCCCGGGCGATTGGATCGGTTGTCGCATAATAGATATCCGAGCCAGCATAACCTTCCCGCCAAACCAGATGGAGATCGCCGTCATCATCGGCCATCGGCGCCGGAGAGGCGGACAAGGTCTGGGTTTTGACGGCCTGGCTGTAGCCGATGAATTTCCCTTCGCTGAACAAAGCCAGGATGATTTGGCTGGCAAGCTTATTTTGATGGGACTGCCTGACCGCGACAGCGAAAGCGAATTGGCCCCGAGAATCGGCGATCGGAATGGGATTGTAGATATATTCACTGCTCGATGGGGCCGAAACGGGTGGGGGCACAAGTTGGTCGAGCGTATAAGGGCCTTGGTAGGACTTATACGGTTCCAGCAAGGTTGGAAGAATATGGATCATGCGAGGGTCGACTTGATCGGCTTGATCTAGCCGAAACGCGGCGAACTCGGTCAGGGCGGTGCCAGCCTCTAGACCTGTTTGACGGCGAATCGACCATGCCAGATAAGCCCATCCGTCGCCGATTCCCAAAACTGGCCCGACCAAATCTTCCGGCCCACTGAGACGCGGATTGGCGACGATGGCGCCCTCCGCAGCTTCGAGCTGACCACCAAACCGCTGAAAGCGAACCCCTTGCTCCGACCACCAGGCCAAGAAGATATCTCCATTTTCAACGTGGATGTAAGGACTCTCGCCACTCGTGGTGATTCGGATCGGTTCGACATCCATCCTGCCCGTAGCATCGAGATGGGCGCCAGACAGGCCTTCGATCGTTTCCCAAACGACGAACGCGCCGCCATCGCCATCACCGGCGAGATGGTAGCCCTTCATATCGACATCTGGCGCGGAGATCAAGACAGGTGCGGAGAGTGATTCCGTCTCTCCATCCAGCGAGGCGTACCAAAGCGACCACTTGCCGCCTGAAATTTCCCGGCTCTCCCAAAAAACGTGCAGCTTTCCTCTCGCCGCCGGCAGCAAACGGGGGATCCGCACCTGCAAGGAGGAGACTTTTAAATCATGCTCATCGATCAAAACACCTAACTGGTTCAACCGGGCATAGTGGATGGATTGCTGGCTTTCGCTTGTTTCGACCGGCCAGACCATCTCGATGGTCTCGTCTTCGGAGGAGGCCACGATGCTGGGGGAGCCAATCGCCTCCACGCCGACACGATTCCCCCGGCTCCAATCGGGAGAGGGTTTCGGGCTGCGCGCCGGGTTTTGAGCGCACCGGGACGATACGAACGCAAACATGATCGCGATAAAAATTGCTGCGAGGGGTTTATTTCTCGATCTACTCATAGTTTCCTGTGGGTGAAAGGGCTCATTTTACCATCTAGTCGAAGTGTTATATAATTCACGTTGGCAAGGCAGGATTATAATGCTTTTTTTGATTTGCCGTGATGAAACGCCAACACAACAAAGCAGCATCAACCCAGAGATACCATCTATGAAATCTACGATCCAATCCCTTGTGATCACCTTAGCAAAACGCCTTCTCTTTGGTGTTTTGGTTTTGCTCTTTATCATCTTTCTAACCCATTTTGGGCTAGAAATGGCTCAGGGAATCAAATTCCAAACAGCAATCGTGACGGGGCTTGAAAAGACAAGTGATTATCTTAACGCGGTTGTGCATCAAGATTGGGGTACGACACAACCAAACACACTATCCTTGCGCGAGATGCCCATCGAGGAGGTCGTCCCGGAAAGAATCAGGAGGAGTTTCGGCCTACTGGCTGTCTCGCTGTCGATCGCAGTTGTTGTTGGAATCACATTAGGAGCCATCGCGGCGCAATATCAGCAAACACAATGGTCTACGTTGGTTCTTCTTCTTTCGATCATTGGCGTTTCTATTCCCAGTTTTTTCATGGCGTTGCTGCTGCAAATAGGCATAACTCGCCTCAGCAAGATGCTGGGATATTCTTTTCTGCCTGTTGGCGGCTTTGGCTGGGACGCACATATCATTTTACCCGCCGTTGTTCTAGCCGCCCGGCCTCTGGCCCAAATCACACGGATCACCTTCGTCACGCTGAAAGAGCAACTCCGAAAAGACTATGTCCGCACGGCATTCGGGAAGGGTTTGCCCAAGAGAACGGTGATGAATCGGCACGTGATCAAGAACGCCGCCATCCCCATCTTGACGACAATCGGTTTATCGTTGCGATTCGCCCTGAGCAGCTTGCCGGTGGTCGAGTTCTTTTTCGGTTGGCCGGGCCTGGGCTTCACGCTGCTCAAATCGATCTCCCACTGGGATGAGAAGCTGACCACCGCACTCGTGATCGCTTTAGGACTCATCTTCATCATCCTCAACATGTTGTTGGAGACAACTTATCAATTGGTTGATCCCCGTCTGCGCGGCATGAACGAACAAGTCCTCCGTGAAGATAAGCTCAATTTGCTCCAATGGTTGCGGCGTCAAGGGGCGATCATCAAAACGCGCATCCGTAACAACCCAATCAGGCGATGGCGGCGACAAGAAAAAGAAACTGCTCCAAGCCCCTTTGCAAGCGTTTTGGAAGAGCGGGGAGACAGCATCCAGCTTGATCAAATCCAGACCAACAGAGATCAGGAAGCCTGGCTCCAGGGCACGGTCAAGAATCCCATCTTTCTGGTCGGCAGTATGATCATCCTGGTTTTGTTGGGCGTGATTTTATTCAGTTCCCAACTCTCTCCGCACAGCCCCTACACAACCCGGGGATTGACCATCGACGATGGCGAAATGTTGGTGCCGCCTTTCGAACCTGGCGAGCAATTCCCCTGGGGAACCGATGTGCTCGGTCGGGACATGATGAGTTTGATTTTAAACGGGACTCAACAAACCATGTTGCTGGCAAGCCTGGTTGTTTTTGCACGTTTGCTTGTCGGAGTCATCCTTGGCGCGCTTGCAGGTTGGTTCCGTGATAGTTGGCTTGACCGGGCCTTGCTAGGGTTGACCGAGATTCTCAACGCTTTCCCCACCCTTTTGCTGGCGATGCTCTTCATTTTGGCCATCGGCATTCGCAAAGGGATGATGCCCTTCGTGGTCACGCTTTGTGCCATTGGCTGGGGAGAGATCATGCAATATGTCCGCAGTCAAGTGATCAAGACTCGCCCCGAGCCGTTTATCGAAAGTGCGAAAGCGGTAGGGCAACGCTCCGGGCGGATCATCAGCAAACACATTTTCCCCAACATCCTGCCTGGCCTGATTACAATCACCTCCTTGGAAATGGGCGCCGTTCTCATGCTTCTGGGTGAATTGGGTTTCATCGGCATTTTCATCGGCGGCGGGGCCTTTGCCCAACTGGATATTTTTGGTTCCCTCTATCATTACTCCGATGTCCCCGAATGGGGCGCCTTGTTGAGCAATATTCGCGCCTACGCAAAAGCCTATCCTTGGACAGCATTTTATCCCACCTTGGCATTTTTCGTCGCCATCCTTGGTTTCAATCTTTTTGGCGAAGGCGTTCGCAATCTGATCGAAAGCGTTGGGGCAAGCATCAATCGAATTTTCAACCGCTATACAGCCATCGCCCTGGCCCTGATGGTGACAACTTTCATCTGGTATCGAGGCAGCACGAACGAAATCAACATCTACATTGAACAAGCAGAAACGTTTCAAGGAGAAAAAGCGTGGGAACACATCGCAGCGCTCACCGTCCCCCCTATGGATGGCCGCGCCATGGGAACACCGGGGGTCAATTTGGCCGCTGATTATATTGCCGCTCAGTTTGAAACGTTAGGGCTGCAAACTGCCGGAGAGAACTTTTCCTATTTTCAAACGGAAAAACGCTCCTTCTACACTTTGGAGACTCCCCCAACACTGACTATCGATGATGGCGGCCCTGCCCTTGACTATCTGCAAGATTTTGTCGAATATCCATTACAGGATTTAAACACTGGCACAACTCACGCCCCCATCCGCGTCCTGGTTATGGGAGACTTGACCCGAGCCGGAAACTGGTTCCAGAAGTATGTATCGTTGCAAAATAAAGATTATTCCGGGGAAATCATTCTGCTAACAAACGAAGAGGATTACGAACTGCTCGATTATGTCCCTCGAGGAGGCATGTTGATCGTCAGCGATGATGATACCCGTTTCGAGCAAAGACATTCTCTTTCAACCGTGCCGCCAGATTGGGCTTTCTCGTACCAAGATATGGATACCAGAGAAGGTGCGCCAATATTGGGGATCACGGAAGAAACAGCCAATCGTATTCTTGCCTCTATTGATATGAGCGTCGCCGAACTCCGGGCGGTGGAAGCTTCTCTAGAGCAAGATGAAATCGTAGAAATCCCCCTCCTGACCGAGGCCACCATGGCCATTGAGGGGCATCCAACAGAGAACATCGAGATCAAAAACGTCATCGGCCATCTTCCGGGTGTGGCGGCCGGTCTGGGAGGCGCATCTGCTGAGACACAACTGGACAATGAAGTCATCGTGATCATGGCCCAATACGATACTCCGCCGCTGAGGCCAACGGGTGTGCTTCCTCCAGGTGCAAACGACAACGCCAGCGGCGTTGCTGTGATGCTGGAAATGATCCGCTGCATCCAAGAATCAGGCTATCAGCCCTACCGCACGCTTCTCTTCGTCGCCTATAGCGGGGAGGGTTACGATGGAGGCGAAATCCCCACCACCGAGGCGACATCTTTCTTGAAAGCCAAGTTTGGTTTCTCTCAAAATCTGGAAGTGGTCTCGGTAATCAATTTGAGAGGGGTTGGCTCAGCGCGCGGGGACGAATTGCTGCTCTCTAGCAAGGGCAGCCTACGCTTGGCTAACATCTTCGAGGATGCCGCCAAAAAGATGAATGTCCCAACCCAGAGAAAACAAGAAAACATCGATGTCAGCATCGTCTTCGATGACCGTTCCCCCCAGGAGGGGGGACAAGAAGCTCCGATCGTCAAGCTGATGTGGAAAGGTTGGGATGCCACTTCCCACTCCTCGACAGATACGTTAGAGACTGTATCGATACAACATCTCGATCAAGCAGGGGAAGCGGCCAGCCTCGCCTTGATGATTATCGGGCGGACAACGAATTATTAGGCAGCAAGTGCGTTTGGAGAATCAAAAAAGCATCCCAGGGAAAAACTTTGGGATGCTTTTTGCTTTCAACGAGCAGTCGTTGTTCCTATTCTTTCAAGCGAGGATCGAAGGCATCACGGAGGCCATCGCCCAAGAAGTTGAACGCCAAGGTGGTGATCGATAGCGCTACCGCGGGGACCAAAATCTGGGTCGGGTAGGTTCGCAAACCTTTGACAGATTCGGAAATCATGATGCCCCAGCTTGGGGTGGGAGGGTTGACGCCCAGGCCGATGAAGCTAAGGAATGCTTCGGTGAAAATATAGCCAGGAATCGCCAGGGTTTCATAAACGATCAGCGGCCCCAAAATGTTCGGAAGCAGGTGCCGGATGATGATGCGGGTATCGCTACTGCCAACCGCTCGAGCTGCCTCGACAAATTCCTTCTCTTTGTAAGAAAGCACTTGGCCGCGGGCAATTCGGGCCATGCCAATCCAGTTGATCAACCCAATGGTGATAAAGAGAAACAACATACCGCCCATATCTTCATTCCACTGGATGAATAAATTACCGATACCAACGCCATCGCCGGTATTTCTGGCAATCGCCTTGAAGTAGGTTTGCAGCAAAATCACCACGATAAGGAAAGGGAAGGCATAGAGAAAATCGACGATGCGCATCATGATATTGTCCACCACACCCCCAATATATCCTGCGATCATGCCATAGATTGTGCCAATCAACAAACTGACAAAGGAGGCCACAAATGCCATTGCCAGGGAAACACGGGCGCCATAGATGGTGCGGCTGAGGATGTCACGCCCAAGGTGATCTGCACCGAGGATGAATTTATCCGTTGTTTTGGCATAATCCTCTGCCCCTCCGGGTAGCAGAGGAAACATCCACTTCGGGGTGGCGTAATTGGCCAGCAAATCTTGTTCAGCGTAACTGTATGGCGCAATATAGTTAGCAAAGATAGCCACTAGCACCAAAAGGATAATAAAAATCCCACTCGCAACCGCCACTTTGTTCTTCATCAGGCGAATCATGGACTCTTCCCATAGGCTTCGCTCCTTGCGAACAAGTGTCCTCTCTTGCGCTTGTTCTATTTCAGTCATTTCTGCTCCTAATCATACCGAATGCGGGGATCTAACCACGCATAGACTATATCAACAATCAGATTCGCCGTCACCAAGACAATCCCATAGACAAGGGTAACGCCGGTGATAACCTGGTAATCACGATTTCCAATGCTCTGCACAAAGTGCTTGCCCATGCCATTTAAGCCAAATATTTGTTCGACGATGAACGTACCTGTCATCAACATGGCAAAAGCAGGCCCCAAATAGGTTACAACAGGGATCAAACTGTTCTTGAGGGCATGGACGACAATGACAACACTTTCCCTCAAGCCCTTTGAACGCGCCGTGCGAATGTAATCTTCACGAATGACCTGCAATAAACTGGCGCGCGTCAAGCGGGCGATTGTCGCCGAAGAAGCCGTACCCAGCGAGAATACCGGCAAAGCTGCATGGGAGAGAAACTCCAGATTCAATTCAGACAAATGAGGAAAAATACCCAAGAAATAAGGCGGTTTTGCGCCCCACGTTGCAACGGGAAACCAGCCCAGCTTCAAACCAAATATCCAAATCAAGATCGGCGCTAAAACCATGTTGGGAACAGAAAGAAATACAACCGCAAAAAATGTGCTTGTATAGTCCAGCCAGCTATTCTGGCTCAAAGCAGCTATTATTCCGATGGGAATCCCGATCATAACAGCCAACAATAATGACATAAAGCCCAATTGGGCGGACGTTGGCAGTGTCGTTGCGATGATGTCATTAACGGACTGCGAACGATAGCGCAAAGATGGGCCTAAGTCGCCGCGGATGAGGCCTCGAGATTCGCCTTCTATGCCGATGATGTCATCACCAAGCAGATAAGAAAGAAACTGTTTCCAGATCGGCAGATCTAGATGGTATTTGGCCTTAAGATTGGCCACAACTTCAGGGGGCAGGCTTTTGTCTCCTGCAAAATCAAAGGGACCACCGGGAATAGCCCGCATGAGCACAAATGTAAACAATGTGATCGCTAGAACAACAGGGATAAAACCTAAAATGCGGCGAATGATATATTTGACCATTAAGACACCTTCTCGCTTCTCTCGATATCAATGAGAACATCTTTTTCAAAGCAGTGGGCCAGGTATGCCCCAGCCCACTGCAATTGTGGACTTCTTCTCACAAGTCCGGTCGTTCTGAAAGAAAGTCTCCCTGTGAAAACGAACTTCACAAGGAAACTTTCTCTATACCTTAGTTGAATTACTCGCCTGCTCGCATCGCTTCATCAACGGCCCAATTGAAGAAGTCATTACCACCGAGCAAGGGGAAGTTGCGGGTCAACCACGGTTTCGTGCAGTTCACAGTGGTGTAGTGGTAGATCGGGGCGTAAGCAACTTCTTCCTCAGCCAAGATGCGCTCGGTCTCGTAGTACAGTTCGGCGCGAACAGCAGGATCGGTTTCTTGTCCTGCCTGCGCGGTCAACTCATCGAACTCGCTGAGGGTGACTTCTTGGCAGGTGTCATCTTCACAGCCACGGCGCAAGCGGTTGGCGCCAGCATCGGCGTTGAAGACCTCGTGGACCCAGTTGTTCTCGTCGGGGTAGTCGGCGCACCAGCCGAGTCGCCAAACGTGGGGCATTTCCTCAAGGGGCGTGTCGTTGCCAATCGTGTCCAGGTAAACCTTCCACTCTTGGTTCTCGACACTGACCTCGACGCCAAGATTGTCGGCCCACATCTGCTGGATAGCAGCAGCAATGAGCGCGTGGCCCTCGCTGGTGTTGTGCATCAGGGTGATGCCCATAGCGTTGAAGTCTTCGATGGTCATCTCGTTCTCATCCAGATACGCTTCGAGAGCAGCTTTGGCAGCATCGGCGTCATAGGGCAAACCAACCTCGCCCGGTGTGGGAGCGCCAAAGATTCCCGGAGGAGCAAAGGAGGTCGCCGGAATCTGGCCACCTTTGGTTACGTTGTCGATCAAGCTCTGGCGATCAATCGATTGCGCAAAGGCGGTGCGGACGCGCATATCGTCAAACGGTGGTTTGTTGTTGGTGAAGCCGTAGTAGTAGGTGCAGGGAACAGGGGCATTGACGAATTGTTCGCTCAGCTCAGGATCCGCTTTGACACGATCAATGTCGGGCAGCGGAACACCAGCGGTGTCCAACTCGTTGTTTTCGTAAAGGGCAAAGGCGGTGGAATCTTCGGTGATCATCACACCTTCAACGCGTTCGATTTGAACTTCATCGGCGTTGATCCACAAGGGGTTCTTGACCAGATTCAGCTCGCCGCCATGGATCCATTCTTCCAAGACGTATGGGCCATTGCTGACCATCAGGCCAGCCTCGGTCCACTTGGTGCCCCACTCTTCGATTGCCGCTTGCGGCATAGGATTCAGAATCCACATACCGGCAATGGAGGGGAAGTAAGCAGCGGGGTGATCGAGGGTGAATTGTACGGTGTAATCATCCAGCGCTTCGACGCCGAGGTCATCGACGGTGACGCCTTCTTCGCCGGTGTTGATCGCCTGAGCATTCTTGATCACGTAGGTCACGTAAGCGTAGTCAGAGGCTGTTTCAGGATCAACCGTTCGCTTGGCGCCATAGACAACATCATGGGCGTCAACAAACAGGGGGGTGCCCTCTGCGTCGGTGACTTGGGTGGTTTCACCCGTGGTGGGGTCGTAGTTGACCCAAGCAATGTCATCGCGCATGGTGAAGGTCCAGGTTTGGTTGCCTTCTTCATCCTCGCCAGCGGACCATTCTGTGGCCAAGTAGGGTTCCACTTCGCCGGTATCAGGATGGAATTGGGTCAGGCCAACGAAAAGGTTACGGATAGCGTCAACCGAGGTTGTATCCGTAGCCAGGGAGGGGTCCAAGGTTGGAGGTTCAGTGGCCCAGTTCCAGTAAAGGGTTACTGGTTCATCAACCTCTTCGGGCTCGGCTTCTACTTCAACTTCCTTCTCGACGATCACTGTCTCAACAACTGTCTCGCCTTCTTTTTCGACGACGACTGTTTCGACGACCTCAACGACCTCGGACTCGGGGGCACAAGCGGCCAGGGTAAGACCCAAAACCAGCAAGATGCCTAAGATTAAAAATTTTCTTGTTTTCATTTGTTTCTACTCCTCAGAATTAGTTTGAACTTCTTTGAACGTATTTATCGATCTTGAATATATTGGGTTGAGTTGACATCACCTCCTTTCAATCTAGTGTCTCAAGATTTGGTTTTTCCTACATGCGATGCTTCGGCGAAGTAAGAGGTTTGTAGGATCACTTTCTCTTGAAATCACCGCCTAAACAAAAATCTTCTCTACCTTCAAGTAAAATTGTTGCGTAACGCTAAGCTAAATGACATGCAACCCAGTGCCCGTCTTTAATCTCACGCCACACCGGTTCTTCATGGGTGCAAATGTTTTCTGCTATTGGACAACGAGTATGAAAACGGCATCCCAGTGGCGGATTATCAGGACTGGGCACATCACCTTCTAGAATCGTTCTTTCGCGCTCTCGTTCCAGGGGTGGATCCGGAATGGGCACAGCAGAAAGCAGCGCTTTGGTATAGGGATGTTGAGGGGAAAGATACAATGAGTCACGATCCGTCAATTCCACGATTTTGCCCAAATACATCACGGCTACACGGTCCGAAATATGTCGCACCATGGATAAATCGTGGGCGATAAAAAGATAGGTTAAACCAAATTTTTCTTGCAATTCTTCTAGCAAGTTTACAATCTGCGCTTGAATAGAGACATCCAATGCAGAAATTGGCTCATCGCAAACGATAAATTCAGGATTCAAGGCCAGGGCGCGAGCGACGCCGATCCGCTGTCGTTGTCCACCAGAAAACTCATGAGGATACCGGTTGATGAAATAAGGGTTGAGACCAACCAAGCGCAGCAATTCCTTGACCCGCTCTTTGCGCTCTTTGGCAGTGCCAATCCGGTGTACCTCAAGAGGCTCTGAGATGATACTTCCGACGGTCATGCGCGGGTTCAATGAGGCGTAGGGGTCCTGAAAGATGATCTGCATATTGCGGCGCAGCCGCCGCAAGGCCTCACCATCAACCTTGGATAAATCCTGCCCTTTGAAATAAACGCTTCCGGCTGTGGGTTCATATAGTTGTAAAATCGTCCGCCCGGTTGTGGATTTTCCGCATCCACTTTCCCCCACCAAACCCAATGTCTCACCTTCGAAAACATCAAAAGAGACTTTATCGACAGCCTGAACTGCGCCCACAAGACGTTGATTGAACAAGCCGCGTCTAATCGGAAAATGCTTGGTAAGATTCTCGACCTTCAATACTGCCGTGCCGTTTTGACTCATCGTAACTCACCTGTATGTATATCCTGCCAACAAGCAACTTTATGCCCCGGTTTCACTTCTACCAACGGTGGGTTATCACCAAAGCATTTATCGATTGCATGATCAACACAGCGCTCGGCAAAGGGACAACCCTTGGGAAGTTGAATCAAATCAGGGGGTAAACCTTCTATGGTGAGCAATTCATCCCCCGGTGTGCCATCCAGACGGGGCAGCGAGGCCAATAACGCCATTGTGTAGGGATGTATTGGATTTTCATACACCTCATCCACGGAGGCCTCTTCGACAATATAGCCTGCGTACATCACAATGACACGATCAGCTAAACCGGCAATGACACCTAAATCGTGGGTGATCCAGATCAAGGACATCCCCATTTGATCTCGAAGCTTTTTTACCAACTCAACAATCTGAGCCTGGATGGTCACATCGAGTGCCGTCGTCGGTTCATCGGCGATCAACAAAGCAGGATCGCAGGACAATCCCATCGCGATCATCACCCGCTGCCGCATACCGCCAGAAAATTGATGGGGGTAGTCATCCAAACGACTTGCCGCCTCGGGGATGCCGACCATTTCAAGCAGTTTTACGGCCTGCTCACGAGCCTCTTGGTTATTCATGCCTTTGTGCAAGCGTAAAGGTTCAGCCAGTTGAAAACCAATCGTATGGACAGGGTTAAGAGAAGTCATTGGATCTTGGAATATGATCGCCATCTGATCGCCGCGGATTTTTCGCATCTCCGCTTTGGACAACGACAAAACGTCCTTTCCCATAAACTTCACTGTTCCCCCCGCTATTCTGCCCGGTGGCTGGGGCAGCAAACGCATCACCGAGAGAACCGAGACACTTTTGCCACAGCCACTTTCGCCCACAATACCCAGGGTTTCTCCTCTTCCCAATGTATAAGAAATCCCGTTGACAGCTTTTACGACACCGTCTTGAGTATCAAACTGTGTTTTCAAATTATCAACTT
>CAZJBA010000012.1:0-31265 GCA_964544065.1 uncultured Anaerolineales bacterium | reverse complement strand
ACAGCGATCCGTGTTCCATTTCGGGTTCTTTTACTCAGACCCTGAACGGTTACAAGAAGACTTCAACAATGACTTGGTTTAGCCCCGAGCAATGAATTCGAAACGACCGATAGGAAAGGAGAAACGATGAACAGAAGCGGCTTTCAAATCGGAAGTATCTTTGGCATCAAAATAAGAATTAATTGGAGTTGGCTGATCATCTTTGGTCTCGTAACCTGGAATCTAACCGCTGCTTTTGGACAAATCCATCAGGATTGGAACCTGACCACACGACTGGGCGTTGCCTTCGCAGCCGCCCTGCTCTTTTTTTCATCGGTGCTGGCCCACGAGATCGCCCACTCCTTGGTAGCGAGGGCAAAAGGGATTCCCGTCGAGGAAATCACCCTGTTCCTGTTTGGGGGTTCCTCCAACATTCAAAGGTATCCCCCTTCCCCTAAAGCGGAGTTATTGATGGCCATTGTCGGCCCACTGACCAGCCTGATTCTGGGGATCGTCTTTACCTTGCTTTCCGGCGTGAGCATTGGCTCCCTGGGAACTTCGGCCAGCAATCCGGCTGAAATCGCAACCCAACTTGGGCCGGTGACGACGCTGTTGCTCTGGCTTGGCCCTGTCAACCTGATGCTGGCCGTTTTCAACATGATCCCCGGATTCCCACTCGATGGTGGCCGTGTGCTCCGAGCGATCTTCTGGGCAATCACGGACAATCTCAAGCGGGCCACCCGATGGGCTTCATGGGTGGGCCAGGCCATCGCCTGGATCCTGATCATCAACGGGATCGCCATGGTCTTTGGGGTCGAGGTTCCCTTTTTCGGTACCGGGATTGCCAACGGACTTTGGCTCGCCTTCATTGGCTGGTTCCTCAACAACGCGGCCCTGCAAAGTTATCAGCAAATCGTCATTCAAGACGTTCTCAAAGGTGTCGCTGTCCACCGAATGATGCGCAGCGATCCCCCCACCGCAAAACGGGGTCTCTCGGTGAACGAACTGATTCATGATTACATCATGAAAACCGACGATCACGCTTTCCCCGTAGTGGAAGGAGAGTATCGACTTGTCGGCGTGGTCACCCTGGAAGACGTGCGTGCCGTGCCTCAAAACCAGTGGGAGTCTAAAACGATCGACGAGATTATGACACCCGGTGAAGAACTCGTCTGCGTCAATCCCGATGATGACGCCTCCGAAGCGTTCGACAAACTGAGCCGCCGAGACGTTCGCCAGTTGCCGGTGATCGAAAATGGCAAACTGGTCGGGGTTCTGCGCCGTAGCGATGTCGTCAAGTGGCTACAGTTCCAGCCAGAATCAGAAATCGAACAAGAACCGACGTTCGCATAATCAACTTGAAGAATCAAGTCAGCTATCGCTAGAAAAGGAAAGGAAACGTATGGATACCAAAGAAAAAGCTTATCGACAAAAAATAGAAGCGCAACTAAAAGAATGGAAAGCCAAAATCGACATCGCGGAAGCTCGGGCGGAACAAGTCAGAGCGGACGCCAAGATCAAGTACGCCGAGAAAATCGAAACGATCAACGAAAAGTACGAACAAGCTCAAGAAAAGTTGGCCGAACTGCAAGATTCCAGCAAAGAGGCCTATCAAGAGATACGCAGCGGCCTCGACAAAGCAATCCAAGAATTAAGCGATTCGATGGCAAAAGCAACAAACTTGCTGAAGGAATGAAAACAGCATCTTTCTGTTCAGGGCCATTCTCGCCTCGAAGAGACCAGACAACCACGAAAGGACATTAATGGACCTTCTCGACAAGCAAACATTTGACCAACTGATCCAGCACCGGCAGGAGAACAGCGTCTCCATTTACATGCCGACGCAAAAAGCCGGTCGTGAAATCCGGCAAAATTCGATTCGCTTCAAAAACTTGTTGAATGAGGCGCAGGAGAGAGTACAAGAAAAAGGATTGCGCCAGCCAGAGGCACAAGAGTATCTACAGCCGCTCTGGGACCTGGTCGACGACCAAACCTTTTGGCAGAGCCAAGAATGCGGATTAGCCGTCTTTCTGGGGCCAGATGCACAGGCTATCTTTCGCCTACCGCTGGATTTCTCCGAGATGGTGGTGATCAATCATCGTTTTCACATCAAGCCGTTGCTGCCCCTCTTCGTCGAAAACGAGCGCTTTTACGTCTTGACGTTGAGCCAGCAGAACGTGAGCTTCTTTTCGGGCACTCACTTCGATGTCGCCGAGCTCGATCTCGGCGATACGCCGACCAGCATGGCAGAAGCTTTGAAATACGATGACCCCGAACGAGAGCTTCAGCACCACACCAGCACGGCAGGTGCAGGCTTAGAGCCTAGCGGCATGTTCCATGGCCACACACCCAGCGATGACGAACTCGAAGCCATCACCCGGTTTCTCCACAAAGTCGATCAAGGGATCGTCGATACAATCGGTGGTGAGTCCCGACCACTGATCCTGGCCGGGTTCGAGTATTTGTTACCTATCTATCAAGAAGCCAACTCTTACCCCAATTTGATCGAAGAGGGTATCACCATCAACCCCGAAGATATAAGTCCCGAAGAGTTACACCAAAAAGCATGGGAGAGCATCCAGCCGAAAGTCGATCAACTTCACCAAGAAGCGATCGAACGATACAAAGCGCTTGCATCGACGGAAAAGGCATCAGGCCAATTGGAAGAAGTCGTCCCGGCAGCCCGCTATGCCAAAGTGGACATGCTTTTTGTGCCCCTCGACCGGGAGGCCTGGGGCTCTTACGACCCCGTTACCAATACCGTCATGCGACAAGAAAAAGAGAATCCCGATAGCCGTGATCTTATCGACTACGCCGTGATTCACACGTTACACAACGGCGGAAGCGTTCTACCTCTCAAAGAGAGCGAGCTGCCGGCCAGAGAAGATGGTCCCGTGGCAGCAATATTTCGTTACTGATCATTGAGACTACTGAAAAAAAGGGTGGATCTGTCCTTTTTTCAGTGGACTCATTTTTGAAACCGCTGCAATACGTTTAATGGTGTTTGGCCTACATGTTGATTTTGGGTTTTTCCAGACATCATCATTCCTTTATTTGGGGCTATACCATGGCTAAGGAGCGACGCTATTTCGATATACTTGACAACTTGAATGCTCTTTTGGGGCTGTGTCGGTTGAAGATGGCAATATGACGAAATACCTTAAACCCAACTTGCTTCGTTATGGCCTTGTGCTATACTGACAGTCAATGTCATGGGACTTACGCAAAATTGAACAAGACCTATGCAATTCTCTCCAAAAACGCTGGTTTGCGAAGCATGCCGCCGGCAAGCTTGTCGAAACCACCGTTTTCGGCCGCAGTTCGCTGATTTCGACAAGCTTCCCCTCTTGCTGTGCGCACCTTCGGCGTGACGGGGACGCAGAGCGACGGGCCATCGAATAAATTCCATGCTGGCACGCCAGATGGGCGCACACCGTGTGGCAGAGCACACCCATTTGGTGTGCCCGAGGGGTACCAATCGATGGTTCCCCGGTTTTTTGAGAAGATACAACCCTTTCAGGTAACGATGAAAAAAGCACTTGCCCTCCTGCTAGGTTTCGTGATCAGTTTATCAGCTTGCCAACTTTTTCAGGCGGGTCAACAAGCTGATTCGGCCCGGCAGTCTGAACAACTTGTGGAAGATAGAGAGAAACGAGCAGATGTTGTGCTTGATTCAAGCTCCTATCAGGTAACATTTCAAATGACTCTCTTGAATGAGGGTCCCGGACAACCGAGCAAGCACAACCTTTGGGTGGCGCTGATCCAGGATGTGCCCCCCTATCAAGACGTACACAACATGCAGGTTTCTCCGGGGCAATATCAACTCAGCAGGGACGAGTACGGCAACCACTATGCCGAATTCGACCTCGCCGATCTCGAACCCGGCCAACAAATCGACATCCAAATCGGCTATCAGGTCACCGTCCATCAACTGGCCTACCCACTCGAGCCTTGCCAGGGAGAGCTTCTCGACGACTATACGCAAGCGGAACTTCACATCGAGGCAGACAACCCCCAAATCAAAGAACTTGCTGCGCAACTTGCACAAAATAAAGACACCTCTTGCGAAACCGCCCGAGCCATTTACAACTATATCGGCGATCGGCTAACCTACAGCTACAATCAAAACGACTGGGGCGCGCAGGCTGCGTTAGGCGAAATGGGGGCCGATTGTACGGAATACGCCTCTCTGATGATCGCACTCAGCCGCGCCAACGGAATCCCGGCGCGCTATTTCGAAGGGTTACTGTACCAGCAAGAAAACGAACAAGCAGAAAGGGAACATGCCTGGTTGGAAGTCTATTTGCCAGGGATCGGTTGGGCGCCGATGGACCCCACCTTGGGGCGATCATCCATATTCCGAGACGAGTATTTTGCCAGGATTCCCCCCACTCATTTGATCATCACCCAGGGAAGAAACCCCTCCACCCTGAGAGGCTCCAGCTATTGGACGCACTTGTACTGGCCGGGAGGGGGCACATCCATCAAAATCACCGATCAAAGCTGGACGATTACCCCGCTGGATTGACGGGAAAATCAAGCAAGCCAGCCCCAGGCGCAGCCTGAACGGGGTAAATCTCCGCCTGGATTCCCGTGCTGGCAGCATACTGTTCCCGAACGTGCTCGGAGAAAGCGGCATCGTGGCCATCGCGCACAAAGGCGACCATGCAGCCCCCAAATCCGGCCCCGGCCTGACGTGCGCCGATCACACCCGGCGCGCCGAGCATGGCGTCCATCATCCGTTCCATTTCCGTGCAACTGATTTCATATAAATCACGCGCCCCCTCGAAAGAAGCCTGAGATAACTGAGCAATCTGGTCAAAATCGCCCTGCTCAAAAGCGGTGGCAATATCCAGGACGCGCTGATTTTCTTCGATGATGAAGCGGCAGCGTTTGGCAACCAGGGGGGACATCTCGGCCTGACAAGCAGCGAGCTGGTTAAGATTGGCGTCGCGCAAGGATTGAATCTGGGAAAATCGCTCTCGTAAGATCCGAACGCCTCGTTCGCACTGGGCGCGCCGGTCGGCGTACTCTGACCCGGTCAGCTCTCGTTTTGCGCGCGTATCGCAAATGACCACATGGATGCCCTTCGCGATGGGCCGGGTTTCGCTGGTGATATCGCGGCAATCCAGCAACAAGACCCGGCCCGCCTCCCCCATGGCGGAGGTATACTGGTCCAAGATACCACAATTCATGCCCACGAACTCGTTCTCGGCTCGCTGGCACAATTTGGCCATGCGGACCGGGCCAATGTCCAAATCGCTCAAAGCGTTGAGCACAACGGCCGTAGAGACTTCCAACGCGGCGGAGGAACTCAAGCCGCTGCCAATCGGAACGGTACTATGAATCAGCCCATCGAACCCTCTCAGAGGGTAGCCTTGCTGGTCAAAAACGACAGCCACACCACCGATGTAATTGCTCCAGGGGACGTCATCATTGTAGGTAATATCATCAAGATCGAATTCTCCCACACCATCCACATCTAACGAGCGGATGCGCAGGCGCCGATCCTCCCTGGGTCGCACGGCCATCCACACCTTGCGGTCAATCGCCTCGGTGAGCACATAGCCAAGATTGTAATCGGTATGGCTGCCCATCAAATCAACCCGGCCCGGGGCTTGAGCGAGTAAGGTCGGAGAGCTTCCAAACCATGCCTCGAAGTTTTGGATTAAAACAGTTTTACGTTCGTTTGCGTTCATGAATCAAGCTTAACCATTTCCGGAATCGCTAATCGAACCTTGGGAGTTGCCGCCGGTGTCTTGGAGCAGTTGTCCCCAAAGGGAGGGGATACGCATATCAGGACTAGCAAGCTTGCACGCCCATGCGCTTGCGAAGGACCGTGTGCATAATGACGGAGAGCACAATGATCAAACCGTAGATCAATTGTGTCCAGAAGCCGGTCAAGCCAATAGCTACCGTCGCAGCCTCGATCGCGCCAATGATAAAGGCGCCAATAAAAGTGCCCAAAATTGTGCCTGTACCACCGAACACGGATGTGCCTCCCAAGAAGACGGAGGCCAATGTGCGCAGGAGATATCCTTCACCCAGGCTCGGCCAGAAATAGGTTACATGAAGGCTGGCAACAACCCCCGCGAAAGCCGACACGAGGCCGAGCAGCATAAAAGCTGTAATGCGAACTCGCCCCGTGTTGATTCCCATCAACTTAGCACTATCGACATTATCGCCGATCAAATAAATATGGGCGCCAAAGCGGTGCCGGTTTAGCAGAACCCAAGTAAGAACAGCAACCACAATCAACCATATCATCTGCATAGGGAAATTTCCAAAGATTTTTCCCACCAAGAGGGGGTGCAAAAAAGTGTCCTTAGTGTAAACCAGCGTGCCGCTCTTGCCTTGCCCCAACACCAAAACAGCACCGCGCCAAAAGAACTGGGTCCCGATCGTGGCGACGAGGGAGGGGATGCCAAATTTTACTATGATGATGCCGTTTAGCCAGCCAATAAATAAACCGGTTGCCAATGCCGCTAAGAAGGCCAGCCAAACATTCCCCACGGTGTCATACACCGACATGAAGGAGATCAAAGCCATCGCCATGATGGATGGGAAGGACAAATCCATCTCGCCGGCGATCACGATCATGGTCAACGGCATAGCCATGAGAGCAAAGAAAGGGATGGTAGACATGAAAGCCAGATAAATTCGCGATGACAGGAAGGTTTCGGGCGCGGCCACGATGAAAAATGCCCACATGGCTAAAAACACGCCTAGAATACCTAACTGGCTACCATAGGTACGGGCAAATTTACTCAGCGAAAACTTCTCTCGATAAGGCTGTGAAATTTGAGGGGATTCTTTTTCAATTGTTGAACTCATATCAATATCCTCGGCTTGTATTTGTTAGTCAAGACTGCCTGTTTCAGCAACTTTGACCATCTTTGCCATTAGATTATCCAGGGTAATGTCTT
The DNA here is from genome assembly GCA_964544065.1 of uncultured Anaerolineales bacterium. GTDB lineage: Bacteria > Chloroflexota > Anaerolineae > Anaerolineales > UBA11858 > JAYELX01. The sequence goes on along the minus strand of CAZJBA010000012.1, from coordinate 24,360 downwards.
TGGTTTGAAATTCACCGGCTATACATCCCCGGTCAATTACAACGATTCGGTCGGCAACATCGTAAACGTGGAAAATATTGTGGTCAATGAAAACCGCTGATTTTCCTGCCGCGCGAATATCACGCACGAATTTAAGTAACTTGTCTGTTTCCTTCAAAGATAACCCCATGGTGGGCTCATCCAAGATGATGATTTCAGCATCAAAATAGAGCGCCCGTACGATAGCGACGCCCTGTTTTTCGCCGCCCGAAAAATTTCCAACAATTGAGTCCGGGGTTACGGCAGTGGAGGTAAATCCCATCGATTGGGTCATCAACCGGTGGGTTTCCTGCTTCATCCTGCCTACATCAAGCAAGCCCCACGAATTTCGTAATTCACGACCCAGGAAAATATTGCGCCAAAGGGTCTGGAGCTCGGCCAAGGCGCGTTCCTGGTAAACGGTTTCCACACCCAACTCTCGCGCCTGGGGGACGGTCAGGTTTGCCACTTGTTCCCCATTGAAATATAATTCGCCACTGGTTGGTTGATGGTAGCCGGTGATAATCTTGATCAGAGTCGATTTACCGGCGCCGTTGTCGCCAAGCAACCCAACTACTTCGTTCTGACCTAGTTCAAAATCTACGCCCTCAAGCGCTTTTACTTCCCCAAAATATTTGCAAACGTTTCTAAGTTCAAGTCTATTTGTCATATACGTTTCTCCAACATGAACGCAGAGGTTTTCAAGATAGCCTGATTCAGGTTAAATCAATTGGTATGGTTCATTTTTTCAGTAAAATTAGTTGACACCTCGGCAACCCGTCGGGAGATCGCTCGCTCTGCGCGCCTTCGGCGTGCGTCCCTTCGGGAAATTCTCCCGGCTACAGAACAGCACCCCTTGATGGACTTTGAAAATTTAATTCGGTACTAAGTTGAACGGGGCTTAGGTGATGAAACTCCCAAAACTTGCGACTGAAGTCGTGCATAGGAGCTTCGCTGAGCGTCCACCTGCGTGGACGCAGCCGCGTCGATGAAGATCGACGTTCGGCGACAGCCCCAAGGGGCGATTTTCCCGAAGGGATGCCTACGGTAAATCGCAGCACGCAGGTTGAAGTTATTACTGAATTATTTTCTTAAACTTCATAAAGGGGCTAAAAAACGCCGGAAGCGCTCTCTAAGCCCGATTCATCGGGCGCTGTTTGGTAGCACGGGGATTGATCCCCGTGCGGGGTTGCGAAAGTGTCTACATATTTTTGAACCATCTCAATCAATTTCTCAGAAACAGGGCTAGGCGGTCAGCCGTGATGGGGTTGCGATGATAAGACCACCTAACCCTGATAGCGAATTTCTACCGACTAGATAGCGATAGAAAGACTCTCCTACCTAACGGATTTGTTGTTCAACAAGATCTGCCAGCAAGGCTACGTTATCAGCGTGAGCGAAGCCCGCGCCCGTATTGATGTGCAGGCCTGTGAAGGCATAATTGTGCGTGAGGCAGATTTGCAGCACAGGCAGATACCCTTGCAACCATTGCTGCTGGTCGATGACCAGATCGGTCCAGCCACCTTCGATCGCTTCCACGGTGGCGGGAGAGAGGTCAAATCCGGCTGCGTAGATATCATCGGGGCCAAAACCGGCGCTGGTCAGGTAGGTCTCCAAGGTAGCCGTCAGAGCGCCATGGTCAGTGACAACCAGCTTGATGTCGGGGTTGGAGGACATAACGCCCACAAAGACGGAGGTGCCCGCTGCGGCGTCAGCGTTGGTGGCGTCATCGATCTCTTGGTAGATGACTTCTAAACCGGCATCTTCCAAGGCATCCACAACACCCTGAGTGCGTTCACCACGGCCAGCCTGAGCCAACAAGCCCCAGACAAAGGCCTGGTCGCCTTCTTGCAGGTCAAAACGAGAAATGGACTCGGTGCCAAGAGCATAGCCAGCATCATAGAGAATAGCGCCGACGTAGCCAAAGCCATTGGAGGCGTATTTCTCTTGCAATTCTGCCAACTGGGTATTCTGGCTGGTGACGATGATGCCTTGTTCTTCAGCTTCATCAACCAAGGGAGCAAACGCGTCGACGCCAGGGTGTCCCATGATGGCGATGCCATCAGGCTGAATAGCAACGGCCTCAGAAAATTGGGTCACCATCTTCTCGGGGTTCCAATCGGACCAAACGTATTCAACGTTGGCACCCAGATCGGCGGCAGCAGCTACAGCGCCGTTATAGACAACGGTCGCAAAGGGGCCACCAGGTGATCCACCTGGGAAGAAAACGATGTCCGTGTCGGAGCACCATTTGTCTTCGGCAGCCGGAGCAGCGCCTTCGGTCTCGGCAGGCTCTTCAGCCTCCTCTTCCTCGGCAACTTCTTCAGCCTCTTCCTCTTCGGCCACTTCCTCTTCAGCAACCTCTTCGGCCACTTCCTCTTCAGCGGCTTCTTCGACCACTTCTTCTTCAGCAGCCTCTTCCACTACTTCTTCCTGCGTGGGAGCAGCAGGTTGACAAGCGGAAAGGGCCAGGCCCAAAATCAACAGGGCAGACAACAACCAGTGAATCTTTTTCATTTCATTCTCCTTCTTGACGAAATTTAACAAATGTTAATTAACTAACTTGCCAACTTATATCGCCACTGGATCCATCTACACCTCCTAACCTAACAATATATTTGCTAAACAACCAGCAACAGGGGATGACTGCCGTCCATCTCATGTAGTATGGTTTTTCATCTCATCCAAGCCCATTCACGCTCTGTTGCCAAAAACACAAATAATTTCCAGTCAATTTAGGGAAGCATAAGGCGTTTCCAGGACCGTATCCACCAGCGCCCAAAAATTCTCCAGGGGCGTATCAAGCTGCACATGATGGGTAGGCGCTATCACCAAACCACCACCGCTTCCAATCGTCTTCAGCCGCTGAATCACTTCTGCCTGAACATCTTGGGGCGATCCAAAAGGCAGGGTATATTGTTCATCGATCGTTCCCCAAAAGCAGAGCCGGTCGCCGTACTTCTTTTTCAGCTCCGCCGGATCCATACAAGCAGGTTGAACGGGATTGAGAACGTCGAGGCCAATTTCAATCAATTCGGGGATAATGCGTTCCACATTGCCATCGGTATGATAAGCAACTTTCACAGCGGGATTGATCGCTTTGAGTTCAGCGATGAAGCTGGCCATGCGGGGCTTAAAATATTGCCGCCACATCTCGGGAGAAATGAGCATGTCTTCTTGCATGCCAACATCATCGCCTGTCCAAATCATGTCGACGCCCATCTCGACCAATTTCTTCGCGGCGGTGAGATGGTATTGATAAGGAATATCGAGGATACGATCGGCCAAGTCAGGATTCATAGACATGTCCATCAACATCTGTTCGAGGCCGCGCAAGGCCCAGGCGGTTTCGAAAATCGTCGTCACGGTGACACCAACGATCCAATACTCGTCTTTGAACTGCTCGATCATTTGCCGGGAGGCCTGATAAAGCTCCGGCCGGGTGGGGTCAGGGGCCTGGTAACGATCGATGGCGTCATCGTCGGCCAGGGGATGGGAGACAATTTCGGTATAATGCCCCACCCCAAAGGGGGTCTCATAAGGCTGCACGTCCCAGCCGACGCCCCACTCGTCGGTGTAGGCTTGATCATCCATGTAATAGGAATTGGCCCAACCGACCGAGGTCAGCAGCATATCCTCTCCCAGGGCGCGTTCCAATTGATAGGTGTTGCCACCTCCATGGGGATTATGCACCTTCCCCTTGTTGAGTTTGATATCTTCCCGCAGGCGTTCGGCAAACTCAGGCGTGAAACTGATCTGCATCGGGCAGCGATCGGGCTGCTCGTGATTGAGGGCTAACTCGACGCGTTCTCTGGGTTTCATCTTTATTGTCCGTAGTCGCTCTGGTAGCGGTCGTAGAGTTTATCGATATCACCGGGGTCGATGGTCAGCGGGGTGCCCATCATCAGCGAGGCCCAGGCAATGGCGGCATTGTCCTCCGTCATCACCGCCGCTTTGACGGCCTTTTCCGCCGTGGGGCCGATGGTAAAAACACCGTGACTTTGCAGCAGGCAGGCCGGGCTGCGGCTATCTTGGAGTGTCTCCACGACAACCTGGCCGATCTCTTCCCCGCCGATCAGGGCAAATCTGCCGCAGGGAATCTCGCCGCCGAACTCATCCCCCATGGCTGTGGTAATACAGGGTATGTCCCGCCCGTGGGTGGCAAAGGCCGTGGCAAAACGAGAATGCGTGTGAACGATGCCATTTACCTGGGGCAGGTGGCGGTAGATATAGCAATGCGAGGCCGTGTCGGATGATGCTTTATAGTCCCCTTCGACTAATTGACCATCCAGGTCAACGACGACCATTGTTTCGGGTGTTAGATCAGGGAATTTGATACCGCTGGGTTTGATCACCACCAGCCCTGTTTCCGGGTCGCGGGCGCTGACATTGCCGCTCGTCCAGGCAACCAGGTTGTTTTCTGGCAAAGCCCGATGGAGGCTGACCAATTCTTCTCGGATTGCTGATAAAAGCATGGATCATCCTTTTCTAATGCAGAGCTTAAAGCACTTCCACGGCGGTTCTCTCGATGACGAGGCCCTTTTCATAGCGTTCCATAAACGCCAAAAAGCCAGCCACATCCTCAGGATCGGGGGCTATCGTGGCACCTTTTTCACCGGCGAAGACCTCATCGGTGAGATAGGCTTCCAAGGGTTGATCCTTTTCCTTGTAGAGCCTATAGGCAGCCAGCAAGGCGATTCCCCAGGCTCCACCTTCGCTCGCCGTCTCCATCACGGACACGGGGACATTCATCGCCGCGGCCATGAACCTCTGGCCCACTTCCCGGGTTTTGAAGAAGCCTCCGTGGCCGAGCACCTGGTCGATCCGGACCTGCTCCTTTTCGAAGAGAATGTCCAGGCCGATCTTCAGCGCGCCGAGGGCTGAAAACAGATGGGCGCGCATGAAATTTGAAAGTGTGAATTGGTTCTCTGGGGTGCGCACGAACAGGGGTCGTCCCTCTTCAAGATGCGTAATGTGCTCGCCGGAGAGATAATTGTAGGCCAACAGCCCACCGCCATCCGCATCGCCAGCAAGAGCCTGTTTGTATAAAACCTCGAACAACCTGGATTGATCGATCTCCACGCCCAACACATCGGCGAATTCCTCAAAGAGACCAACCCACGCATTGAGATCGGAGGTGCAGTTGTTGCTATGCACCATGGCCACGGGCTTGCCTGTGGGCGTCGTGACCATGTCGATCTCAGGGTACACCTTCGACAGAGCTTTTTCCAAAACGATCATGGCAAAGACGGACGTCCCTGCAGAGACATTGCCCGTTCGCACAGCAACACTGTTGGTCGCGACCATGCCCGTGCCAGCATCCCCTTCAGGCGGGCAGAGTGGGATGCCCGCTCCCAGTTCTCCCATGGGATCGAGCAGTTTTGCGCCTTCTGCGGTAAGAGTGCCTGCGGCATCACCAGCCATAAGGACTTTAGGCAGGATATCCGGGAGCTTCCAGGAGATATTTTCCGTTGCGAGCCGCTTGTTGAACGACTCGACCATGTGTCCATCGTAGTCGTTGGTCTTACTATCTATGGGGAACATACCCGATGCTTCCCCTACGCCCAGAACCTTTTGTCCGGTCAATTTCCAATGGACATACCCGGCCAGTGTGGTCAGGTGGCTGATTTCATCAATATGCGCTTCCTTATTCAAGATAGCCTGATAAAGGTGGGCAATGCTCCAGCGCTGGGGAATATTGAACTGGAAGAGATCCGTAAGCTGTTCTGCTGCCTCTCCGGTGATAGTGTTGCGCCAGGTACGAAACGGGACGAGCAGATTTCCATCCTTGTCAAAGGCCAGATAACCATGCATCATGCCGCTGAAGCCGATAGCAGCAACCCTCATAAACGGGGCATTGTACTGCTCAGATACCTCGTCCTTGAGATTTCGATAGCTTTCCTGCAAGCCCTTCCAAACATCTGCGAGGCTGTATGTCCAGACGCCGTTTTCATAGCGGTTTTCCCAATCGTGGCTTCCCGAGGCGATTGGCGTGTGGTTTTGGCCGATCAGTACCGCCTTGATGCGCGTCGAGCCAAATTCTATGCCCAGAACGGTTTTTCCATTCTCAATGGCTTTAAGAATTTCGCGTTGATTCATGACTTTCTCTCATTTCAGACGATTTCCAACGTTGCAGGACGAGCGATGATCTGGTCCCCGATTTCTACCTCGATGAGGGGCCAATCCGGGATTTCGGTCAGGATTCGATTGCCGTTAGATGTCACTAAAATTGTATCTTCGGATTTGGTCCCGGCGATGGAGGGATTCCAGGCATAAACCTGCCCCGCGCGGACGAGCGAATCGGCATTGGGGGTTGCTACCGTTTCCCGGGGCAGATACCCGGCCGGGCCGCCCTGATGGTGCCGCCGCCATTCATCCTCAAAGCCCAATCGGGCGTAGACATCCTGCCCGGCGGCGAAAATATCTCCCAAGCGAACCCCCGGCCGCGTCGCGTGGATCAAAGTGGCGTCAACTTCCGCAACAGCTTCGGCCTTGCGCCGCAGATCAGCGGGCATGGGGCCAAAATGTACCAATCGGGTGATGGAACCAACCAGTCCATAGCGCCTGCCGCACAGCACGAGCATGGCATACCGGTCGAGCTGCTTGGCGGTGGGAAGCGGGTGGCGGTGGGCATAGACCCGCTCGTCGGTGGCAACCAGGTTGACAATCGGAAGCAGGCCCAAACGTTGAGTCTCGTTATTCAGCACCGCGGCGATCTCAAATTCGCTCATGCCCGGTTCAATCTTGTGAATGGCCGCGTTCATGGCCATGGCACAATCTCGGGACAACGCTACAAAGCGGTCTTGCTCCTGGGGGGACAGGTCCATGCGCAAGCGGATCAGTTCAGCGTCGAGGTTGACCCCGCGTTGGTAGCATCCATCCGTCCCCAGCTTGAGACCCGCGGCCAAATCGGCAACGGCATCCTGCTGGTACCAATCGGTTACCTTAAACTGCCAACCCTGCTCCTCAAGGTTTTCTTCTGCCCGCAAGCGCGTCGCTTCGATGTTGTTGGTCAGCAGGTAATGCTGATCGGGCGTGATCAACAGGGAGGCAGCGCCCAGGTTGTCAGCGGTGTTTACATACGATGATGCGCCTGCGGTCATCCAGGCGAAATTCGTCACCTGCCGAATCAGAAGCGCGTCCAAATGCTGATCATCCAGCAAGTTGCACACTTTTTTGAGTTTGAGGGCAACTTCTTCGGTCATGAAGGCACCAAGCAAAGATGAGCTAGGATGTTAATAATTTCCGTATTCTAGCGCTGTATCGAAGGCAGCGACGATATTTTCGGGGGGCACAAAGGCCTGAATATTATGAACGGCGGCAAAAACAAAGCCTCCGCCGGGGGCCAAGTCATCAATGCGCCGCTTGACTTCCGCGCTGACATCTTCGGGGGAGCCAAAGGGCAAAACACGCTGGGTATCGACGCCGCCGCCCCAGAAGGTTATATCCTGACCATATTCTTGTTTTAGTTTCTTGGTGTTCATACCGGCTGCCGAAACCTGAACGGGATTGATAATATCGAAACCCAAATCGATCAAGTCGGGAATCAGTTCGGAAACGGCGCCACAGCCATGATAGAAGACTTTGGCATCGGTGTTCGCCTTGATCGCCTCCAGCAAGCGGCGTTGTTTCGGTTTGATCAGTTTGCGATACATATCGGGGGAAATGAGCCAACCGTCCTGTCCGTTGACGTCATCCCAGAAGGTAAAGACCTGTAGATATTCCCCCACCTGCTCCAAATAATTGACACACGATTCAATGTAAATGTCGGTAATTTTGCCCATCATCCGGTCGGCGAACTTGGGCGCTTTGATCAAAGCCTTGAAGAAATCTTCCAGGCCCATGGTTCTGGCCGGTTGTTCGAAAATGCCGCCCCCAATCACGGCGCTGCCCACCAGGGCATAGTCCGTGTTCTCATAAAGGTGCTTAGCCCGCTGACGCAATTGGGCATTCACTTCGGGTGGGTCGGGTTCAGGCCAATCGTAGTTGTCCAAGGCTTCCATGGTTGGCTCTTCGATGGGGAAATCGACCCAGTCGTAATACAAGCCGTCTTGTTTGGGCATGTGCAGCGTAGATCCCCAGCGATCTTTGAAGGCATAATATTCGCCTTCCGTATAGATCTCCACGTCGGGCGCAGTAGCAGCAGGAAGCTGAACCATGCGGAAATCGACATCAAAACGCTCCAGCAAAGCTTCATCCAAATAAGGGAGTTGTTGGACATAATCCGCCATTTGAAGGTCTTCGACCTCCATGCCCAGATACTGCATCAATTCCACATAAGCTTGTTTGTGGATCGAGGAAACGATGGTTGCGCCTAAATCAATGGGAACACGATCGGGTTCTTTGTGATCCAAAGCCAAGATGACTCGCTCGCGTGCGTTCATAATCTGCCCTTGAAAATACCTTTCATGATCGGTTTTGGAAAAATTCAATTCGCATCTCGTATCTCCTCAAGATTTTAGGGTTCAGAAGTTGAATTTTTCGGAAGCCTAGGTAAAATGTGCAGGTTTGCGCCGAAAAAGTTCAACGTCTCTCCTGTTTTTTGAAAAGATACCGCATCTCCAAGTCAAACCAATTAGACTTTGACGCTGTGATTCATTTGCTATGAATCTCGTACGGAGCTTTTTCGAACAATGAGTTTGGGTTTAATCCAAGTTGTTTCTTGATCAACGTCACCCTCACGCTTGGGCTCTTGAATCAAACCGCATAATTTTTCAACCGCCATCGCTCCCAATGCTCTCACATCTTGACGGACGGTGGAAAGCGAGGGGTAAAAGTAGGCTGCTTCGGGAATGTCGTCAAAACCGACGACGCCCACATCCTGAGGAATACTTAAGCCTAGCCGACGGGCCGCCTTCAATGCGCCCAGGGCCATTTGGTCATTCCCTACAAAGACTGCATCAATATCAGGTGATTTGGCATACAAGGCGTGAAAATTGACTTCACCGCTGGGGGCGGTCCAATCCCCTTCCATACATAATTCATCCAGATTATCAAAGCCAGCTTCACGCATCGCTTGACGCCAACCAAGTTCTCTCTGTCGCGCTTCCCACCAATTCGAGGGGCCTGTAATGGTGGCAATCCGAGTGAAACCTTGCTCTACTAAGTGTTTCGTCGCCAATTTGCCGCCACAGCGATTATCCATGGCCACGATAGTGTCACTGTCGAATTTTTCTTTATTTAAGAAGACAACAGGGACAGGAGTGTGCTCAAACCTTTTTGGCAATCCTTTAAGCTCTTCACCAATCCCTGGGATGGCCCAAATAATTCCTTCCACCTGATGGGCAAGCAACTCTCGTAATATTTCATCAACGCGACTGAGTTCAAATGTGTCCAACAAGGACAGCAAGACCGAAAAGCCCAACTCGGAGGACTTTTCTTCAATTCCTCTCAGCACACTACTGGAGCCATAATATTCCAGGCCAAAGCCCACAACGCCGAATGTATCGCTGCGTCCGCGGCTGAGGCTGCGAGCGATGATATTGGGCGCATACCCTAACTGGGCGATGACTTCTTTTACCTGGAGACGGGTTTCGGGGGAAACATTGGGGCGATCATTGATGACGCGCGATACAGTCTGGGTGGAGACACCCGCCACTCGGGCCACATCTTTGATCGTAACTCGCTTTTTTGATGCCATGGGTCGTGTGCTGCTCTGATGTTATCGTTCACGTTATCGATAACATCTTAGCATGAAAAAACTTGAAAATCAAGCCCCTTAGGGGCCAAATCACCTTAAAAAGCCATCAAAATGGGGGCTTTTTTCGCTTAAAGTATGTTACCGATCACGTTATCGATAACAATTCTCCTCACTAACGTGCTATAATTTGACCAGTCCAGCCAGAGACTTGCAAGCCACCGATCTGGTCGTGGAGAGATTGAGCGCCCTAAACCTGGGCGACTTACAGAACCTTCTCAAGAAAATGGGGAGAAGTTGAACTTTTTCGGAGTTTTATACTCATTCTAGCTGGGTTGACGCCCACTCCACCTGCTCCTTACACGCACTCTTAGCGGAAAAGTTCAACTTCTTGCTTTGTCATACGGTGTATGCCCACGCTCGCTCTACGTACTTTCTGCGTGGCGCGCTACTCCGGATTGTGTTTGTCCCACCCTTGTTCGGGGCTGAGCGGAGAGGTCACCGAGAGAAAATGCTCGAAAAATGGGAGCATCCCCCGCAAACGTTTGTAGGTTTCTTCCTTGCTGTTGTCGCGCGCCCGCCTCATTTCATCCGGGTCACGGCCAAAAATGTACGGGTCTTCCCAGGCCAGCCAATCGACCGGTTTGCGGACAAGCTGCTCCCGGAGCATCAAAACGACTTCGATCAAAATACCGAAATCATGGCTCTTGATCTTTGGCAAGAGCGTCTTGAGTTGACCGGCGCGCATGACCATGTACGACCAGGCAAATTCGTAGGTTTCGGAAAAGAGAATCTCGCCCACCTGAATAATCAAGTCTTCGATTTGGCGGTAGATTTGCGGGTAGGTGCTCCAGGCCTGCTCCGAACGCTGAAACAGCACCGGCGCATGACGGGCTTTCGCATTGGCAAATTGGACATCGGCGAGATAGGCTTCCCGATGGGACGTGTTGAGCGCAAAGGCAATCCGATCGAGGTCGCAAAGATGGAAAATCCGGTCGGAGGCACAAGCTTCAACGGCGTGACGGTATCCCCCCAGATAGTGATCACCGGGCAGCGTCTCGGGCCGATTGAAATTGACCGCAAAAAAGGGATCAGCTTGCACCCAGGCAAGGTTTTCCGTTTGGCGCTGCTCCGTAGGCGGCGAGATGCTCAAATAAACGCGGCCAAAGTTTTGCTTTAAGGCCGGCGTCATTGAGCGAAGATGCTCGAAAAGCAATCCGCTCGGGTCGTGAAATGGAGAAACAATCACGGGAAGCTGCTCGTTTGCAAACATCAGGCTCCTCCATTCTCACTCAGCTCTGCAAACACGTCTAAAAGAGCAGCGACGTTTTCCATGGGAATATCCTCCATCATGCGGTGGGAGGGTGCCAAGATCAAGCCCGTATTGTCGGGAGCCAGGGTTTGCACACACGCTCGTGCGGCCGCCTTGACCTCCTCTGGAGAGCCGTAGGGCAGCACCGTTTGGGTTGAGACGCCGCCGTAATAGGCTAAACGCTGACCAAAAGTCTTTCGCAACCAGGCATGATCGAGCACTTCCGGCTGGACAGGATTCAGCGTGGTCAGGCCGATTTCGAGGAGATCGGGCAAAATCGAAGCGATATGCCCGTCCGAATGCATCAGGATGGGCAGCCCCGCTTGGCGAAACGGCTCAAAAAGGCGAGCCAGCCTCGGCTTGATCAACGTTCGCCATACATCCGGCGAAAAGAGCAAATTATCTTGCGCACCGTAATCATCGCCAAAATAGCCGCCATCCATGCCCAGGGCAAGAAAACGTTCGATCAAGACCAATTGAATCTCCACAATGCGATCCATCAAGGCGGCGACAAAATCCAGGTCAATGGCTAAATCAAGGAGCAAGTTTTCAAACCCCCGCAGCGACCAGGCCCGCTCGAACAAGGCCCAACCAAAATTGGGCGTGACGAAATGCTCGCCGCCGTCCGCTGCGATTGCCTTTTCGGCCTCGACGAGCAAATCAGGATCATGCGGGTCAGGCCAGGCGTAGGAGTCCAAATCTTTTCTGTCCGCTAAAGGATTAACCGCGGTGTAATAGCCTTCCTGTTCGGTGTCGAACCCCACCCCCCACCAATCGTAGGCGATAGTGCCATCCTGGCTGCGTTTCTCAGGGTAATGGAGGTCCACCCGCAGGATATGATTGCCCAAAAAGTCGGGCAAGTCGGACACCGGCATCTTAAAATGCGCTGCCATCGCCGCGCCCATCGCGTCCGTATATTTGATTTGGGTGGGAAGATGATCGATAGGCTGGTGGGTCAATGCGCCTAACACACGTTCTTTGGGAGTCATGGCATACCACCTTGTTCTGAATGGGGAGCGAGCACAATTTTTAGGCCTCCTCGCTGCAAGGCAACGGAGAAGGCCTAAAAATTGTACCGTATCCACCTGATTCTTGAAATGATGACTGTAAATCTACAACCGGACACACGACATCTGAGTAAGTTTGAATTGGACGTTTTGAGGGTATAATCCCAGCGAGATTTGGAAATCTCGGCTACACATTCCCCATTTTTTTGAGAAGATGCCATTCTTGCCAAAAAATCTCCGGATGCCCTACCCAATTACCCCCCCATCTCACCATGTAAAGGAGCAAATCCATGAACAACTTAAACAACCTGGAACTCTGGTTTGTGACCGGCAGCCAACATCTCTATGGCCCCGAGACTTTGAAACAGGTGGCCAAGGATTCAAAAAGAATCGCCCAGGCATTGGCCCAAGAGGAGCAGATTCCCGTCAAGGTTGTGCCCAAACCGACGGTGACCACCCCGGAAGAGATCCTTCAGGTTTGCCGCGAAGCCAACAACTCGCCTGGCTGCATCGGTCTGATCACTTGGATGCACACCTTCTCCCCGGCCAAAATGTGGATTGCCGGGTTGAAGACGCTGGCCAAGCCGTTTGTGCATCTGCACACCCAGTTCAACCGCGACATTCCCTGGGCCACCATCGACATGGATTTCATGAACCTGAATCAATCGGCGCATGGTGGCCGTGAGTTCGGCCACATCAACGCTCGCTTGGGCATCAATCGCAAGGTCGTGGTGGGGCACTGGAAAAACCGCCAGGTCATCGAAGAGCTAGGCGTATGGACGGGCGCGGCCTTGGCCTGGCACGATTCCCAACACCTCAAGGTCGCCCGGATTGGCGACAACATGCGCGAGGTGGCCGTCACAGAGGGTGACAAAGTAGCCGCCCAGATGGCGTTCGGCTATTCGGTTAATGGGTTCGGCCTGGGCAATCTGGTCGCCTATGTCAACCAGGTCAGCGATGCGGAGGTTGATGATCTCTGCGCCGAATATGACGACAAGTATGTTGTCCAAGACGATCTGCGGCCCGGGGGCGAACGACGCGAAAACCTGCGCCAGGCGGCAAAAATCGAGATAGGCATGCGCTCCTTCTTGGAGGAGGGCGGTTTCAAGGCCTTCACAACCACCTTCGAGAACTTACACGGCTTAGCCCAACTGCCCGGCCTGGCCGTCCAACGCCTGATGGCCGACGGGTACGGCTTCGGCGCCGAAGGAGACTGGAAAACGGCCGCTTTACTGCGGGCGATCAAAGTGATGTCCACCGGCCTGGATGGGGGTTCCTCGTTCATGGAGGATTACACCTATCACTTTGAGCCTGGCAACGTCCAGGTGCTCGGCGCGCATATGCTGGAAGTGTGTGAATCCATCGCCGCGGACAAACCCTCCCTGGAGATGCACCCCCTGGGCATCGGCGGCAAGGACGATCCCGCCCGGCTCGTCTTCCATGCCCCCGCGGGCGCCGCGATCAATGTCTCCGTGATTGATATGGGCGACCGCTTCCGCCTGTTAGTCAACAGCGTGGATGTAATCGTTCCCCAACATGACCTGCCCAAGTTGCCGGTCGTGCGGGTGCTGTGGAAGCCGCAACCCAGCCTGAAGGTTTCGGCCGCGGCCTGGATTCTGGCCGGAGGCGCCCATCACACCGCTTTCAGCCAAGCCGTCACCAGCCAACACATGGCCGACTTCGCCGACATCGCCGATATCGAGTTTGTCACCATTGATGAACAAACCCAGCTCTCTGAATTCAAGAAAGAGCTGCGCTGGAATGAGATCTATTACAAATTTCGGTGACCGGTATTTTCGGTACAGCTATGCTAATAACATTGCCCCGATTGACACACAAGCGGCTAACGAGACCATGTCTGATTTGGGGTTTTGTATTAGGTTCGGTAACTATGCTGGCTACCTATTTTTGGATCCACACGCTATCTCACTTACCCGGCTCTATCGCCTACCCAACGCTGGGACTGGGTGTCATCGTGGTGACTACCCTGGTCAGTCTGGTCTTTTAGAAGGAAAAACTGCGTCTGGCCAATTATTTTTTCCTGGCTCTCTCATGCCTGGCGAGTTACCTGATTAACACGGGTTGATCATTGAAGGACATCATGCGTTGATTTCCATTCTCAAGTTCCCACAGGATGGCGCTTCCATAATATGACCCGGAAGGACGTGAACGCTTACGCCTTTTGAACACAATCGCCAATTTGCTTGCTTTTTCCGAAACCTCAGCTAGTTTATATCCAATTGCTCATCCGAAATACGTGTTTTTCTTCATTTGCATATCTTTCCCGATAGTGTGACACTAAATCAGCTTTTCTAGAATGAATAGGTTGAATGTGGTATAACTTCGTTGGCTAAAAGCTGTAAAAAATCAACTTCAAGGAGAGAAATCTAATGAACAATGTTTCTTATAATCCCTTTGAGATGGCACAGAAACAGTTTGATCGAACTGCTGACTTGCTCGAGTTGGATCAAGCCGCCCGTGACCTCTTACGCTATCCGCTGAGAGAATATCACTTCAGCATTCCGATCCACATGGATGATGGCAGCGTGAAGGTTTTTCGGGGCTTCCGGGTTCAGCACAACGATGCCCGCGGCCCTAGCAAGGGAGGGATCCGGTTTCACCCTCAAGAAACCGTCGACACGGTTCGTGCCCTCTCGATGTGGATGACGTGGAAATGTGCCGTTGTCGATATCCCCCTGGGTGGAAGCAAGGGTGGGGTCATCTGTGACCCGCATGATTTGAGTTTATTGGAACAGGAACGCCTTTGCCGCGGCTGGGTCCGGCAAATTGCCAAAAGCGTTGGGCCCCTCTCCGATTCCCCTGCACCGGATGTGATGACCAATGCCCAACACATGTTATGGATGCTGGATGAATACGAAGCTATCCATGGAGAGAAATATCCCGGCTTCATCACCGGCAAACCTGTCGAGATGGGAGGTTCCCTGGGCCGGGTGGAAGCAACAGGCTATGGTGTCATGATCACCATCCGGGAAGCGATGAAAGAATTGGACATCGAGGTTGGAAATACCACCGCCAGCTTCCAAGGGTTCGGCAATGTCTCCCAGTATGCCATTGAGCTCTATGAACAGATGGGTGGGACGACCACTTGTGTTTCTTGCTGGGACCATCACGATCAGAAAGCTTATGCATATCGCAAAAAAGATGGCATTGATCTTGAAGAGTTGCAACTGATCACAAATCATTTTGGAGAGATCGATAAGGACAAAGCGCAAGATTTGGGCTATGAGCTTTTGCCCGGTGATGCTTGGATCGAACAAAATGTCGATATTCTCGTACCCGCGGCTCTAGAAAATCAAATCACAGCCGAGAATGTCGAAAAGATCGCCAAGCGCGTCAAGATCATCGCTGAGGGCGCCAATGGCCCCACGACACCCGAAGCCGACCAGGTGCTTGCAAGCCGCGACGGTATTCTCGTCATTCCTGATTTTCTGGCAAACGCGGGCGGGGTGACGGTCAGTTATTTTGAACAGGTTCAAAGCAATACCAATTATTATTGGAGCAAAGAAGAGGTGTTGGGTAAATTGGATGTTACAATGACCAATGCCTATATCGATGTCAGTGATTTTGCCAATAGCAGAGACCTTTACATGCGCGATGCGGCGTATATGATCTCTGTCGACCGCGTTGCCAGAGCTTGTCAAGCTCGAGGATGGATATAACCCTACACTAATGGACAACCGTTCGGAACCGGTGTATGACGAGAGCCTGATCCCATTTGATCGCGCCCTTTACGATAAAGGGAATCGTATGAGCAGAATTGGATCAGGCTCCATAGGGGGGAAAGCTAGGGGGTTGGTCGTATTGAACAATATCATCTCTCGAAACCTGGAAGCAAGCCAAGATCCCCAAATCGAAATCGGCGTTCCAAACTTGACCGTGATCTGCACCGATGTTTTCGACGCCTTTATGGAAGATAACGATCTCGATGGGATTGCCCATTCGGATGCCCCCGATGACCGGATTGCCCACGCCTTTCAAAACGCGGATTTGCCCTTTGACGTTCTGGGAGACTTGAGATCACTGATTGAAAAAGTTCACACGCCCTTGGCGATTCGCTCTTCCAGTTTGCTGGAGGATGCCACCTACGAACCGTTTGCCGGTGTTTATGCCACGAAGATGATCCCCAATCATCAGCATGATCCCGGCACCCGATTCAATAAACTCATCGAAGCGATTAAGCTTGTTTACGCCTCCACGTTTTTCAAAGGGGCAAAGGATTATCGCCGGGCGACTTCCCATCGTGAAGACGACGAAAAGATGGCCGTGATCATCCAAAACGTCGTTGGCGAGCGTAACGGCCTCAGGTTTTATCCTCAGCTATCCGGGGTGGCGCGTTCTTATAATTTCTATCCGATCGGTCGAGCGAAGCCGGAAGATGGAGTCGTCGACCTTGCCCTGGGGCTGGGAAAAACGATCGTCGATGAGGGCATATCCTGGACGTATTCGCCCGCCTTTCCAAGGGTTGGGCCGCCGTATGGGTCCATCGCTGACTTGTTGAAGTACACTCAAAAGGAGTTCTGGGCCATCAACATGGGGACGCCGATCGCCTATGACCCTATTCAAGAAACAGAGTATTTGTTGCATGAAAATCTGACCACCGCCGAAAAAGACGACGCCTTGCGTTATGTCAGTTCGACGTATGACCCTCAATCGGACCGATTGACCATGGGCACGGGCACACCGGGTCCGCGGGTGCTCAATTTTGCGCCCCTGCTTGACTTGCGACGGATTCCCCTCAATGATGTCGTCCAAACAACGATGTCGCTTTGCGAGAAAGAACTGGACACACCGGTGGAAATCGAATTTGCGATGACCTTTGATCCTCATCGTCTCGGTTTCCTCCAGGTCAGGCCGATGGCGGTCTCTTCGGAAGTCGTCGAGATCGATGACCGCGAATTGATCGATGAACGTGCTTTGATCGCCTCGGAACATGTTCTGGGCAATGGCCTGATCACGACGATCGAAGACATCGTTTATGTCCTCCCTGACCACTTCAAAAAAGAAAAAACACGCCAAATTGGTTCTGAAATCGAGAAGATCAATACAGCCTTGGCCGCCGAAGATCGACCTTATCTACTGATCGTTTTTGGACGCCTGGGCAGCACGGACCCCTGGTTGGGCATCCCCGTGAACTGGGGACAGATCTCGGCAGCCCGCGTTATTGTGGAGGCCAGCCGGGAGGGGTTTCGTGTCGAGATGAGCCAAGGGTCGCACTTCTTCCATAATATGATTGGGCTGGGCGTAAGTTATATCTCTGTGCCGCCATCCGGCAAGGGTAGAATCGATTGGGACTGGCTCGACCAACAGCGAGAAGTCCAAACAACCGAGTTTGTCCGTCACATAAGGGTACCAACTCCGATCAAGACAAAGATCGACGGCAGGTCTGGTCGGGGAGTGGTCCAAAAGGGCTAAGCAAGTCATGAATAATAATCCGGGAAAACCACTAGACCGCTTGATCGATGACCTTAAAGAAAGGGCCAAGGAGCTAAACTGTCTCTATGATGTTCAGGAGATCCTTGGTAATCCCAAAATTTCTGTGGAGCAAGCCTTCAAAGAAATCATCAACGTGATCCCCCTGGGTTGGCAATATCCGGACATTTGCAAAACAGAAATCGTTTTTGGTGAGATGAAATTTCGGTCATCCGATTTTTCGAGGACGCCCTGGGAACTCAGCTCGGACATTCTCGTCCAAGATCAGGCTGTAGGCACAATCAGCGTCTTTTACACCGAAGAAAGGCCTGTTTTGGATGAAGGCCCATTTTTGCAGCAAGAGCGCAAGCTGATCAATACGATCGCCGACCAATTGGGCAGCTTCATTTTGCATCGGCGTCTTCAAGATGTGTTTGAGAAGAAAATCAAAGCTGATGAAGAGACCAGGGCGGGATGGTGGGTGATCCTCAGTTTGCTCCAAAAAACGGACCCGAATCTCTTGTTCCGGGTGGCTAGGAGGATGATCAACTACCTTTGTAAGCGGGGCATCACGGAAGCGGAGCGTTTGCTGAAATTGTTTAGTTCAGTCGATCGAGAGAATCGTGACTTGCTGGGGGTCAATTATCCCGATCAGGTTCGGTCGAAGGACGACGCTTCGGCGATCATCGATGAGGTTTTTGAGCTCGCCGGGACGTACCTGAGCGAGAACGAGATCTTGGCTAGTATTCAACAGTGGATTCGGGAAGATCAAACCAACTTCTTGGTCAATGTGCTCATGAATCCCAGTTGTTCGCTGACCGAAGTCGATAACGCGATCGAACGGTACCAACATCTCTTGTCGCAGGGGGTGGAGCTGACCCAATCCAGAGAGAGGAGTATTCAGGTTTCGCTTATTCGCCGCTTGCTCAGTGAGCACGATAAGTTCATCAAAACAGCGAAACGTAATGTCAGTGTCCAGGATTTCATCCCTCTATTGTCACAAATCATTTACCATCCTGGCAGCAAAGGAAAATTGGGAGGGAAAGGTGCGGGGATTTTCCTTGCCCAGGAGATTCTCTCCAAAACCGAGCGGGATCGCGAATTGTTGTCGCAGGTAAAGACCCCTAAAACCTGGTATATCGTTTCAGACGCGATTTTTTCCTTCATTGAACATAACAATCTCGAGGAAATCGTTGCTCACAAGTATTTGGATGTTGGAGAAGTCCGCCAAGAATATCCCTATATTGTCAACGTTTTCAAGAACTCACCCTTTCCGCCAGATCTGGCCAAGAAACTCGCTTTGGCTTTGAATGATTTTGGGGATGTGCCTCTGATTGTGCGGAGTTCCAGCTTGCTGGAAGATCAGGTTGGGATGTCCTTTGCTGGTAAATACAAGAGTCTCTTTCTTGCCAACAAGGGAACCAAAGAAGAACGCCTGCAAAGCTTGATGGATGCGATTGCCGAGGTGTATGCCTCTCTGTTTGGGCCGGACCCGATCGAATATCGCGCCCAGCACGATTTGATCGATCATCATGAGGAAATGGGTATCCTGATCCAGGAGGTGATCGGCACGAAGATAGGCCCTTATTTCTTGCCCGCATTTGCCGGTGTTGCCTTCAGCCAGAATGAATTTCGTTGGTCCAGCCGGATCAAAAAGGATGATGGCTTGGTTCGGATTGTGCCCGGCCTCGGAACCAGAGCGGTAGACCGGCTCAGTGATGATTATCCGATTTTGGCAGCACCCGGCCAGCCGGGGTTAAGGGTGAATGCTTCTCTGGACGAGATCATCAGGTATTCCCCCAAGATGATCGACGTGATCAATTTGGAAAAGGGCACCTTCGAGACCGTAGATAGCCGTTCCTTGCTCAGAGAATATGGCGACCACTATCCAAGCATCAAAGAGATCGTTTCCTTGATCACCGAAAATCACGTCCAACCTCCCACCGGGCTGGGACTCGACTTCGAGAAAAACAACTATGTCGTCACGTTTGATGGCCTGTTCTCACGCACGCCTTTTCTGAAAAGGATGGGCGCGATCTTGACCGAACTTGAAGAGCAATTCGACCATCCCGTCGATATCGAGTTTGCCTATAATGGCAAAGATTTCTATCTGTTGCAGTGTCGTTCCCAGAGTTATCGTCAAGATAACGTGCCCGCGGAACTTCCCTCTAATATACCTGACGATAAAATTGTATTTACAGCCAAACGATATATTTCAAATGGGGTTGTTGCCAACATAACCCACATTGTCTATGTGGACCCGACGGCCTATAGCCAGCTTTCCGATCGCCAAGAGATGTTGGCGGTGGGCCAAGCGATCAGCAGGCTGAACCAAATCTTGCCAAACAGAAGATATATCCTCTTGGGTCCCGGCCGCTGGGGGAGCCGCGGTGACATCAAGTTGGGGGTGAATGTCACTTATTCGGACATCAACAATACTGCCGCTCTGATCGAGGTAGCTCATCGTCGAGATGATTACACGCCCGATCTGTCCTTTGGGACCCACTTTTTCCAGGACTTGGTTGAATCTGCTATCCGTTACATCCCCCTCTACCCGGATGAGCGTGGCAATGTCTTCAATGAGAATTTCTTCCTCGAATCCAAGAATCTGCTCAGAGATATCTTGCCCGATTTCGCTTATCTAGAAGATGTCATTCATGTCGTCGATGTCCAAAATGCGTCCGATGGGCTTGTTTTGCAGATTCTGATGAACGCCGAAAGAAACAAAGCCGTTGCGATACTCTCCGATGTCGATGATGAAATTCAGACGGAACTTTCGAGGAAACTGCTTCCCCGAACCAGCACACAGGATGAGCACTGGCGCTGGCGGCTTGAAAGCGCCGAGAGGATCGCCGCTCACGTCGATCCGGAAAGATTTGGCATCAAGGGGTTCTATGTTTTCGGCAGCACCAAAAATGCCACCGCCGGTCCCCGGAGCGATATCGATGTCTTGATTCATTTTCAGGGAAACCAAGAACAACGTGAGGAACTCTTGGTTTGGCTGGAGGGTTGGAGCCAGAGCCTCAGCTATGTCAACCGGCTAAAAACCGGCTATAAAACGGATGGCTTGTTGGATGTCCACATCATCACGGACGAAGATATCAAAAACCGGAACAGCTACGCGGTCAAGATCGGGGCAATTTCCGATGCCGCCATGCCCTTACCCACTGGTACTGCCATCGGCCAGAAGAGTATTCGGTAATTCGGCGATTCAGATCAGTTCTCGCCTGGCCGTTTCCGGATTTTCTGGATCGAAGCGGACGAGGGCCAACTCGGGTCCGTCATGGGCGGCGCTGAAACAGAATGTTCGTCCAATTTTCTCTCGCCAGCTCCCTGTCAAGCGGGCGGATTCGTGAATGTGGCCGTGCAGCGTGAGCAGCGGTTGGCGATTTTCTATCAAGCGCTTGATGGCGATGCTGCCAACGTGAACGTCAAGGGGAACATGGTCTATTTTTTGGCCGTCCAGAGCCGCTCGATCGAGGTTGGTTTCGTAAGGGGGGGTATGAAAAAGGAAGATCGATCGCGATAGATCCCTATCTTCGGTCAGTTCTTGGATATCTTTTTGGATCGTTGCGTATCGGGTGACGTTTTCCGGCTGTTCGATTGTGCGCCAGCCATCCTCGGGGGAAATGCAACCGGGATCGACGTATCTGGAAACGTCGTAGCGTTCCCAGTCTTTGAGCAGGAAAGGGGTGGGGGGGACATAAGCATAGCCGTAGACCGTAAATTGCCCCAAGGTAACATGCCGGTTGTGAATGTATTCCCAGAGACCCTCTTTGGCGGCCTCCAGCAGCTCTTCCTCCTGAGCGCGGCTATCATCGTTGCCTAAGATGATCAATAGTCGGGGATACCCATCTCCGAGGTGAGATTTCAGTTCTTTACACGAGGGGATCAAAAAGTCTTTGATGAAATCCTTGATCGGCAGGGGGTTCTCGCCCCGCGAGACGGGTGCGGATGGCAAGAGGTCACCGCCCAGGAAAACAGCGGCAGGACTCTCCTGCCGGATCGCCGCGGCCAGCTTGCGGTACCGGTCAAGTCGTCCATGTAAATCGGAGACAAAGAAACACGAGGCCATCTTCGGTCACCAGACAGTTTTATTGTTCAGGGCCTGGCCGAGGAGATATTGGCCCGTCCTTCCGGTCGCTCCAAAAATGGCCACTTTCATCTTATGAATCTCCTTTGGCTTATTCATCCTTTGAGGGTTACCTTGAAAAACAACTCATTCCGTTCCTGATTATAGCAACGAAAGCGCTAGAGAGGAATGGCTGATCGCTACGGACGTGCCCGGCCTGGGTTGCAGGGTGGAACTATAATCGGCGATTCAACCGCCTTGACCTGGCTGGTTGCCGCGTCGTCCTTGCCGAAGTCGACAAAAAGAACGGCAAAGCGGCTGAGCAACGTCTCCATGACCAATTTGGGGCTGATTCCGCCGTTTTCGTCCGTACCGATGTGAGCAAACAGGGCAACGTGGCCAGGTTGAAACGCCGAATCCTGCGCAGGCACCCTCAATGCGACGATCACGCCGATGGGAGCGGTAAGCGACGTCGCCTGGTGCGCACGCCCGGAGCCAACGCGGGTGGCGTGCTGATCGAGCAAGGCGGGAAAGTGTTCATCGCCGCCACCGAGCAAACCGTCTACTATGTTGAAGAAGCTTCTTCCGATGGAAGTCTGAGTGAAGAAGAAATCGAAGAGCTTGTGGATATCGCTCAAGGAACCTCCGAATATATTCAAAGTATCAGCCCCAATTGGCAAGCCTGGTCCGAGTCGATCCAAACCAGCCGGGAGACTCGCCTGCAAAGCATGCAAGATATCGCCGCCGAGTACGTTCCCGAAGACCGCCGGGCTGCCCTGAATGAAACGATCAACTTCGCCGATGCTGTCCACAATGCGCTGGGCGATTATTCCATCAACGAAGCAGAACTTCTCAATATCGCCCAGATTGGCGCCAACGCGGTCGCAGGTCTGGAAGCGCACGGCGGGCCAAAACTTCAAAGCCTGGCCGGGAACATCGACAAGATCAGCAACAATCTGGCCCTTGGGCAGACGCCCAACGCCATCGATAATTTGGGTTCGCTGGAAGGTTCGCTACATGAGGTGCCCAATTTCGAGATGCCGGATCGGCCTGAATTCTCGCCTCCCGAAGCGCCTTCCATACCCCAACCCGGTGGCGGACGCGGGCGCAAATAATCACACAACGACTGACGTTGCCAGGCCTCCAACTCGCCGATGTGCTCACCGAACCGGATGCGCTTGAAGAACATGTCTTTACGGACTTATGACTGCCAACTACATAAACCTATATCTTTGCTCGTTTCTATAAAGGATTATGTGGTATCATAAAGCCATGGATAATAAAGTCAAAAACCTAACTCGCGTTCAAAAAGCAAAAAAGATATTTCGAGCAAATCATGGCATTTTGCGGACAACGCAAGCCTTGGATTTGGGCATTGACCGCGAGACCCTTTATGGCATGCATGATTCCGGGGAACTCATTCGAGAAGGGCGGGGCATTTACCGCCTTGCGGAAATGCCTCCTCTAACCTATCCGGACCTGATAAAAGTCGCCCTACGCGTCCCAGATGCGGTCATCTGCCTGATCTCTGCTTTGCATTATCACGGCCTGACAACTCAAATTCCTCACAAGGTGTATATCGCATTGCCCAAAAATTCATGGAAGCCAAAAATCAAGTCTCTTGAGTTGGAGGTTGTGATGCTTTCTCAAGCTGCCTACGCTGCCGGTATCGAGGAACATGAACTCGACGGCGTTGATGTCAAGATATACAGTGTTGAGAAAACAATTGCCGATAGCTTCAAGTTCAGGAACAAAATTGGCAAACGCATTGCCATAGAGGCCCTGAAAGATTATCTGCGCCATCCTGGAGTGAGGCTAGATAGGTTGCTGGCGCACGCCCGCACGAATCGGGTGGAAAACATCATGCGACCCTATTTGGAGGCCTTATTGTGAGCGCTGAAGTCACAACCTTGAGCGCCTCGATTCATGCACGTTTGTCGAACCTGGCAAGAGAAAAGAGGCGAACATTTCAAGAGATTCTCCAGTACTACGCCATGGAGCGGTTTTTGTACCGGCTATCAGAGTCCGAGTATCGAGATCAGTTTGTTTTGAAAGGCGCTTTGATGTTCTCGGTCTGGGAAATCCCTTGGCGTCGCCCAACTCGAGATATCGATTTGAGAGGCTACGTTGATAACGAAATCGATACTGTCATCAGGGGTGTTCGGGAGATATGTGAACAAGAAGTCGAACCGGATGGCATGACGTTCGTCTCCCAATCTGTTCGCGGAGATATTATCCAGGAATTCGCTCCCTATCAGGGTATTCAGATTAACTTTCTCGGACTTTTGGGAAAAGCTCGAGTGCATATGCAACTTGATATTGGCTTTGCAGATGAAATCACGCCCGCTGTCGTTGATCTAACCTACCCTGTTCTTCTTGATGCAGAGGCGCCGCTATTAAAGGGATATCCGCCGGAAACGTTGATAGCGGAAAAACTTCATGGCATTGTCTTCTTGGGAGAGATCAACAGTAGAATGAAGGATTTCTATGACATTTGGTTGCTGTCACACCAATACGAATTTGATGGGGAACAATTGAGCCTGGCTGTTCAAAAGACCTTTGCGCGCAGGGAAACGCCTATCCCCAAGAAAATTCCTGTTGGCCTTACCAGGACATTTGCGCAAGAGAAGCAGGGCATGTGGGAAGCTTTCTTGGGTACGTTTCGCCGAGATGAATATGTTTTGCCTGATGATTTTAGCGAAGTGATCGAGCAAATAAAGGTGTTCGCACTGCCAATCTTGGAGAACGCCGGGACGAAGAGATTTTCGCAATCTGATTGGTCGCCTGAACGTGGGTGGGGCTAGGGGCTATTTATGCACGCTTTTATCAAAAATGTCATCTTTTTTAGTAAGCGTTCACGCCCCCCGCTAAATAGAACGCAGAT
>CAZJBA010000011.1:25143-31522 GCA_964544065.1 uncultured Anaerolineales bacterium | reverse complement strand
CCCACCATTTGTAATACAACCCGTATTTCAAACAAAAAAGACCGACAAAATGTCAGTCTTTTTATCTGTTTCTTTTTACACTTGTATGTTTTAAGTACTTGCGGTTGCTATAGACATAGCTGGAAGTGTCGTACTATCGGTAGTTCTTTTCTCAGAAAGTCTAAAAGCTTTTTCCGTGTCAACATCATCATAAACAAATTGCGGCGTAGTAAAAGTATAAGCTTTACCAGTCTTTTGATTATTAGTTCTTTCCAAGATATTTTCAATTGCTAAAGCCGTATCTCTGCTGTAATAAATTTCTCCCGTTTTTTCACCTCGAAACCCATCAACCTCAAAAATAACATCAAAAGAACCTACCCGCCGACTAACTTTTACTTTTGCAGGATAAACATTTTCTGATTCTTTTTCGTAAAATGTAAGAAAGTCTCTCTCTTTCATAGCTTTTTCTCCATCTTCCAGGCTCTTCATTGGGTTTATATACGGTAATCAGGATTGGTATTTCATGTTCTCTATCAGGACTGCTATGAGCAACATGGGCATGCAAAGGTTCATTTACATCCCCCCACCCAAGTATTTGATAGTGATACTCATATCTTTTGATAATCTTTGGCGCATCTCTTCCGATCGCATCTTCCAAGAATTCATAGCTGATATTTCTTTGATACATCCGCTTCCCTGCATGTTCTGACACAATATAATCACCATCACGAAAGCTTTCGGATATATCATCTAATGTTTTTACCATTGCCTAAATTTTTACCAATTGTTTTTGTCAAGTTTCAGCGATTCATAAACCTCATCCGGTAAATTGATTTCTCCTACATCCTTTTCATAAGCTTTCAGCTGTCGCTTGAGAAGCATAGCAAAAACTTTTGCATGAGTTAATCCTGTGCGCGCAATCAATAATGATTTTGTTCTTGGTAGCGATCCTTCTTTATCTTCTTGAGTGGGATGGGGCTCAGATAAATTGAAAGTAATGTTCACGCCATATAATGTGGCTGTAACTTGAACCCTATCAAAATAAATATCTTGAATATCTGCTTGGCCTTTGTCTTTTTCAGTCAATTTCAATTCCTCCAATCTAGATTGATATGCAATCATATGTACTATTATAGTATACATTATACATTTAGAATATGAGTTTTACCTTTTATATCGCAAGGATTAATATAAAACCCGAGTATCTTCTCAATATTTCGGGGTCTCCAAAAACGTTCAGAGAAAGAAGTTGAACTTTTCCGCCAGGGCGTGCATACCCAAAGGGACACCGGGCGAAAACTAAGGCAGAATGCGCGGGCGACATCGAAAAAGTTCCACGCCGGAGGCCGTCTCCCCAGCTTTTTGAGAAGATACAAACCCGATGAGAAAAAATAGATTTGTTGATTCATGGTGAAATATAGCCCATAAGGAGACAACCCCAAGTTCTCCAGGTCATATCCCCTCAATGTGATAATAAATGTACCTCAGTACGACTAACGGAAATATTCGTGAGGCCGATGGTTCGACTCCAATTAGGTACCCTGGTTATAAGCAGAGAACAGTTTCCCCAAACAAAAAGGCACGCCCGCAACGGCGTGCCATCTTTATTATTTCCCACCTCGAGACTTCGGAAGTCTGGAATCTCGGCGTGCTGCGGGAGACCTTTGGTCAACAAATCACTTCTCAGCGCCGATAAATCTCGCCACCGGGGTAAAAATCGTCCCAAGACGATTCGTAGATCGTCAAGCTGGGGATTTGCTGCAAGGCCTGCCCCTCCCAAGCGACTCCCATGATCAGTTCTTCATCTTGAAGTTCGATTTCATCCGGTCGAGCAAATTGGGGATCGTAAATTGGATGGATGCCATCGTAAGGCAGGAGCTGATTCCAGCCCTCGGGCGTGTCAACCGATTCCCGCTCAGCGGTTGCTACCGTTGATGGATCGGGTTCTCGGCGAGCAACTTGATCGGGGCCTTGGGGCGCGCAGGCGGCCAGTGAGAGGGAGACCGCCACGATCAGCCCCAACCAGGCAAGTTTGTCTGAGTTTCTGAATACCTTTTATTGTCCAGACGACGGGCTGAGCGGGATTCTTACCAAATGTTTCAAAGAGAAAACCTCCCGGGCAGAGGATGCCCGGGTTGGGGCAGGCATAATGGTTTTCAGCTCCCTGAAGGCTTGTACCGTTATCTCTGCATGATTCTCCCTACTTGTTGGCAGCAAGCAGCTTTTTGGTACCGGGCAGCAAGATCACTACCAAGAGAATTGCGCTTAGGATAGGGGCTGGTAAAAACATCGAAAAACGCCCCAGACGGACGACATCCGTAACACCGACAGGGAACCCGCCAAAAATGGATAGGGAGGCGGCAAAGATGCCAACCGGAAGGGTCCACGGCTTCTTCTTGACCAACGCAAAAATGAAGATGGCCCAGGCAGCCGCAGCCCACCAATTGACCATTTGCGCCATGGCATACATGCCAATGAAGTTTTCCGGCACGGTCTGGTAGCGGGAAATCGCCCCTACGCCGTCAATAAAGATGAGCACATAGGCCAGACCGCTGGCAAAGGCAAGCGCGATGATCTTCTTCTCCACCCCGCCGATCAAGAGCATCCCAAACCAGAGCACAAAGGCGATCAGGAACACGGACAGGGTAGGTGTGGGCAGGTCAATGCTGGCAGCCGGAATCATGGGAAAGAATCCGGACAAAATTTGGACCGTGGCTGCAACCACCCCCCAGAACCAGGCCCAATCGCGGCGATTGAGAAAGCCATAGAGAACAACGACCCAAACCGCACCAGCCGAGATACCCGTCCAGCCGAGCAGGGCATGCACAATCCGCACGGTGATGGCTTCATCTGGCCGCCCCTCAAGGATTTTCCCCTCCACGACGGGCATATAGGTACCGGCAAGCAAGTACAGAATCAAAAAGCCGGTCAGGATACCAACAACGGACAAGGCCGTGCCAACTTTGTGATCGTTTTTCAAGAATTGCATACTTCATCCTTTCTGATAAACGGAACGTCGGTGATGGTGAAGCTTGATTGATAGAAGGTGACAGTCACTTCAGCAGGTGGCAAACGACACGATAAGTGATAAAAACAGGCCCTTTTTTTGCTTTTTCTACAGCATTACGGCAAGTGACTGTCACCTCAATGCGATTAAGTTAAAGTGCGATGCACTTCCAAGGGTCCTTGATTTCAGGCACGCCGCATGTCCAAAGCATGCAGCGCACCTGAAATCAACCGGTCTTACCCTGTAGGCCCTTCAATCCGTGGGTTCGCTTAGGAGCCGTGATTAAATAACTTGCGCATTTGCACTCCAACCCCGCACGGGGATGAATCCCCGTTCTACCTAACAACACCCGATAAATCGGGTTTTGCAGCCGGATTCATCCGGCGTTGTTATGTAGCAGGGTGATTTATCGCCCTGCGGGTGGCGCAAGGAATGGGAAAATTATTTAATTTGACAATGTCATATTTTCGCATAGACCACAGCGGAGCCGCCGATTGAGTAGCGCAGCGTATCGAAATCTAGGCGGAGCGGCTCTGATCAGCCCCGTTCTTGGTTTCGATACGGCAAAAAACGCCTACTCAACCGGCGAACTACCTTCACTTTGCTAGAACAAACGTTTAATGTGACATTGTCAAATTAATCACCATTCCTTATCAACAAGTGCTTCTTGAAGTAGGGGATCAGGGTAAAGACGAGCACCCCCAGGGCAAGCAGGGAGCCGTAGAGGTAATCCAATGTCTTGGTGCGGAAAAATTGGGTGAAGGCGTCAAGGGACAAAATGGAAACAGCGCCGGTAACGGCAAACCACCATCCCCTGCGTTTTCCCACGGACAACAACGGGATGGCAGCAACAAGCAGCAGGAAGGCAACCCAATTGACTTCACCGACCCAGTTGAATAACCACCAGGTGAAATCCTTGTACAGCGGATGCCCGGGACGGGTCCACATGGTACGCTGGGCGCCGACACCAATCGTAAACGCATGCGTGGATAACATTCCCAAGAAGGTTAAGGCACCAAAACGGGTCCAGGTTTGGGCCCGTTCCGCTTTGCGCAGGAAGATGAAGCTCCAGAAGCCTGCCAAGCCAATCGCCGAGATCAACATGGGCAGCGGAAATCCATCCACAAAGCTGATATAGGGAAGAAACATGAACATGCCGCCGATCGAGGGCAAGGCGAAAAGCAACATGGCCAGGGGATAAGACCATTCTTTTCCTTTTCGAATTTCCTGCGAGATGACGATCAAGGCAATCCC
Organism: uncultured Anaerolineales bacterium; assembly: GCA_964544065.1. Lineage (GTDB taxonomy): Bacteria > Chloroflexota > Anaerolineae > Anaerolineales > UBA11858 > JAYELX01. Next base: position 27,282 of record CAZJBA010000011.1, on the reverse strand, counting down.
GGCTACATAAATGATCGCCCGCCAAACGGGATAGAAGAAATCGAAAAGTTTTGGCCCGCTGCTGAAGGTGGGGTTACCGGCTTCAATATGGGCGAGCAAATTAATCAAAACGCGTTCCAACGAGGTCTGCACCAAAAAGGGGATCGCCGTGATCATCAGGAAGCCGATCAGGATGGCAATCACCATCATAACGGTCCGATTCGTCTGAGAAGTTTCTTTCATCGTTACGCTCCTATCAAGATTTCTACAAGCTTAAGTCACAAAGAATATTCTGATGTCTCTCTCAGGGCGACATGCCTGAGTAGTTACGTTGAAGTATCACAAAAACGAGAGCAGAAATCTTTGCCTTAAAGCAAATCAGATCAGGGAAAAGAACTTATCCATAACGACATTCGGGTTTATAATTGTCCCAAGGAGGCAAACCATGTTAGATCAAGCACCTGTTGTCGTCATCATCGGAGCCGGGTTTGGCGGCCTGCAAGCGGCGCGTGAACTGGCCGATGCGCCTGAGCGAGATCGATTTCTTTGGCCTGGATTCCGTGGCCGAGCATGGCTTTGTGCTCAAAGATCTGCCCGATGCTATCGCCATCCGCATCATCACCCCCTTCAATGACCGGTGATGGTGAAATTTGACTGAAAAGGTGGCAGTCACCTGCTGAAGTGACTGTCACCTGGTCTTTTCGTCATCAGTCAAAACTTACCAATAACCAATCGTCGTGACTTCAGCCTATACGGGACAAGTATGCAACGTACGGACCTTCTCGCCCAAAACCCGATATTCTCCCATCTAGATCCAACAACCCAAGAAGAGATAGCAAGGTTAGCTATTTCCCGCCACTATCCACAGGGAAGCTGGATCACCCACCTCCAGGACATCTGGCCGTATCTCTTTATGATCGAATCGGGAACCATTCGTCTGCTCAAAGAATCACCGGAAGGGCGCAGCTTGATCGTTGCCGAGTTGGAACAAGGGGAAGTCTTCTGGGGATTGGGGTTTTTCGTCGAGGACGCGGGCATGCCCGTCGCCCTGGTGGCCCAATCCGACAGTCAACTGGCCCTGTGGTCCCTGGAGCGGTTGAAGCCCTATTTGCTGGAGCACGGCGAGATGGCCTGGGAACTCTCCCGCATGATGATCCAGCGGATGCAGCATGCCAGCGCCATCGTGAACGAATTAGCCTTCCAGCCGGTGACCGGCCGCCTGGCCCGGCTGCTGCTGGAACATTTTGAGGGCGCCCTCGAGGATTACGTCGCCCGGGACATGACTCTTGACGAGATGGCCGCCCGCATTGGCACCACCCGCGAGATGGTCTGCCGCCAACTGTATCACTTCGCCGACGAAGGCGTTATTGAGATCAACCGGACCGAATTCATGATCTCCAACCAAACATTACTCGAAAAAATAGCCGGAACAACAAAAGGATAACCATGCAAGACTCCATCAAGCAAACCAGACAGAACTATTTTGACAAACGCATCTACCGCCCCCGCACGTTGATTGCCGATCTGAAAGAGATGATCCCCCACATGGATGATTTACGCGCCGCGGCACGGGCCGACCGCGTCGATCGAGCTTTCGCCGAGCGGATCATGCTGGCCGTCACCGAGGTGAACGGCTGCCGCTACTGCTCCTATGGGCACACCCGCGCTGCGCTGCAAGCTGGCGTCTCTGAGCAAGAAATTCAATCCCTGAAAATCGGCGATTTTGAAGCCCTGCCCGACGAGCAGCGCGTCGCCCTGCTTTTTGCCCAACATTATGCCGAGCAAGGCGGAAATCCCGACCCCGAGGCACGAGAACGCCTGGTAGCAACCTATGGCGAGGACACTGCCCGAGACATCCTCGCCTACATCCGGATGATCACCCTGGGCAACTTGCTGGGCAACACCTTCGACGCCATCCTGAGCCGCTTCGCCGGACGCCCGGCGGAGGACAGCAGCTTGCTCAGCGAGGTCGCCGTGCTGCTGCTCGTCGTCTTGTTCGCCCCCGTTGGGCTGGTGATTGCTTTAGGCTCACGGCTCAAGCGGCTTGTTGTGGGGAAATAAAAAGAAAGCCGGGTTTGTGACCCGGCTTTCTTTGTGTCAAGCAGGCGAAACGCTAATATCCCAAGACACGCGCGCGTTGATGCAACCAGGCCGCGGGAA
>CAZJBA010000011.1:0-25043 GCA_964544065.1 uncultured Anaerolineales bacterium | reverse complement strand
GCGAAACGCTAATATCCCAAGACACGCGCGCGTTGATGCAACCAGGCCGCGGGAATCAGAAACAGCACCAGCAGCACGGGCAGCAAAAGCAGATCCAGCCAGGGGTTCAAAAAACCCTGGCCCAAGACAGCATGATTGAACAAATCTTGAGCGTACGTCAAGGGGGAAAAGTAAGCGATCACCCGGGCCCAGGGAGCCATCTCCTCCAGGGGGATGAAAATTCCGCTGATGAACATCAAGGGCCAGCGCACCAGGGTGCTCGGCATCATGATATTGCCGACGGAACGGGTAGGCACGGAGGCAAAGACCAATCCAAAGGCAGAAAAAGCCAAGCTGGCCAGCGGTACGCCCGCAGCCATTAAGCCAAGATTTGCCGGGATGACATCTGCCAGCATGCCAATCAAGATGGGTACCAGGGCAATTACCGTCGCAAAGAAGGCCCCCACCAGGGTTTTGCCCAACAATAACGTCATCAGCCCCATCGGGGCAGCCAGCAAGCGGTCATAGGTGCCGGTGCGCCGCTCCATCGGGATGACCACCGGTCCGGCCGAGGAGGCGGTGAAAAAGGTAGTCAACGCTAAAAGGCGGGCCAATCCCACTGCCATACCGATGTCCCGCTTGATCGAAAACGAGAAGAACAGGAAAAAAGGGAGCATCAAGCCAAACATGATCATCGGTGGCGTGAGGTAATAAACTTTGACATCTTTGACTGCCACGGTCCAGGCTAATGCAATTTGTTCTCCAATACGATTGATCCACGACTTCATCTTCATCGTTTGCCTCCCATCTTTCTTCGTTTTTTGGCGCCTTGAGGCGCTTTTGTGTGCTGTATCGTGCCGATTTCTTGACCCGTGATATCCAAGAAGACATCCTCCAGGCTGGGTGCCAGCGTATTCAAGCTGACAATGCGTACCCCATTTTGCTCGGCATACTCGACAAGGCGAGGTAACAGAGCCGATGGGTCTTGCGTGTAGATACGCCATTTATCGCCTGCCTTGACCTGCGTATTCACGCCGGGCAGGGCTTTCAAATCGGGCGAATCCACGGCGGGATCAAAAGCCACCTCCACAGATTGTGTCCGCTGGAAAGTGGCCTTGAGTTTCTCTGGCGTGTCGATGGCGGCGATCTCGCCATGGTTGATGATCGCGACCTGATCACAGAGCTGGTTGGCCTCTTCGATTTGATGCGTGGACAAGAAAATCGTCGTTCCCTCCGCATTCATTTGTCGGATCAACCGGTGGATGGCGCGGGCGCTTTGGGTATCCAGGCCGGGGGTGGGTTCATCCAAAAAAAGCAGAGCCGGTTTGTGAATGATGGCCATGGCGATGCTCAGGCGCCGGCGCATGCCCTTGGAATAATCTTCCACTTTGACGTCCCGCTTTTCCCATAAGCCGAAGTCTTGGAGCAATTGGCGAGCGCGCTTTTCGCGTTTTTGGGGCGGGACCCGGTACAACCGGGCGGTGAACATCAAATTGCTCCAACCCGTCAGTTCGATGTAGACGTTGGACTCTTCGGGCACCAGGCCCATCTTGCGCTTGGCGGGATAGGCGTCGTGGGCTAAATCGTGTCCGTCGATCAAAATTTGCCCCGACGAGGGCGCCAACAACGTGGTCAACATCCGCTGGGTGGTGGTTTTTCCCGCCCCGTTGGGGCCGAGAAAGCCAAACACCTCCCCCTGCTCGACGGCGAAATCGATCCCGTCAACGGCCAGGAAATCGCCGTAGTACTTGGTCAGATTCGTGACTTCGATTGCATCGTTCATTGATGCACTCCTTTCCAATTCTATTTTGATAATGTCACTTGCTCGGCTAACATAGCAGCCCGATCGTGCTGGAAGCAGCAAACTGCTATCCTTCCAACGCGGTTGGCTTTCTAGCTGCAAGCATTGCAATGTGTCTTTATCTTATACAGGCGGCATCCCAGACAGTGCAGCCGAAATTCCGCTGAGGGCCAGGATGCTCACGCCAAAGATGAGGTTGAGGAAAAGCAATATAGCTTTCAATTTTTCCTGCGAAGGGCTGGGTGGTGTGCCTTTGCGGCTGAGCACCAAACTGCGATACAGGGCTATTGCTACCATCGCGATCATCAGAATATGCTTGATCGTCAAAACCAGGGAATAGGCATTGCCAAAGCTGAACAATCCTAAGAAAGCTGAGATGCGGTTTGCTTGAAGAAAACCGGTAATGGCCAAGCCTACCATGCTGACATAGACCCAGACCCTGTGGCGTTTCTGGATAGCGGCCATCAGCTTTTTGGTCTCTGGCCCTTTGCCCAAAACCTTTTTCGTGGCCGGCATGACCGTCAGCCCCAAGGTAATCAGGCCTCCGATCCAAACGGCTGTAAATAAATCATGCAAAAACGTTAGCAGTGAAAACACAATTGTTTTCGATATCATCGCTTTTACTCCTTTTCAGTTGCGTAACTTGTGGTCAAAATCGGCTCAAAATCTGAAACTAGTCGTGCTCTTCAGTAGATGCAAGAGCTTGTTCCAATAAATCAAGCAGCGTGGTTCTCTGTTGGGGGGATAGCCCGGCGAGCAGACGCTCGAATTTCTGGCGGCGGAAAAGGTGGGTGCGTTGATGGAACGCTTCTCCCTCCGGGGTCAGAAAAAGCTGCACGGCGCGCCCGTCGTCAGGATCCGGCTGGCGGGCTAACAATCCCTTTTCTTCGAGCTGACGCACGCTGATGCTGACCGTGGGTGTGGCCAGGTCAAGTTCCCGGGCGATCTCCTGGATACCACATCCCGGCGACTCGGCGAGGTGCTCGATGATAGATATGTGCGAGTGGGAAACGTTGGCCTGCTCCGGCGGGGGTGTCCCCGGCCCTAAGCGGCGCAAGCGCATGATCAAGGTAAGGAGACGTTCTGCTGCTTGCTTGATACCTTCGCTCATATACAAACCTTTCTGTATATATAGTTTATAAAACTAAGTATAATACCGCCAGCCTTGACTGTCAAGGGCAGATCAGTCCTGATATAATCAATAAAATCGAAGAATTACATCAAAGAGAAATCGAACAAATCTGAACCGATGACAAAAGAAACACGAAACGTTTCTACGAATACTCCAGGTGTTGACAACGGCCCATTGACAATTCCGGAGACTGCTCTCGCGGCGAGGAAAGAACGTCCCTGGTGGGAGAAGATCAATTTCGGCAAAATTGGGTTATTCGTCCTCAGTCTGGTTTTGTTCGTTCAGGCGATCACCTTGATGAAAGACGGCGCCCATAGCTTGACGTCAATTCTCCGGAATGTCTTCAATATCACCAACGCTGCCAACAGTCTCGGATTCGGCTGGTTGTTTGGCTACGCGATCATGAGCGGGTCCCCGGTGGCCGCGGCGGCCTTGGCCTTTCTAGATGTCGGCGCGGTCGACCGGGTTGGCGCTTTTGCGATGATCACCGGAAGTCGCCTGGGGGCTAATTTCATCGTTCTCTTGATCGGGTTTCTGTATATATTGCGGGGGCGTGATCGAGCGACAAGCCTGAGTATGGGCTTGCTCTCTTTTACCATCGCCGCCTCGATCAATTTGCCCGCTCTGCCGGTGGGCGTGATCCTCTTACGGCTCGGATGGCTGGACTCAATTCGCTTTCAATCTGGCACCAGACTTCAATCGGCCACGGATGCCACGGTTGGGGCAGTTTCACAACATCTCAGCAGTCTGCTCCCCGAGTGGATCGTGTTTATGCTTGGTTTGGGGGTTATCTTTCTAAGCTTCAAATTATTTGACCAATGCCTGCCCCAGATGAGAATCAAAGAGAGTCAGGTTGGTTGGATGTCGCGTCTGGTTTACCGTCCGATTGTGATGTTTTTCCTCGGCTCGCTGGTCACGCTGATCTCGATGTCGGTGAGTATCTCGCTTAGTATTCTGGTGCCCTTGAGCAACCGCGGCTTCGTCCGCCGCGAGAACGTGATTCCTTACATCATGGGGGCCAACATTACCACCTTTATCGATACGCTCCTGGCAGCCGTCTTGCTGAAGAATCCTGACGCTTTTATGGTGGTCTTGGTTCAGATGATCGCCATCATGATCGTGTCCTTGTTAATCTTGATGTTCGTTTTCCAGCCTTATCAACAAGCCGCGATTGACTTTGCAAAATGGGTCACGAAAAGCAACAAGAATTTAGCTATTTTTATGTGTGCTATTTTTCTGATCCCGATTATCTTAATGGTTTTCTGAACTATTGAAGGAACTCTATCTTATGCGTATTCTGATTACAACGAAAGATTCAACTGAAATTGAAGAAGCCTTACGGATAAGCGCTCAAATTGCCCAACAGGCTGACAAGCGAGACATTCAACTGGCCATTATGGCTTATTTGAAAGGAAGCAAGCCTTCCAAAACGAAAGCCTTTCTGTCCAACATTGAGAAAAAAATTAGCGATCATGGTTTGGAGGCCGAGGTTCACATTGGCCTCAGTCTTGCCGATATCATCCGTGAAGTGAAAAAAGAAAAATACGATCTTGTCATGATGGATGAATCGTGCAGCCAGGGAGCGGATTCGGGTACACGAAGCTCGTTGCCGCTGCAAATCGAAAAAAATGTCCCCAGTTCTGTTTTGCTGTTGCAAGGGAGTTGTGCGCCGATTAACCGAGTTCTCTTGTGTGACAGTGGGGCTGAGTCCTTCCAGTCGGTGATGGATTTCACTACCGAGTTACTAAGCTTGTTTCCGGGTGATCATGATATTACGGTCTTGCATGTCATGTCCCAAATCAGCGCCGGGCCGGGGGTGAGCGGGAAACAACTGCGCGCTGAAGCTGAGGAATTGATCGAAAAACAAACCCCGGAGGGCAGGTTGCTCCAGAATGACCTTAAAGAGTTGGATCACCCGGGCCTTCATGCTATCCCCAAAATACGGCACGGCCTGGTCGTGGAAGAGATCATCGCCGAAACCAACAGCGGCGACTATGATCTGGTCGTGATTGGCGCGCACCAGCAAGAAGGCTGGCAGCGATTCCTGCTGGAGAATATCGCTCAAAAGATTATCAAGAAAATCGATCGACCTGTGTTGGTGGTCAAGGCCTAACCAAAAGCCTGTTTTGGAGAACTCCAAAACAGGCTTTTTCAAAGGGCCACAGAACGATGAGCGGACTCTTGCGTCTCTTCTCTGGCTTTGAAGGAAACCAAGGCGTTGTATCCCCCTGCCACAAGCTGAGCGAGAGCCCAGAACCCGTGAACGAACCAGGCCCATCCGCCCAGGTGATAGACGATCTTGGCAACGATCCAGCGCAGGGTCAAGTAACGCCCCAGTCGAGAAGCGCGCAAACGTGGGCGATAGTGATCAAACGAAAAGTCGCCGCGTTCAAAGGCCTCCACCAAAGTTCGAGCAGCGACCTGGCCATAGGCCAGGGCAGGGCCAATTCCCTCTCCAAAGAGCGGATCGGCCCCGGCCGCGTCGCCGACCAGCAGCAGCCGGGGATGCGCAAACGTGTTCGCCGGGCTGAACCAGTGGACGGGGTGAGCCTGAATCTTGACACTCTCCGGATCGACGCCCTGATCGGCGAGGGATTGATCGAAGAGACGAAACAGATTTGCCCGCGGGCGCGACGGCGCGATGCGGGCATCGTAAAGGCCACAATTGAGATGGGGAACGCCATCGACATAGCTGGGAAATGTCCACAGGTAGCCTTGCAAGTAATTTCTGACAGCGCCAAAGTCGAAACTGGCAGATCGGCGGGCGAAGAGGGGTGCGTTTGCTTCAACGGGGAGGCGCGCTTCCAACGCTCGGGCCACCCTGGGAGCGCCGCGTTCGCTCCGCGTGCATCGGCGCGTGATTCCCAACGAGCCATCCGCCCCGACCACGGCTTGGGCATGATACGCAGCCCGGTCGGTGGTCACACGGACGCCGCCTTCACGAAAGCCAAGCTTCTCAACGGTTTCACGCTCACGAATGCGCACCCCACGCTGGACTGCGACTCCGGCAAGATACTCGTCCAGTTCAAGACGGCTGAAGACGATAAACCGCGGCCGACCCTTCACCCGAAACATTCGCCCGCCATAATGAAACTGCGCTGTCTCAACCGGGACTTGATTCAGCGGCAGCGGATTGGGGAAACCGAGCCCTTGCAATGCCTCGAGGCCCAAAGGAGTCAGGCCACCGGCACAGAGCTTTTCCCGCGGGTGGGCCTCCTTCTCGATGACCAGCATGCGCTCACACCAGCTTGGATCATGGTCGAGCAGATGCAGGGCGGTCGAAAGCCCGGCCGGGCCGGCGCCGATGATGAGCAAGTCGATTTTTCTCATGGAAAATGATTAGCCTGGCGACATCGCTCTGCGGTGTCGCCGTTAGAAGGACGCGCTGCGTCTTCGTGCAACGCGGAGCGTTCGATTGCAGCGTGACCACGCAGGAACATGGTAACGAGAGAAAACGGATTTACCGCCGAGACGCGGAGCACACAGAGAAAAATGGAGAAGGAGAAAACTTATTTGTCGTCTCAGCAATCTCTGTGGCTCTGCGGTGTTTCGCGTTCTGCCATCTTCATAGGATGATGACAAGAGATTCCAAAAAGCCGTGAGGCGCGCAAAAAGCGCCCCACGGCTTTATTTCGATCGCTTAGCCTACGCCGCTAGGAGTTTCTCCAGGGCGGCTTTCGATTCCGATTCGACATCATCGTGGATGCTCTTGCCATGCGAATCCATGGTCACAACCACGGGGAATTTGTCCACCTTCAAGACCCAGATCGCCTCGGGGACGCCGAAGTCCAGCTTGTAGACGGTCAGCACCTCCTCGACCGATTCGGCGATCAAGGTGGCCGCACCGCCGATGGCGTGGAAATAAGCTGCCGGAACGTCGGCGCAGGCTTGTAACGTCTTTTTGGCCATGCCGCCCTTGCCGATGACACCCTTCAAATTGAAATGATGCATCACTTCGCTCTGATAGGGCTCTTCGCGGATGCTGGTGGTCGGCCCCGCGGCGACAAAGCGATAATCGCCCGTGTCCAACCCGGCCACAACCGGGCCGCAGTGATAGATTAGGCTGCCATCCAAGATTGGCTTGATCGCCTCGTACACCTCCAAATCGTCACCCTCGGGTTCACGCGTTTCACGAATGAACGTCTCGATCATCCACTTGTGAACCGCATCACGCCCGGTGACAAGCACGCCACTGAGCGTAACCGTATCACCAACATGCAAGCTGCGGATGTCTTGATCAGAAATAGGAATGGTTAGGTCTCGCATAGCTACCTCCAAGGAATGGTTTGTAAAGAATCGTTGATCAGAGATATTTGTCCACCAGCAGGCTCAAGCGCTGGCGGGTTTCGGCGGGGATGACGCCGGGGTTGGTGATGAAGGCCGTCGCCAGGGCCTGGCCGCAGGCGCATTCTCGCTCAGGATTCAAGTCGCGGGCCAGGTTTCGAATGGCTTGCTGGGCCACTTCGGTGTTGCGATTGAGGGTCTTGATGACCATCTCGACGGTGACCGGCTCTTCGCTGACGTGCCAGACATCATAATCGGTGACATGGCCGATCACGGCGTAACAAAGCTCGGCCTCCCGGGCGAGATACGCTTCCGGAGAGGTGGTCATCCCGATGATGTCCAGGCCCCATTGGCGGAACAACTTTGACTCCGCTTTGGTGGAGAATCGCGGCCCCTCGATGGTGATGAACGCTCCGCCCCGGTGGACGGTTGCTCTCGTTTGTGCGACCGCGTCAAAGGCTTGCTGGCACGTTTCGGCGCAAAACGGTTCAGCCGCATCAATATGGGCGACCATGCCGCCGGTGAAAAAAGTGCGCTCGCGGTCCTTGGTGAAATCGAAAAGCTGATCGGGGATGACAATGTGGCCCGGCGCGTACTCCTCGCGCAAGGAACCGCAAGCGCTGACCCCCACCACGCGGGTCACCCCCAACGATTTGAGCGCGTAGATATTGGCGCGGTAATTGACCTCGCTAGGGTTCAAGCGGTGGCCGATTCCGTGGCGGGCCAAAAAAGCAACCTGCTGCCCCTCCAAATCGCCGAGGGTGATCGGAGCACTGGGCTCACCAAAGGGCGTTTTTAGATTGACTTGTTCGGTGTTTTCCAGCCCTTCCATATCATACAAGCCAGAACCACCAATGATTGCAAGCGAAGGTTTTTGTGTCATTCGTATTCCTCTTCTTGAGAATCTTGGAATAAAGCTAAATAATCATCAATCGTTTCAATGTCTTGGGCGTCGGTCGGCCCGGTCTCGGGGCGGGGCAGCGGAAGCGTGTCAACGGCTTCATCAACGGTAGCAGCCTGCCCCTGGCCAAAGATGATCGGCACGCCACCCAAAGAGATGACATCACCAGGTTTCAAAAAACTCTGTTTAATATTCTTGCCATTGACAGAGGTTCCCACCGTTGAGTCAAGGTCCATGAGGATGAAGCGCCCTTTGACCTTTTGGATTTGAGCGTGATAGCGTGAGACATGGGGATCGTCGATGACAACCTGATTATCTGATTTGCGGCCCAATTTGACGACAATCTGATCAAGCGGAATCACGCGGGTTCCATCCACGATCAAAAAGGCTTTGACATTGGGTTTTTTGTTGCCAATTTTTTCGTTACTCTGAGAGGAGGCCATATCACAACGTTTTGTTTTGTCAAAAGTCAAGTTCAATAACGCACAATGGGTTATTCTTGTTTAGCCACTTGAAGATGGGCTTCTCCACAATGGATCTGATCACCGGGCATCACCACGGTGGGGGCTGCGACAGGCTCTTGATTCAAGAAAGTGCCATTGGTCGAGTCCAGGTCTTCCAGCCACCAGTGACCCTGATGATAGCTAAGGCGAGCATGGCGGGCAGAAACCGTCTTGGAGAGCAGGCTGCACTCACAGCCGGGGTCGCGCCCAATCGTTATTTCCGGCGATGAGAAATATTCCCAGCGTGCCTCGTCATCGAGATCAATTTGAATTTTCAAAGGCGTTACTCGACGAAGCGCCAGCGTTTGTTGTTGCTGTTTTAAGTCTCGCCACAAGAGCCACAGAGCCGAACCTAAAAACGTGTACAGGGTCAGGGCTGCAAGGGTTCTAAAGACTAACAAAATCATCCCGCTCATAGGGTGAACCCTTGTGTGGGGGTATCCGCTAAAGTGGCTTGACCGGATGGCTCTTGGGCGTAAACGAGCGGAATGCCGGCCAACGAAATCACATCGTGGGGGTGGAGCACAGATTGAGTCACGCGCCTATCATTGACGAAGGTGCCGCCGGTTGATTCTAAATCGAAGATGATGTAACGGCCGCGCACGGCCCGGAGTTGAGCGTGTTGGCGCGAGACGCGCGGGTCGTCGAGAACCAAATCATTATCGAGTTTTCGGCCAATATTGATCAACGTTTGTTCAAGCGGAAAAACTTCGGTGCCATTGACGATCAGAAAAGCGCTGGGGGGTATGTTCTTCCCGTCGCGATCCGGCTCTATCTGAATCGCCTCTGTCTCTCCCAACACATCTTGGCTGACCCAGGCCAAAACGCCGATTTCATCTAAGCCCAGATCATCGCTCTTGACTAACGAAAGTTTCGGGGGTTTGGCAAAATGAAAGCCTTCCTGATCTCCCTGGCGTTGAAGTAAATCTTCCAATTCTGCCAGTAGAGATTCCATCTCTGTTTGATTGGTCAGATTGTGTGGGTGCACACGAACATGAAACACATCCGGGGCCAGAAGCGTGCCGTCTTCCTGCCGTTGAATGTTCATCTGCATGGCGGCAACGATCTGCCAGGCAAACTCATCTTTTGCCAAGGGCAAATCTGCGGCAGTCGGCAGCAAGTTGGCAAGATGCCCTTCGACAAAGGTTTGCAAATGAGATTCTAAGCGGTTAAGTTTTTCGACAATCGTTTTCATGATCAACCCATCAAGAGCGCTTCAGGCTAATTATAAAGGAAATCGAGCAGGAATCCAGATAATCATGATCTTTCGCGCATACGATCAAGAGAGTACGGTATACTAAAGAGGAAGGAAAAGTTCAGCTTTGGCGCAAATGAGACAAGATTTTTACAATAGGACTTACGCAATATTGAACCAGACTTATTTAATTTTCGCCGAAAACGCTGGTTTGCGAAGCATGCCTTGCCCAGCGGGCACGCACAGCGCGGCAAGCTTGTCGAAACCACCGTTTTCGGCCGCAGTTCGCCGATTCGCTCTGCGTCCCCGTAGGGGGAAGCTTGTCGAAATCAGCGAACTGCGTAAGTCCTATACAACAAACTCAAAGAGGCTTTAACGCAGAGTCGCGGAGATGGGCACTGTGTCGCCCATGGGGCGTGCACAGCATCCCTGGAAGGAAGACGCAGAGTTTTTATACTCTTTTTCTCCGCAACTCTCTAGCGGTATACCAAATAGGCGCACACCTATCATCATGAACCCACAAACGAGCGGATACCAAGAAATCGAACATACAGCCGATATTGAGCTGCATGTCTGGGCGCCTGATTTGGTCACGTTGTTTAAGCAAGCGGCTAAGGGCATGTACGCGCTATCCGGCACCCAGCTCACCGAGGAACCACGCCTGTCCCGAGCGTTCGAAATCTCTTTTTGGGATCCTGAAACGCTGTTGGTGGATTTCCTTTCCGAGTTGCTCTTTTATGGCGAGGATGAGAAGGTCGGCTTTGACAAGTACCAACTTGAAATCAACGAGAATAAGCTCAACGCCCGGGCTGAGGGCGCAAACATCGAGAGTCAGAAAAGAGAGATCAAAGCGGTAACGTATCACAACCTGGAAATTCTCGAAACCGAGCGCGGCTTAGAAACGAATATCGTTTTCGACATCTAGAATCAAAGTAAGCGTTCAGGCATGTCACTCTCGCCGTAGGCGTGCCGCTGGCAAGGGAGTGTTTTCTACGACCGAAGAGTCTCCTAGGCTTCAAAGGAGGAGATTCTTCGCCGCTGGAAAAGCGTCAGCGGCTTGCGCAGCATGCCTTGCCCAGCGGGCACGCACAGCGCGGCAAGAATGACACCCCCGTGAACGCTTACGAATCAAAAACTATTCGACAGGATCAACAGGATAGACTAGATCATCTTTCCCATCGCTTGTTAGTTTCGGGTTTAGAAGCAGAATTTTTCAACACCTCAGCGTATCTTCTCAATATTTTGGGGAAACGATTATGTAGCCAGGGTTTCCACGCCATGGGCGCGCACGCCAATGGGCGCACACCGTGCAGCGGCCCCGTGAAAGCGAGATGTGGTACCCCTTCGGGCACACCAAATGGGTGCGCTCTGCCATACGGTGTACGCCCATTTGGCGTGCCCTGCGGGCAACACCGTGTGGCTACGCGAAAATCTCGGCTACATGTTCCCCGTTTCTTTGAGAAGATACACCTACCTGTAACATCGAAAAAGTTCAACTTCTGCCCAGGTGAGGAAAGAATCCTGTTTTATCCGGTCAATCCTGTCAAAGGAGGAACAAAACGATGGTTGCGATCACAGATTTAAAGAAAATCAACCAGTACGAATGGGAAATCCCGACCAGTTTTCGCGGCGACATGCGCGTCCCGGTGCGGATTTTTGTCTCCGAGGCGCTGCTCGAACAGGCGACCAGGGACAAGTCGCTGCAACAGGCTGTCAACGCGGCCACCCTGCCGGGGCTGGTCAGCCGGGTGGTGGTGATGCCCGACATGCATCAAGGTTATGGGTTCCCGATCGGTGGGGTCGCGGCGACCAGCTTCCCCGATGGCGTGATTTCGCCTGGCGCGATCGGTTATGACATCAACTGCGGCGTGCGATTGCTGGCCTCCCACATCGAACACGAAGAAGCCAAGCCCCACATCGGCGATCTCGCCACCGCGCTAAACAGAAATTGCCCCAGCGGCGTTGGCCAAAGTGGACATTTGAACTTGAGCAAGCAAGAGGTCGAACAGGTATGTGCGCAGGGATCACGCTGGGCCTTGAAAGCGGGCTACGCCACCCGAGACGATGTCCGCCATACGGAGGATAATGGCGAGTTACAGGGTGCAGATCCAAGCACGCTAAGTACCCGCGCCAAGAATCGCGGCCGTCCCCAGGTAGGCACGCTGGGAAGCGGCAATCACTTCATTGAGATCGATCTAATCGAAACGGTCTATGATCATAATGCAGCGCGAGTGATGGGTTTAGCGGAGGGGAATCTGGCCGTGCAGATTCACTGCGGCTCGCGCGGCCTGGGGCATCAGGTCTGCTCGGATTATGTCCGCTCGCTACAGAAGGCGGTCAGCCGTTACGGGATCAAGCTTCCCGATCGAGAGCTAGTCTGCGCGCCGATGGACAGCCCCGAAGGCAAGGATTACCTGGCCGCCATGCGCTGCGCGGCCAATTACGCCTTTGCCAACCGGCAGGTGTTGACCCACTGGGCGCGGCGATCATTTGAAGAAGTGCTGGCCGGCAAGTCCGATTTTGACCTCCGCCTGGTCTATGACATCGCTCACAATATGGGCAAGATCGAGACTCACCAAGTTGAAGGCAAATCCAAACGAGTTTGCGTCCACCGCAAGGGTGCCACGCGAGCTTTCGGCCCTGGCACTCCCGGTTTGCCCGAGGATTACCGCGAGATGGGGCAACCGGTGCTGGTGCCCGGCAGCATGGGCACCGCCTCGTGGGTGCTGGTGGGCACGAAAGAGAGCATGGAGCGGACCTTTGGTTCCTCCTGCCATGGCGCAGGCCGGACGATGAGCCGCACCCAGGCGAAGAAATCCGTTTGGGGCGAGGATTTGCGCGACGAGTTGGAAGAGAGCGGCATCCGCATCCGGGCCCGATCGATGGCCGGTCTGGCCGAGGAAGCTCCTCTGGCCTACAAAGATGTCGACGAGGTCATCGAGACTGTGGTCGGCGCCGGGATTGCCCGCAAGGTTGCCCGATTGACGCCGCTCGCGGTGATCAAAGGGTGAGGCCGCTACCCTATTCCGCTGCTTAGCTTTAATTTCCGATCGCCGGGTGTTTGGGCATGATTATCGACCGTATCGCTGTCTTCGCGATAGTGACTCCCCCGGCTGACCGGATTCCTTCGGGCAGCGCGCGCTACAATCAGGGCAGCTTGGACGCTGTTGCGCAAGCCAATCAGGTCATCGGTCAAACGCGTTTTGCGGTAAAAGTCTTCGATCTGCAACCAGAGATGACGCAATTCTCGGATGGCGCGTTTGAGGCGGTATCCACTGCGCACCAGGCCAACGTAATGCCACATCAGGTTGCGGATGGTCTGCATGTCGCCCTGGATCAGAGTCGGGTCGGCATCGTAGATCAACCCGGAAACATCCCAGGGGGGCACCGCGTCTTCGCTGATGCTCTCCCCGCTTGCCTGCTCTCGGATGTGACGCGCGGCCCGATCTCCCCACACCAAGCCTTCCAACAAAGATGTGCTGGCCAGGCGATTAGCGCCGTGGACCCCGGTGCAGGAGACCTCTCCAACGGCGTACAATCCCGAAATCGAACTGCGGGCCCAGGCATCCACTAGCACGCCGCCGCAGAAATAATGTGCCCCCGGCACCACCGGGATTGGTCGTTGGGTAATATCAATCTCCATCTGCTTGCAGCGGGCGTAAATTTGGGGAAAACGCCCCTGAATCTTTTGCGCGGACATGTGGGAGGCGATATCCAACAACACGTAGTGGTAATCGTTCTCCAGCATCTCCCAATAGATGGCGCGAGCGACCACATCGCGCGGGGCAAGGTCTCCCCATTCAGGAGCATAGCGTTGCATAAATGGATCCCCCTCAGGGGTAAGCAGGACGCCTCCCTCACCGCGCACCGCCTCACTGATCAAGAATTTCGTCGTTCCAGGCATGTGCAACGTGGTGGGATGGAATTGGACATACTCCGCGTTGATCACCCGAGTCTCGGCACGATAAGCCATGGCCAACCCGTCCCCGCGCGATCCGGCCGGATTGCTGGTATTCAGGAAGATTTGCCCCAATCCCCCCGTCGCCAAAACCGTTTGTTCAGCGATGATCGGTTGCACCTCTTTGGCGGTCTGATCAAAGACATAAGCGCCATGACAGGTCAACGGTCGGTAGACGGCCAACGGGTCCAAAGTATGATGGGGGAAAGTGAGCAAATCCACCGCTGTGTGTTGGGTGAGCAAGTGAATATTCGGGCGTTCATCCAGCTTTTGAAGCAACCCTTTCATGATGGCTTTGCCCGTCAAGTCGCCCACGTGGAGAACGCGCCGCTTGGAATGAGCAGCCTCAAGCCCATAGATCAGATTTCCCGCCTCATCGCGGTCGAAGTCTACACCCGCACCTTCGATCAACAGTTCCCGGAGTAGAGGCGGGCCTTCTTCGGCCAAAATGTCCACGGCGCTAGGATTACACAAGCCATCTCCCGCTTCAAGCACATCGGCTTTCAAGATGCCTGCACTGTCGTCATCCCCCCGTCCAACAATGCCGCCTTGGGCATAGCGCGAGTTGGATTCGATAGGCTCCTGTGCGCGTGTCAACACAGTGATTTGACGTTGGTGATCTTCCGATAGGCGCAGAGCGGTCGTCGCTCCAGCGATACCGCTGCCAATGATAAGAGTGTTTGTTTTCATAGGAAACCTCTAAAGTGGGGATATCTCAAGCAGAGATGATGACATTCTTCAGCGATCATTCAACCAATGGCAATCATGCGTTCCACCGCTTGGGCGGCGCGGACGCGGATCTGCTCGGGGACTTCGATGACATATTGCGTCTTCCGGAGCGCGGCGAGGGTGTCTTCCAGGGTGATCTCGTTCATGTGGGGGCAACGCACCCGGCACAGACGCAGCATGTCTTTGTCTGGGTTTTCGGCGGCGATGTTATCACCCATGGCGCACTCGGTCAGCAGCAGGTAGCGGGGTGCGTCCACTTGCTCGACATAACGGATCATCGCCGAGGTGCTGCCGGAAAAATCCGATGCCTGCACCACTTCCGGGCTGCATTCGGGGTGGGAGAGAATGGCTACATCGGGGAATTGCGCCCGGATGTCCTCGATGTCTCGAAGGGTAAATTGTTCGTGCACTTCACAGCGCCCGTCCCAGCCGATCAGTTGGGCCTCCACGTCTATATCCGCTTCGGCGCTCGTCACCGTTGGGAAAATGATGTGCTTGCCCGTTTCTTGAGCCACGTTGCGGGCCAGATACTCATCGGGAAGGAAGATGACCGTGTCTGATTCCAGGGATTCCACCACGGCGGCAGCATTGCTGGACGTACAGCAAATATCGCTCTCCGCCTTGACCTCCGCGTAGGTGTTCACGTAGGTGACCACGGGCACGCCCGGGTATTGAGCGCGGAGTTTGCGAACATCCTCGGCGGTGATGCTGTCGGCGAGCGAGCAACCCGCTTTTTCGGCCGGGAGCAGCACGGTCTTGCCAGGGTTGAGGATCTTGGCCGTTTCGGCCATGAACCGGACTCCACAGAAGACAATCACATCCTGTTCCGCTTGGGCGGCGATTCGGCTGAGGCCTAAGGAGTCGCCCACGTGATCGGGGATGGAGTGATATAAGGCCGGTTCCATGTAATTATGGCCGAGAATCACGGCGTTCTTTTCTTTTTTCAATTGATTGATTTTGTAAGCCAACTCAGCTTTGATATGCAGTTCCACATCGGGCACGACATCGCTGAGTTTTGTTTTCATTTGTTCGTAGGTTGATTCAATGGTCACAATTCTACCTCCAAGGGTAACTTGACAAATTGGCAAAAATGGAACACGGATTGCGCGGATTCTACGGGTTTACACGGATTTTTTCTGTTTCTTTCGATGGCCCCGAACAGCTATTACCGAATTATTTTCTTAAACTTCATAATCCGGTAGCTGATACGCAAACCGTGTTTGCCGAAGGCATGCTGCGCAAAACACGTTCAAAAGATTTCGGGGCATCATGCTAATCGCATGCTGAGGTCAAATACGGGCGCAGAATGAGTCAATGCACCCACAGAAATATAATCTACACCTGTTTTGGCAATTGCGCCTACCGTTTCTAAAGAGACATTCCCCGAGGCTTCCAAGGGCACGTTCCCATCAGCCATAGCGACAGCCTGGCGTATGGTTTCCAAGGGCATATTATCGAGCATGATACGCTCAGGTTCAAGGGCTAAAGCTGTTTCTAACTCATTCAAAGTTTTGACTTCAATCTCAACAGGATATTGATGGCCATATTTCTGACGCACCCGCCGAACAGCGGCAGGGATGCCCCCAGCCCCGTCGATATGATTATCTTTGATCAGGATCATGTCGTACAAACCCATGCGGTGATTCTGGCCTCCCCCCATCCGGACGGCGTACTTGTCCAGAAAGCGCATCCCAGGCGCAGTTTTGCGCGTGTCCAGGATCACGGCTTTGGTACCGGCGACAGCATCGACAAATGTGTGGGTCAACGTTGCCACACCTGACATGCGTCCCAGAAAGTTGAGCGCGACGCGCTCCCCGGCGAGAACGGCTACACCTGGGCCGGAGATCATCCCCACCACATCACCATGATTCACCCGCTGTCCATCGTGGACGAGGGGGATGAACTGAGCCTGTGGATCAAGCAGCGCATACACCGCTGCTGCCACGGGGAGACCGGCAAGCACGCCCCCCTCTTTGGCCGTTATGTGCCCCTCCAAACCGGAATCAACTCCCAAGGTTGCCACGCTGGTCACATCTCCCTGGAGGAGAGTCGCAGAAACCATGGATGGGTCTACATCGGGGGCTAGATCTTCCACCAAGCTATTTTCAATCACTCGGATAACGGACTGGTGTTTCAATGCCCGGGGGAGTTTTTCATACCCGGGCCCAGCTTGGTCATCTCGATAAGTTTTCATAAGCAAACCACACTATTTGAATTCGATTGCACACTACCAACAGATCAATTATACTCGGCGATCAGCAAGAGATTAATCGCCTTGTTTTAGAAATATACTCAGCACAGTCACAAAATCACATTCTGAAATCCTCGACAATTTAAAGTAGGACGCAGATTTTCATGATTTTCGCAGATTCTTTGTCTTCATCAGCGTTCATCCGCGTTGATCTGCGTCCTATAACAGGTAAAATTTCAGGAGGCCTGCATGATTCAAGCAACCATCGTCATCGCCGCTTATATCGCCTTTCAAATGATGGCGGACATCGCCAGTTTGCGCATCGTCATGATCGCCGGTTTTTCGATTGATGCCGGCACGTTCGTTTATCCCTTCACCTTTACCTTGCGCGATCTGGTCCATAAAACCGCCGGGGTCAAAGCCGCCCGAGCCTTGATTATCACCGCTGCGGTGATCAATCTCATCATGGCCGGGCTGTTCTGGTTCACTTCGATCTTGCCGCCGGACATGGCGGTGGGGCCACAAACAAAATTCGGGATGGTTCTCTCTCCGGTGTGGCGGATCGTGTTTGCTTCGATCATCGCCGAAGTGGTAGCCGAACTCATCGATACCGAGGGATACCGCCTCTGGGTCGAAAAGATCACTCGCCGTTACCAATGGGCGCGGGTGTTGGTCAGCAATGCGGTCAGCATACCTATCGATAGCCTGATTTTCGTCTGGATCGCTTTTGGCGGCGCTATGCCGGCTGCGGTCGTTTGGTCGATTTTCCTCAGCAATGTGATCATCAAGGGCTTGACCACATTGGTCAGTTTGCCCGGGATTTATCTGGTAAAGGAAAATTCTGGCATAAGCAAGTAGCAACCCCGCACGGGGATCAATCCCCGTGCTACCAAACAGCGCCCGATTGCCGTAGGCACGCAGAGCGATCGGGCTAGAATCCACTTTCCACAACTCATCTCGCCCCTTTACAGCTTAGGCAACTCAATCGACCTCTGGCGTTGGTATTTGCCTTTTTTATCAGCGTAAGAGATTTTGCACTCCTCATCCGCCTCGAAAAATAAGACCTGGGCGATTCCCTCATTCGAATAAATCCGGGCGGGGAGCGGTGTGGTGTTGGAAATCTCCAAGGTGACATAGCCTTGCCATTCAGGCTCGAAGGGAGTCACATTCACAATGATGCCACAACGTGCATAGGTGCTTTTCCCCAAACAAACCGTCAACACCTTCCGGGGGATGCGAAAATACTCCACCGTGCGGGCCAGGGCAAAGGAGTTGGGCGGGATCACACAAATATCTCCCTTGAAATCGATCATCGATTTGGGATCAAAATCTTTGGGGTCAACGACGGCAGAATGCACGTTGGTGAAAATTTTGTATTCATCAGCGACACGAATATCGTATCCGTATGATGAAACCCCGTACGAAATGACCCCATCGCGAACCTGGCCATCCACGAAAGG
Organism: uncultured Anaerolineales bacterium; assembly: GCA_964544065.1. Taxonomy (GTDB): domain Bacteria; phylum Chloroflexota; class Anaerolineae; order Anaerolineales; family UBA11858; genus JAYELX01. The sequence continues at coordinate 6,910 of CAZJBA010000011.1, read as the reverse complement.
CTCGATCATGCGTTGTTCCTTAGCCATTTTGCGAATCCAATGATCGGGTTTTAGTCCCATAGTATTCTCCTTGTACAAAATCTGTGGATCAGGAGTCAGTGAATCAGGTAATCAGTAGACCAGGAATCAGTGGGTCAGTGGACTAGTAGACCAGGAATCAGTGAATTAGTATAGTCTCCTGATCGCCTGATACCTAATCCCTGATACCTGATACCCTGACACCTAATCCCTGCTCCCCTGACCACTCACCACTCACTTGCTTGAAACACGGCCTCCAGCAAAGCGCCGCGCTCCTCCGCCGTCATCGGGCGCGGGCGGGCGTAATCCACGAACATCATCGTCAACAATTCCGTGCTGATGTGTCGACCATCGTAGAAAACATGCCGGTCGATAAAGCCCAGGCGGGTGCTCTCGCTGACGCCGTACTGATCGAAAAACAAATTCCCCAAGCCGTGATGGACGAAACCGCCACCGGAAAACTCGAAAGCCTGCGGTTGATGCGCCTGGCTGCCGCTGACGATGATGGCGCCCGCCTCGGTCATCCGTTGGGCATCCCTGCGCTGGTCTGGCTGGGGGGCGTAGGTATAGTACTCAATGTGCTGAAAGGTCACAATAGGCAAATAGTCATTTTCTCGCAGCCGCTCGATCTCGGTCTCCATCCACTCGAAGTCGCACGGCGCCGCGCCGGGGGTGCCCTCCGTGGCGTGGGCGTAATTCAGCGGTTTGGCGTTGCAACCCAGAAAAGCCAGGCGGTTGCCGTTGTGCTCCACGGTGACGGATTGGCGAGCAGTCTCAAGATCCGCGCCGCCGCCGTAGACCAGCCAGCCCTCCTGCGCATACAAATCCAATGTGTGCAGCATCGCCGCGTGGCCCCAATCGCTGAAATGGTCGCCGGTCAACTCGATAATGTCCGCGCCGACATCGACCAACAAATCCAAATAGCGGTCCCGGCTGCAAAAACGCATCTCCTGCTGGACGGGATTAGGATAAGGGCAATCTTCGACAAAAGGGACTTCGTTGCTGATGTGGGTCAAATCTGCCGCCCGCAGCCAGGGGCCGACATCCTGGCCCGGGTAAGTGACACCTTCCCGCTCCATGGTGAAGGCGGTCGCCCGCACCAGGGCGGTCACGCCCGTCATCGCCAGGGTGGTCAATTTGTCGGCATCGCGGTTGCTGGCCGGGATGGATAGCCCTTCGGGGCGTTCACCCCCGGCGAGAGATATCGGGACGACCAACTCATAATCGCCGCGGTCGAAGTCTTTGTGCAGCGGCGAGATTCCGTCGATGGCGATCACTTTCCAGCGGGGATTGAGATTCTCGAAGGGGAGGATCGCCCAGGAATAGGGCTCTTCCCAGGCGGCTGACTCCAGCTCCGCGGCGGGGAGCACCCGGACCGCACTCAGGGCTGGCTGCCCCCAAAGAACGGATACCAGCTCCAAGCTGGATTCGCTGATCAACAACGGGCGCCCACCTGCGAGTGAGTCTGATTCTCCCTGCCAGGCCCGGAAGAGTTCCTCCCCGGTGACATCATCCACAATTGTGGGAAAAGGCGCCGCCAGGGCAAAAATCCACTCGCTGACCGGAGCTTCTTCGCCGGGGATGAGCCGCAGGTCGGCAATCTCATCTCGATCGGTGATGCCCCAATCCGGAGGCAGAGAAATTTGATCAGCCAAGGCCGGGGGCAAGGAGGGCGCGATCCGGAGGTTGTGCGGGGCCAAGGTCGGGGTGGGAGTCTCGGTTGGGGGGAGGGGGCTGGGTTCAACCGACGGGACGGGCGTCCAGGTGACGGGCTGAAAGGGGGTCTCGGTCGGGCCGGAGAAAAACGGCGTCGCGGGCTGCGGGGCCTGGCGGACACAGGCGGTCAGCAGCAGGAGGGGGAGGAGCAAATAAGCAAAACGACGATCGAAACCAGGACTCAAAGAAATAACTTTGTACACTTTGCACCTCGTTACGGCGTGTTTCGAGCTTGATGAGCGGTTTGTTAATATCGTGTTACTTCATCGCTCGTAGTAAGCCACGAAGAGTTGTCCAACGGAGTGGCGTTTACCGGCCTTGACGGTACTCCGCACAGCTTCGTACCTGACTATAAACCGGCCTCGAAAGTGATCAGGGTGACCTGCCCCGGAAGCACCTCAACCTGGTAAGTTTGCAAGCCCTGAGCCACAAAACTGACCTGATAGGTCCCGGCGGGCAAATCAGCCAGGGCGAAATTCTCTCCCCAGACATCGTCGCCGTTGACAGTCCAATCGGCGTAGCTCTCGACGTAGTAGATCGCTTCCTCGCCGGGATCGACTCGCTGGATGGTCAGCGTGGGAATATAGATGGGATTACCGTATTCGTTGAGAATCCGCCCGGCGATAGCGCCGTGTAGCTGGCCGTCGGCGCCGGTGTGCGGCTGCAACCAGAGAACGGGGTTGCGCGTCTCCCGATAGCTGTTCTCGCCAACACGGACCTCAAAATGGAGATGTTCGCCGATCGCCGCGCCGGTGAATCCGACCAGCCCGATTGGATCGCCCGCCTCGACCTGCTGATCGACCTCAACCTGTACTTCATAGAGATGGCCGTAAAGGGTGAAAACCGGCTCGGCTTGACCGGGCAAGTCGTGCGCGATGATGACGAGATTGCCATAGAAGAGAGGGAAGTCTGCGTAGGGGATTTCGTTATCCAAACCGGCGACGATGACGCGGCCATCGGCGGCGGCCAGGACGGGCGTCCCCTGCGGGTTGACGAACTCGACGCCGTGATGGGTTTTCCGTTCGCCGCCCTGGGTGCTGCCGTAGCGGTAGGTGGGGTCGATCACATCGACATGTTCGGACGCGATCGGTCGGGCGAGGACGAAATGGCCGGGATAGGTGCACACGTCTCCCGTGCAGGGCGTTGGTTCAGGTGTCGGTGTGGGGGGCAGCGGGGTCGGTGTGGGTGGAACCGGCGTGGGGGAAGCGGATACTGTTGGAGAAAGATTCACTTCCGTTGCGGTAACCTGGCCAACCGGCTTTGTATCTTCCTCCCCCGTTGGGGTAGAGCATCCCGCCACCAAAAAAGAAACCGCCGCGACGATCACGAATGCGAGGAGCATCCTCGCAAACGAAAAACGCGGCGGTCGATGGGTGACGTTCGGCGGGTGGCCCGTCATGCCAGCAATAAGCCTCCCCGGTCGGCCAACTGTTTCTTGACCTGATCGTGAATCTTGTCGGCTTTCTCTTCGAGGGCGGTCAATTCGTCAAGCAAATTCTGGGCGATGGTCTTGTCTTTCAAGCCGAGCGAGTTGATCTGGACGTTATAGCTGGCACCGGTCATCGCAGCCCGGGCCATCGCCGCGCCTGTCCCCGCGTCGGTGATGGCGTTATCGTTGCCGCGCTTGGCCACTTCCAGGGCCAATTCGAGCACGCGCACAGTTTTATTGGCCACAGACAGGGGCACCTCAGCAGCATGGTGAATCGCTTCCTGGATGACGCTCTCACGCTCAGGATCATCTTTGGGGCGCCGGAAGGAAGCCAGAATGGCGTCAAAAGCATCCGCATCGCGCTCGACGGCCTCGGCCAATTCGGCCCGCAAATCGTCCGCTTCTGCGATGATCTCTTTCATGCTCGCTTCGATTTTGGCATATTTCTTTTTCCCCATGGACAAACGCGCCACCATGGCGACCAATCCGGCGGCCATGGCGCCGGCGTAGGCCGAGGCCGAGCCGCCACCGGGTGCGGGCGATCCGTCGGCGAGGGCGTCCAAAAATTGGCCGTTGTCCCTCATTTTTTGCTCGCTTTGATCCGGCTCTTCCAACGCGGCGTAGAGCTTGTTCTCCAGAATCTGGCCGGGCTCGAATTGATCCATGTGTGTGTACCAGACGGCCACATCGACCAGCGCCTCTTGCGGAATCAGGCCGACCAATTCGCTGTGCTTGATGCTCACCCCATAGCGCTGCGCTTCGCGGCGGATGGTTTCAACGACGAGACTAATCGGCGTCTTGTGATAATTGGTCAGATTCATCGACACCTGGGCCTGGCCTTCGACCAGCAAGCCCAACGCTTTGACATAACGCAATCCCCCGGAGGAATGGCGAACCGTCCGGGCGATTTTCTTGGCGATACTGACATCGTCGGTGGCCAGATAAAGGTTGTAGGCAATCAAAAACTGGCGCGCCCCAATCACAGTCGCACCGGCGAGGCCCAACTCTTTGGGGCCGTAATCGGGCCTTCGCTCGGGTTCGGTGGCGATCACGTCTTTGAGCGTTTCGTATTCCCCGCGGCGGATTCGTTCCAGGCGGCGGCATTCGGGCCGTTTGGCAGCTTCTTCATATAAGTAGACAGGGATGCCCAACTCGTCGCCGACGCGCTGGCCGACTCGTTCGGCCATCTTGACGCAATCCTCCATGGTCACACCGGAGACAGGCACAAAGGGAACCACATCGGTAGCGCCAACCCGGGGATGTTCGCCGCTGTGCTTGGACATATCGATCAACTCGGCCGCCTTGGCAATACTGGCAAAGGCGGCCTCCTCAACCGCGGCGGGCGGGCCGACAAAGGTGACCACCGAACGGTTATGGTCGGGGTCGGATTGATGATTCAACACAACCACGCCCTCTACGGCGGCAATGGAATCAAGGATTTCTTCGATCACCTCGGGACGGCGTCCCTCGGAGTAATTGGGGACACATTCAACGATAGCTTTGGGCATAAACACCTCTTGTTTGCTAAGTTTTCAAGTTCAGGGGGCAATTATACCGAAGCTATGGGGCAATGCAACTAGATGGTGGGGGGTGGGGATCGGGTATCAGGGATTGGGTATCAGGGATCAGGTTTCGAAAGGAGCTATGATTCTTTCAGGAAAGCAGGGAGGCAGGAAAAAGGTCCTGACGATTTGACAGGTTTTCATTTGGACACGGACGAACACGGAACAACACGGATAAAAAATGTAAAAATCCGTCCAATCCGTGTATTCCGTGTCCCCAATCTCTGCGCTCTCCGCGTATCTTCGGCTCTGCGTTAGAGCATTTTTGCGTTTCGACATGAAAACCTTGGTGACCTTCGCGCCCTTCGTGGACCGCGCTATCCAATCGCGGCGCGGACCTGCTCGGCCAACTCGCCAAAGGCGCGGGTGTATTGGACCCCCTCTTGGCGCGGGCGGGGCAGATCGACATCCACATCCAGGCGGATGCGCCCGGGTCTGGCGCTGAGCACCAGAACCCGGTCGGCCAGGAAAAGGGCCTCGGAGATGTTGTGCGTGACCATGACGATGGTCTTGCGGCGCGTGGCCCAGATGCGGAGTAGTTCCAGCCGCATTTGTTCACGCGTCAGGGCGTCAAGGGCGCCGAAGGGCTCGTCGAGCAGCATCACATCGGGATCGTGCACCAGGGCGCGGGCGATGGCCACCCGTTGGGCCATCCCCCCGGAGAGGTCGCCCGGCAGCCAATTTTCAAAGCCGCGCAGGCCAACCAGGTCAATCAAGGCCTGCACCTGCTCCCGGGCTTGACCCGGTTCCATCTTCTGCACTTCCAACGGGAGAAGGACATTTTCGAACACCGAGCGCCAGGGCATCAAGTTGGCGTCCTGAAAGACATAGCCCACCCCCGAGCGAGGCCCGTTCAACCGCTCCCCCCGGAAGATGACCTCACCTTGCGTGGGCGCCAGCAAGCCCCCCAGGATGCGCAGCAAGGTGCTCTTGCCGCATCCTGAAGGGCCCAGCACGCACAAAAACTGGCGCCAATCGACCTCAAAATCGAGCGAATCCAACGCCTGCAAGCCCTGCTCCCCATCGGGGAACACAGCAGACAGATTCCGGATGGTCAGAATCGGCTCATCGTTCTTCGGTGAAGTCATTGGTGAAAGCGGCGTCCAAATCCAGGGGTTCGCTGATCAATTCCATCTCCAGGAGCACATCCTGCATATTCTCCCAGGCTTGCGGGTCGGTGTATCCCAAGGGGTCTTGTTGATACAACGCAATCGAGGTGTTCAAGATTTCTCGCTGCACGTCGGCATCGGCCGCATCCAGGCCTTCGACATATTTCTTGCTGATCTCAAAGGCATCGTCGGGATGGGCGATGGTGAAACGGATTCCGCTCAAGGTAGCTTCGGCCATGCGTGCGACCAGATCGGGATTCTCCTCCAGGGTGGTCTCGTTGGTGATCAGGCCATTGGAGACCAACTGAATATAATCGGCCACCCGCAGCACGTCAACATCATATCCCTGCGCCCGCAACTGAACCGGCTCATTGGCGACATAGATGGCATACGCATCATCTTGACCGGCGACAAAGGACTCAACCTGATTGAAGCCAATCGAATCCAGGGTGACATCGCTCTCTTCCAAACCGGCGACCTGCATCAAGGCGCGCAAGCCGACATAATTTGCACCGAACAAACCGGGCAAACCGATCTTCTTGCCGGCCAAATCGGCGGGCTCTTCGAGGCCCAGTTCCTCCCTGGTGACCACACCGACGGGATAATCCCGGTACCAACCCAGAAAGTAGACGATGGGCAAACCCTTGTCCCGCGCCAGGAGAACCTGCTCGCCGGAAACGAGGGCAAACTGCAATTCATTGGCGCCCACCAGGGCAACGCCATCGGTCTCATAACTGTAATCGAACGCCAGCTCAATCCCGGCCTTCTCGAAAAAGCCTTGATCGACGGCTACGTAAAAGGGCGCAAACTGGACATCGGGGATATAGGCCATCGGCAAACGGACATGCACGAGCTTTTCGGGGGTCTCCTCTTTTGCGGATTCCCCTCCAGCGGCACAGGCGCTTACCAATACAGATAACAGAATCAAAACGAAAATGCTTCGACGTTTCATGAATACAAACTCCTTTATTCTTTTTTGATAATCAGCCGAGAGCAGGGGACTCCCTCAACGTGGGTACCGCTTAGGAGCCGTGATTAAATAACTTGCGCATTTGCACTCCAACCCCGCACGGGGA
>CAZJBA010000010.1:24622-31614 GCA_964544065.1 uncultured Anaerolineales bacterium | reverse complement strand
CTGGCAAAGTTAATAAATATCGTTCATGGTGTTATAGACGTTGAATTTTCCCGTCGGGGTGACCAAATCGGGGATGCGGGCGATCTCTTCCAGGGTGGCGTCATCGTAGATCACAATCTCGCCCGTTTTGCCGGGTTGATCGGCCTGGCCCCACACGCTGACCCACACCTCGGTGCCCGCTTTGTTGTACTCAAAATGGACCGCCCGGCCATAGTCGGCCACCTGCCAGCACTTATGCGTTTCGGTGGGATTTTGTTTGTCGATCACGCAGATGGTGCGCTGAATTTCTTCATCCGAGTTCAAGACGTGGTCGGCCCAGATCCAGCCGCTGTTGGGATGCGTCTTGATGAACAGGCTGCCGCCGCCCAGCAGGGGAATGTCCCGGACCACCTTCCAGGCATGGTCGGGATGGCCCTCCGGGTCGGTGCCGATGGCAATCAGGGAACCCTCCCCCAGGTGAGATGTGCTCCACACCGGGCCATAGTCAGGGTCGATCCAATTGGCGCCGCGGCCGGGGTGCGGTTTGACCGGCGTGTCCACCATGGCCTCCAATTCTGCTTCTTGGGCGTCAATCACGGCGACTTTATCGGCCTGGTTGGCCGCCACCAGGAAGTAGCGCTGGGTTGAGTCCCAACCGCCATCGTGCAAGAAGCGTTCCGCCTCGATCATTTTGATGGTTGGGTTTTCAGGATTGGCGTAGTTCACCAACCAAACCTGACCGATCTCCTTGACGTTGATGATCCATTCCGGCTTGAAATGGGAGGCCACAACGCTGGCCACGCGCGGTTCGGGATGGTATTCTTCCGTGTCGAAGGTATACCCGCGCGTGCTGACATTCTTGAACGGCTCCAGGGTCTGCCCATCCAAGATGGTGAAATGCGGCGGCCAATAACAGCCCACAACGGCGTACTTGTCGAAGTAATCGCCCTGCTCGCCCTGGTATTTGCTCACTTCGACCGAGCGGGCGTCATAACAAACTTGCACCTCGGCCACTTTGTCCGGCACTTCCATCCAGGTGTCGATCAGCACGGCCTTGCCGTCGCGGCCGATTGTGTAGATGTAGCGGCCGGTCGCCGACATGCGCGAGATGTGGACAGCATAACCGGTATCGACCTTGTTGATCACTTCGTACGTATCTCCGTCGATGATGGCGACCTGACCGGCATCGCGCAGGGTGACCGAAAAGAAGTTTTCCCAATCGCGGTCGTGCTCCGGTTCTTCCGGACGCTGTTCCGGGGGGATCAAAAGCTGCCAGGTGTCCAGCATTTGATTCAGGGACATTTCCGGGGGGATGGGTGGCTCGTTCTGGATGTACTTTGCCATCAACTCGGTCCCTTCTTCTGTCAGGAGGCCTTGTTTGCCCCAATCGGGCATCCCGGCCTGGGTGCCATTATAGATGATCGAGGCCAGCGCCAGCGTCCCTTTAGGAAGAGTCTCTTCCGGGGTCAGGGCAGGGCCTGTCGCACCTTTACGCAGGACTCCGTGACAACCGGCGCAGCGGTCGAAGAAAATCTGCTTGGCTTGAGCAAATTCCCCCTCGCTGAGGGTCGGCGCTTCCGCGGCGACTTCTGCTTCCGGGGCAGATTCCGACAAGTCGACCGCGCTTTCAGGCAGCCCGGCTAAATAGTCGACGATCACGCTGATTTGCTCCTCGCTGAGAAGGTTGCCTAATTTGGCAGGCATTTGCCCCGGTTGACAGGGACCGGTAGGGCACTCTGCGGGTACAAATATGTCCGGATCGGTGATCGATTCTCGCAGATAGGCATCAACGGAATCAGCTTCCCCCTGGTACTCCGAAGCGCCAATTCGTTCAGCGGCCAGGTCCCCCATCTGGGACAAATCCGGCCCGATCATCCCTTGGGCGTTAGGAATTCCGGGGATAACGTGGCAGGCGCCGCAGCCGCCGTTTCGAAACGCGGCTGCAACGTCACCCGAAGCCTGTTCCGATGTGCCGGGCGCGCTGCACGCAGCCATGATGGTCACCAGGCTAAACAACACAATGACAACAAGAATTTTTTTGTTCACAAGGTAGCCTCCTCATTTTTGTCAAGAATACCCCATCCTCCCCGAATCTGTCTTTGCGCTAGAACAAAGATGAACGCTTACAATGTGGACAAGTCGATCTTCCCTTGCTCTACGTCGCCAACGGGAATATCTTCGGCCAGGCTGACCAGCCCGTGCGGATGGGTGATGATGACTTGCTGCCGCTCGCTTTGTACCAGGCCGCGTTTTTCCCAATCGCTCAGGACGCGGCTGACGGTATATAAAGTTGTTCCCGTCATTTCGGCGATGTCCTGGCGGGAAAGGGGCAAATCGACCAGGACACCCTGTTCCGTTTTGCACCCGGATTGGCGCGCCAGCCGCAGGATGGTGCGGGCAATCCGCCGTTCGACACGCTGGGTGGATAATTCCCGCACCCGGTTCTGGAACCCACGAATCTGCCCGGCCATGATGCGCATGGCGTTGAGGGCAATCCGGGGGAAACGTTCGGCCAGATTCATCGCTATATCTTGGTGCCAAACCAGCGCCCGGCTCTCGCCCGTCGCCTGCGCCGAGACCGGATAGGTCTGCCCCGGCACCATGGCGACGATGCCGTACTCTCTGCCCGGGCTGAGATAGCCCAAAATGACCTGCTGGCCATCCCTTGTCACCTGAGTCAATTTTACTTTTCCGGCGAGCAAGACATAAATCGATTCAGCGGGATCAGCCTCCATGAAGAAAAAGGCGCCATCATCGAGGCGACGCACGCAAGCGGCCTCGATCACCTGATTAAGATCATCTTCGGCCAGGCCATCAAAGAGCGCCACCTCACGGAGGGTTTCGATATTTGACGAGGAGAGTTCCATGCTCTTATTGTACTCGATGATAACGCTTCACAAAGCCACGAACCTCGTGCCGGAATAACAATTCTTCGGGATGGTTCATTGGCCTGTGAAACAGGTCAAGATATTTGTAGAATCACCCTCTAACAAATGTCATTCTGAGCGAAGCGTCGCAGTTTTGCAAACGACGTGGGAGACTCTTCGCTCCACTCACGCACGCTCTGCCGGCCTACCCCGTAAGGGTACCAGGCGGGCAAAGCCAGTGACATAACGAAGGTTACATAGGAAAGCGGAGTGAAGAATCTCCCCCTGAACTCCTTGAGGGGCAAAATTCTTTTGCTTTGCACGCCTTGCCCAAAGGCCACGCAAAGCGCACACCGTGTTAGCAAGGCGGAGCTTCGTTAGACGCTTACGAATCCAAAACAGGCCCTCCATTTCAGAAGAGCCTGTTCGATAACTTGTTATGCGCCTGGGGCAGCCGTTTCGAGGAATATCGCTGGAGTTGCTTGATCAAGAGAGAGAAGACCGCCTGCGCGCTCCTCCCAATCGATCAATAGAATCTACGATTCCTGCAAAGCAGCGATCTGCTCATCTACAGCCTGGGTCTCTTTTTGCAATCGATCTCGATACTGTTCGAGCCGAGCAATTCGTTCTTCTTTTGTCAAGAAGCGACGCTGAAAATGAGCCGACCCACCACAAGCACAAGAACTCGTGTGATGATGCTTACTACCGTGCGACCCACAATGACAATTTTTGTGATGATACTTCGTTCCACAGCACATTGATTTCACCTCCTTTCTCATTAGAAATTAAGTATATTAGTACATGCTTATTGTTTGCATTAAAAAAACTACTCCGCGACAAAGTCATCACCCAGGGCCTCGAGCAGGAGCGTCCGGTATTGTTCTAACCCATCTTGATCGAACGAGTAATGCACAAAACGGCCATGGCGCACACCTCGGACAAGTCCCACTTGTCGCAACACGCGTAGATGCTGCGAGACAGCCGACTGAGTAACAGCTAGTTTTTTCGCCAATGCGTTGACGCATAAGAACCCTCTCCCATTACATGTCTCTCCAGGACACTCTGGGAAAGACTGCTTTCCCAACAATTGGATCAACCGCAACCGGGTCGGATCTGACAACGCTTTGAAGATATCGGCTAACTGTTCTACGGTGTTCATATTTTTTGCAATGGACACATATAAGTATATCCTAATATACTTAAATAATAACAAAGCGCCCAAGGCTTGTCAAGGACCATCTTCTGGGCAAGAGGCCGACCACGGGAGATCGTCGAGACGTCGATCGAACATTCGCTCCGTTTCGGTCTCTACGGGCCGGATGACGGTCAGGTCGGGTTTGCCCGCCTCGTCACCGACCGAGTCACCTTCGCCTAGATTTGCGACCTGTTCATCCTCGAATCCCACCGCGGCGTAGGGCTGGGGAAATGACTCCTGGAGACGATCCTCGCTGACCCCCGGGTCAAGCATGTCAGGAAGTGGATGCTGCGCAAATGAGGATAGGGATTGTGGGATGAAAGCAAGCCTGATACAATCAACTCTCCACGTTAGAAATAAAGTCACTGGTTTGCCAAAACGGTCACATTGACCCTTTGGGAGCCCGTGAGAAGGAGATTGTATGAGTGCAAAAGAGACAGTTCAAGATGGCCAGGTCGTCACGATGGAATACACGTTACGCGTAAATGATGAAATGATGGGCACATCCGAAGGGGAAGACCCGATTGAGTTCATTCAAGGTGCTGGCAATATTATCCCCGGTCTGGAAAGCGAATTATACGGCATGGAAGTTGGGGAGAGCAAAGATGTCACCGTAGCGCCCCAAGATGGTTATGGCCCCGTGGACGAAAACGCCTACGTAGATGTCGCCCGCGAGGAATTCCCATCCAATATCACCCTCCAAGCCGGCGTTCCTTTGCAAGTCCAAGACAAGAATGGCAATCCTGTTCAGGCGGTTATCGATCAAGTTAGCGAAGAAAGCGTGCGACTGGATTTCAATCATCCCCTGGCGGGCAAAGAATTAAGCTTCTCGGTGATGGTAGCCGGATTACGGGAAGCCACAGACAAAGAAATGGAGCACCAGCACGTCCATCAAGGAGACGAACACTAAACGGCCTGTAGCAAAATAACCGGATCGAAAAAACAAGCTGGCGAGACGACTTGCCAGCTTGTCCTTTTTCATCGCTTGCTGATCATTACTTGCTGTTCACTGTCTCTCTTCGCCCATGAATTCTTCGGCAGTGGCATGCCCGGGCTGGCTGATCCCCTCTCGCTTGATCACCTTCCACAGAGTCAAGGCCAAGATTTTTACATCCAGCCACAAGGACCAGTTGTCCACATACCAGACATCCAGGCGAAATTTGTCCCCCCAGGTGAGGGCATTGCGACCGTTGACCTGGGCCCAGCCGGTGATGCCGGGCAGCACATCGTGGCGGCGGGCCTGCTCCGGGCTGTAGCGTTCCAGGTATTGGATCAACAACGGGCGCGGCCCGACCAGGCTCATCTCGCCCCTGAGCACATTGAACAATTCAGGCAGTTCGTCGATGCTGGTCCCCCGCAAAAAGCGCCCTAGGGTTGTCAAACGTTGCTCGTCAGGCAAAAGATCGCCGTTCTCGTCGCGCTGATCGGTCATGGTGCGGAATTTGTACACGGTGAAAAGCTCGCCCCGAAAGCCAGGCCGCACCTGGGTGAACAAGATCGGCTTGCCGTGAACGATACGGACCAAAATGGTCACAACAAGTAAAATCGGCGAGATCAGAATCAAGCCGGGGATGGTCAAAAGCAAGTCAAAGATGCGCTTCGAGAGGGAAATGGTGGGCGTAGATGACATGAGGCGATTTTACCACGTCGCATAAAAATCATCGCTGGAGCGCGATTGTGGTAAGATTCCCAGCGACGTTTTGACAAGAAAAGGAGAACTCCCTTGACCCCAAAAACATCGCATCCAAAACCGATCGCCCCGATGTCATCCCCAGACCTGACCCAGGCCGAGCGCGATGCTGTTGCCAACGTTTTAGAGACCACCTGGCTGAGCATGGGCCCAGAAACAAAAGCCTTCGAGAAGGCTATACGAAATCATACAGGCTACCAACACGCCATCGCGGTCAGCTCCGGTACGGCCGGGCTGCATTTGTGCGTGCGGGCGGCGGGCATCGGCGATGGCGATCTGGTCATCACCACGCCGTTTTCGTTTGTCTCGTCCAGCAACGTGATCCTATTCGAACGGGCCGTGCCCATCTTCGTCGATGTCGATCCCATTACAGGCAATATTGATCCGGAGCAGGTTCAGCAGGCGGTGGAAGATTTATCCCGGGGCGGAGGTGCGGCCCAACGATGGTACCCGCGCCGGGGCGTGACAAGCGGGGCGCCCTTGAAGGGGATTCTGCCCGTGGATGTTTTCGGCCAGCCCGCCGCGATGGACGCCATCACCGCGACGGCGCGCCAGTTCAACCTGCCCGTGATCGAAGATTCCTGCGAAGCGCTGGGAGCAGCCTACAAAGGCCGTCCTGCCGGTGCGCTGGGCGATTTCGGTGTGTTCGCCTTCTACCCCAACAAACAGATCACCACCGGGGAGGGCGCCGTTGTTGTCACCGACGACGATGACTACGCAGACACCATCCTGGCGCTGCGCAACCAGGGCCGCTCTCCGGGGGACACCTGGCTGCAGCACACGCTACTGGGTTACAACTACCGCATCGACGAGATGAGCGCCGCACTCGGACGCGTCCAGATGGAGCGCCTCGACGAGCTGCTGGCCAAGCGCGAGCAGGTGGCCAACTGGTATCAAGAACGACTGCATGATCTCGAGGGCATCGAAATCCCTCAGGTGCTGCCCAGCACTACGCGGATGAGCTGGTTCGTCTACGTGATCCGCTTCGCCCCGGAGATCGACCGCGAGGCCGCTTCGGAGGCGTTGAAAGCGCGCGGCGTCCCCAACCGGCCTTATTTCATCCCCATTCATTTGCAACCTTACATGGTGGAGCAATTCGGCTACCAAGAGGGTGACTTCCCTGTCAGCGAGGATCTCGGCCGCCGCGGGTTAGCGCTGCCCTTCTCCGGCGTGATGACGGAGGGGCAGGTGGAGGGAGTTTGTGAGGCGGTCGGTGAGGTGGTGGAAGTGATGTAAATTGGGGATTAGGAATCAGGAATCA
>CAZJBA010000010.1:0-24522 GCA_964544065.1 uncultured Anaerolineales bacterium | reverse complement strand
TTTTTTTGTTGTATAATGGAAGAGTTAGGTTTTCAGGTCTGAATAGTAGGGAGTGCTACCATGAAAATCGCCATGGTCGGTGTTACAGGCTCGGGGAAGACGTCGTTTTTGGCAGCGCTATACGAACAACTATCAGTACAAGAATTCTGGCTAAACCGCGGGAAAAAGACAAAATCAAACAAACAATCAAAAAAACATATTTCTCATAGTTTTTCAATGCACCCTACTTCTAGTAATTTTTATGATAACCTATTACAAATCGGCCGATGGGAAGAAATTAGCTTTAGAAGAAATGGGGGGCTTGAATTTCCAGAAGGCACCCAAAATACGACAAGTTGGTCTTTTGACTTGTACGAAAAACAAAATGAACAACAGAATTGTGTATGCAATATTGAATTGATCGATTATCGAGGAGGTTTGATCTCAGACATTAAACCGGGACAATTAAACCAGGAAACGAGAAACCAACTGGCAAGGGTAGCACGCCATATCCAACATTGCAAAGCCGTGATTCTATTTATTGATTCTATCCAGCTTCTTTATCAACCACTGCCATCGCTAAACACCGGTATTGACAGAATGTATCAAATACTAGATGCTCTGGGAAGGAATTACCCAAACCAAGAACTCACTGTATTAGTATTACTAACAAAAGCCGATGGTGTAGCTCAACCCCAAAAAAGTCAAAATTATGCTCCGCTTACCCAGAAGGGAATAAAAGCCATTAGAAAAATACAATCCGTAATTCGTCGGAATCCACTATGGCAAGGGGCAATCGCTCCAATTTCTGCAGTTGGAGAAGCTGCAAAAATTGAGCGCGTCAAAAACGATCCCCTAAAAATAGAAACCACAATCATTGAGCCCCTTACACCAATGAACGTTGAACATGCCGTTTTTTATTGCATAAGCTATGGTATAGACGATGAGAATACCACCCTGAAAACGCGCATTGTGCAAAATTATAAAGAGGCTGATCAAATAGAAGAATCCATTCAGGAAACACAAAACAAAATTGAAACAGCAAGTCAACAAGTAGAAAAAAATGAAAAGAGGATTCAAAAGATCAAAAACCAACTTAAAAAACTAAACTCTATTAAAAACAAATCAACAGGGTGTTTATGGTGGCTTTTTGAACAAATAAATAGCTTGAGCAGAATCATTCTTGACGGAACTGCACCATCAAGAGACAAAGAAGCTTTAAAAGAGGAACTTCAACAAAAAAGAAGAACTATCAATTTATTGCAAGCTGACTTGAATAATTTAGAAAGAGAGTTAAGAATCAAACGGGATTCACAAGAAGCTATCCGTAATAGACAACCTATCACAAATGATGTGATAGAAGAGCAAAAAAAATGCTCAAAAATTTTACGCGATATTGCATCAAAACAAATCACACCAATCTAGCAAACATAGACTATGCGATATCAACATCTGTTATATTCACGCTCTTTACAAAAAGACTACCGCTGGATGATCTTACCCACAGAAATAACGGATGCAGCGGTAAATAAGCTCAATAGGTTATATAATATTTACGATCGTCAAAAGCAGCGCTCATCATTCTCTGTCACGAATGTTCTGCCTACATTCCTGCTAAAACTGGAAAAAAGCTCTGTTTTGTTTCAGTTAGGAAAAACACACCACAGCGACGCTTATAGCCGCGATATCTACGGCATGTGGGGAATCAGTGTCTCAAAAAAAGAGCGACGCTCCTTTCAAGTAGAACTGCCACAACTATTACAAGATTATCAAAGTATACTGGACCCTTTTGAAAGAATCGATTTTCAAGATGCCGATAAGTTGACTTTAACACCCTCGGAAACCTATACACTTGAAACGGAGTCGGTTTCGATACGAAAACTGGATCCTTCGCTATCTGCAAACACCAAAGACCAGCGCAAAGAGATCCCCTTCACCGAAGAAGGCTACCAAAAACTCAGTGATTATTTTGCAATGCCTGGAACGCCACTAGTCAACTTCGCCTTTGGCGTAACAGAGCAAATGCTACGAGTGCTGCCGCCAGTGAAAATAGTAGCCAAGGCATAGGGTGGAGAAGCTAATTACCGCGAATAAAATAACCCACGGAGACAAATCCGTGGGCCATTTGCTTGGGGGGAGATCAAGGCCACAACAACGGTAACCTGCCGGAGCGTGATTCAGCTATTCCTCCCCGTTATCCGGGAAAACGAGTTCCTCCTTCCCGGCCAGTTTATCCTCAATCCGCTCCACGACGATGTCGAGGTGTTTCTTTTTGTGCACAAAATCCAAATCGTCCGAGCGGATGGTCAGCACGGGACAAATGTCAAAGGCCTCCAGCCAATCCTCGTAGAAGGATTCCAACAAAGAGAGATAGTCCGCACTGATGCCGCTTTCCATCTTGCGGCCGCGGCGTTGAATCCGGGCCATCAACTCCGGTACCGAAGCCTTGAGATAGATGAGCAAATCTGGGGAGGGTAGATTGGAGATGACCAGGTCGAAAACGCGCCGGTAGGCCAGGTAATCGCGCTCGGAGAGGTTGCTCATGTGATGCAAGGCCCGCGAAAAGATGTAAGCGTCTTCGTAAATGCTGCGGTCGGCAATCGCCGAGCGGGGATCGAGGGCAAGATCAAGGTGCTGCTCGGCGCGGTGCCCGAGGAAAAAAACCTGCAAATGGAACGACCACTGGCGCATATCAGCGTAGAAGTCGGAAAGATAGGGGTTATCGGCGACGGATTCGAAGGCGGCGCGCCAACCCAAACGCTGGGCCAGACGTTCGGTCAGCGACGTTTTGCCAGAGCCAATGTTGCCGGCGACAAGGATGAGACGTTTGGTCATAGCTACTCCTGCGAGGCAGAAATTGTTTCATATCAGGGATGCTCTACTTCATCTCGAAGCCAGCTCGAAGCAGCGCTTCCCGCAGGCCGGGCCGGTGCACCTTTGAAGCACGGCGGGCGGAGTGCTCCATCCAACCGTACTCGTCTTGTGGATGCTCCTCGCTGTCTGAGTCAACCTGGCGGTTATCATAAATGCCGGTTTCAATCATGGTTTGATCATAGGCGCGCAGATGGGCTTCGTGATCGGATTGATAGGTCTCCCAGTGGAGGACGGCCTCGAGCGGCAAACGGGGACGAATGCGCGCCGGTTGGAGGGGCCAGCCCAAGGTCATGCCACAGATGGGGAAAACTAAAGGGGGGAGTTCCAACAACCGGATGACTTTATCCGGATAATTGCGGATTCCGCCGATGTAACAAAAACCCAACCCCAGGGATTCGGCCGCCAAAGCAGCATTTTGCATCGCTAATGCTGCATCAACGACGGCGAGCATCAGATTCTCCATGTAGTCGCTCTCGTTGTTGTAACCTTGATGCTCGCAAACTCGCTCCAACCGGCTCAGGTCGGCGCACCAGGCCATGTAAACGGGCGCTTGCCCGATGTGCTCTTGATCGCCGCACAAGCTCATCAAGCGGGCGCGCTTATCAGCATCGGTGACGACCACGACACTGTACATTTGCAAATTGGACGAGGTCGAAGCGCGCTGCCCGGCGGCGACGATCGTTTCAATGGTTTCAATGGGCACCGGGTCGGTTTTGTAGTCTCGCACAGAGCCGTGCCGATGGATCAATTCAATCGTTGGGGTCCTCATCAAAGCCTCCTTCCTCTAACACTCGCTGTAGCCACAGTTATAACATTTTCGGCAGCCCTCTTCGTTGACCAGGGCAGCCTGGCCGCAATCGGGGCATAAGTCGCCGATCTTGGCGCGCTTGGCGTTATTGCCCTCAAAAGCGGCCTGGCCAAAATCAAGCTGTTTTTTCGCAGGACTGCCGTTATCGCTCTCAAGCTCTTCCCAAACGTACTCGTCAAGCGTCTCTTCCAGGTATTCGCGCAAAGCCTGGGAAACGCCATCGGGCAAGGAGCGGACCCGGTTGGCGCCAAAGCCGGTCGGGCGGCGGCCGCCAATGCCCTCCAGTTGCCGCACGATCTCGCGCATCCGTTCGCGCGGTTCCACGGTGGAAGCTATTCGCAAGGAATAGGAAAGTAAACGCCCAATCGCTTCGGAGACGGCGGCCGTGTCGGAACCCGCCTTGGAGGAGTTGATGAAAACCTCGAAGGGTTGGTTATGGCCATTCTCGTTGACGGTGATGAAGGCTTTTCCCAGCGGGGTTTTCACGCTGAAGGTGTACCCATGCAAGCGGCGCGGGCGCGGCTTTTTGGCTTCGGGCCACATAATCAATTGATCCATCTTCTCGCTGACCGCGGCCTGTTCGTCAAGTTGATCATCGGTTGTCGCCCCTGTTTCGAGAACCACCTTATCGCGAGAACCGGTCACATAAACGGTCGTCCCCTTACAACCCAACTTCCAGGCCAATTCATAGGCAGTAGCAACATCCTGTTCACTTGCATCCGCGGGGAAATTGACCGTCTTGCTGATGCTGTTATCCACAAAGGCCTGCATGGCCGCCTGCATGCGAACATGCTCCTCGGCGGTGATGTCTTGCGAAACGGCAAAAATATCTCGAATTTCAGCGGGGATTGATTCAACTCCCTGACAGGAACCCGTTTCCAAAACCTCTTCAACGGCTTGCTTCCGAGTCTGCTCATCCAGACCTGCTTCGATCAGGGCTTGTTCGAACAATGGGCTGGTGTAGGTTAGCTTCAAGTCCTCGCCATTATCATCAACATGACGAACGTAGGCCAGAGCAAAAACCGGCTCGCAACCGTAGCCCTCACATCCTGAGACGGTAGCAGTCGTTCCGGTGGGAGCAACCGTTGTTTGGGCCGCGTTGCGGATGCCGTGTTGGCTGATCCCCTCTCGGACGGATTCCCAATCCAAGGGGGGACGATCCCAATCATTTTGGTAAGGGATGATCGATTCCGGAGGCTGCCAGGTCAGATGGTCAGGGTCATAGATGCTCCCGTTGATGGCCGGGAAGGGACCTCGCTGCCGGGCCAGCTCGATGCTGGCCCCCATGGCATGATAGCGGATAAACTCCATCACCTGAGAAGCAAATTCTTGCGCCTGGGGCGAACCATAGCGCAAACCGACGTGGTACATCAAATCGGCCAACCCCATGATGCCCAACCCAATCCGGCGGGCGCGATGAGCGGCTTCTTCCAGTTCCGGCACAGCGGGGACATAGGCATTCGCATCGACGACATCGTCGAGAAAACGGGTCGCCAATCGGGTCGACTGTTCCAGCTTTTCCCAGTCGACGCCGCCATCCGGGGCCATGTGTTGGGCCAGATTGATCGAGCCAAGGCAGCAATTTTCATAGGGAGCCAAAAATTGTTCCCCGCATGGATTGGTAGCCTCGAGCGTATACAGATGCGGCATCGGATTGGCGCGATTGGCCGTGTCCAGGAAAAGCACCCCCGGTTCCCCATTGTGATGAGCTTGCCGGACGATCTGATCAAACAATTTGCGGGCAGGTATCGTTTTATGCACCAAGACGGGAATGCCTTGCTCTTCGGCCTGCTCCAAGCTGCCATCGAAATGCCGATAAGCAGGATGATGGACATCGGGGAAACGTAATTCCCAGTCTTCATCATTTTCGACCGCCTGCATGAAGGCCTCGGTGATCCCGACGGAAATATTAAAGTTGGTGATGGCGTTCTCGTCGGTCTTGCAGGTAATGAACTCTTCGATGTCGGGATGATCGACGCGCAAGACGGCCATATTGGCACCGCGCCGGGCCCCTCCCTGGGCAATTTCGCCAAAGGCCTCATCATACACTCGCAGGAAACCCACCGGGCCTGTGGCACGACCAGATGAAGTTTTGATCAACGATTCTTTGGGGCGTAAGCGCGTAAAAGAGAAACCATTGCCTCCTCCGGTCTGTTGAATCAAAGCGGCATCGCGCAGGGTCTGGAAAATACCATCCGAACGGCGACCCATATCATCGCTAATAGGCAAGACGAAACACGCGGCTAATTGCCCCAAGGGCGTCCCCGCGCCGGTAAAGGTGGGCGAGTTGGGCAGGAATCGTTTCTCGGCCAGAAGATCATAAAAACGGCGCGCCACCTGGGAGGGAGTCTCGTTCCACCCCTCTTCTATAACGGCGACATGATAGGCGACTCGCCAGAAAGTTTGCTCAACGGTCTCAGCAGGTTGTCCGTCTTCATTCTTGCGGGCATAACGCCGCATGAAAACCCGATCAGCATTCTGCGATAAGCTGACTTCGCTGTAATCTTCGGGCAGCGGCGGTGTATCAGAAAGTCCAAGTTCTTGTTTGCGCGTATCTACATCTTTCGAAACCACTAAAGACTCCTTCCTTACCAAGCTACAATCCCTTTTCGTTGGAGGCCCCCAGGTGTCTGGTTTATTCCGTTTGTCCCAAGAGATGATCAATCTCTTCTCGAATAGATTTCAAATCATCCAAGCCCAAATAGACGATGGCATAGCGAATATAAGCAATCTGATCTAACTCTTTCAACCCCTCGATGACCATATCCCCGACGACTCGCGAGGGCACCTCAATTTCGCCCATGGCCTGTAACGATGATTCGATTTCGCCAACCAAGCGATCGATATCAGCGGCCGAAACGGGACGTTTGGCACAGGCAATCCGAATCCCGCGGATCAATTTTTGGCGATCAAATTCCTCCCGCTTGTCATCTTCTTTAATTAAAAGAGGCGTCGCCAAAATGGGGCGTTCGAAGGTGCTGAAGCGTTGGTCGCAGTCTTGGCATTCGCGCCGACGGCGAATGCCATTTTTACTCTTGGTCGTATCCACTACTCGCGATCGTTTGCTTTGGCAATAGGGGCAAATCATATCTATCCATCCTCAAGAGAAAACAAGACCCCATATGTGGGGGTTGCTAATAGGTCAATCCGTATATGTGGGGATAATTAGAGGACTGATTCTAGCACGCTTGTTGGCAAGACACAAGACTACACGGGTACCATTTACCTTAATATTTTGGTTTGGAGATGAGATTTTTTAAGAAAGGCATTTCCCCTTAACCTTTACTCCCCACCGGAAAGCAACGGCGGGGAGCAAAGGTAAACGTGTCAGAACTTCACTGACGTGTCAGAATTTCACTGACCTGTCAGAAGCCACTGAGAGGAGGCTCAGTGATATCTAAGGCGTTCACGCCATCCGGAGCATGGTCGACGTTCAGCGCTCCTAGAGAACCAGCCTGGTTGAGGAGGGGCCATCCGGTTCTCATGCACGGGCAAGTCAGCCAGTGCGGAGGCAGTTGGAAAACCACGTAAGGACTGCCTGCGGTTCCAACATGCGGGGAAAACCCCAAATCGACGCGAGAGGCCTCAGGTTCTTCACAAAACTACGGTCAAACGTCAAGATTTCTTTATTTACGAACTCGATTGCGCAAGAAGGTAGGAATATCCAGGTCTTCGGTATTGAGGGAACGAGGTTGGAATTCCTCTTCCTTTTTTCGTTCTGGTTCGGCAACCTGGCGGCGTTCTTTGCGCTCCATGATGCTGCGGGGCATGCCAGAGCTATCGAAGCCGGTGGCAATCACGGTGACACGGAGTTCATCTTTCATGTCAGGATCGATGACAGCACCAAATATCAGATTGACATCAGGATGGGCCGTCTCTTTGATGAGGGCAGCAGCCTGATTGACCTCGAAGAGGGTCATATCGGAGCCGCCGGTCACGTTGAAGAGAATGCCGCGGGCGCCGTCGATAGTGATATCGAGCAACTCGCTGGAAACAGCCCGTTCGGCGGCCTTCCGGGCGCGCTCATCGCCGGAGGCCTTACCAACGGCCATCAACGCAGCGCCGCCCTCGGACATGATCGTGCGCACGTCGGCGAAGTCCAGGTTGATCAAGCCAGGTATGGTAATTAGTTCCGAGATGCCTTGAATGCCCTGGTGCAAGACATCGTCGGCCACCTTAAACGCCTCTTGCAGGGTGGCGCGTTTGTCCACAATTTGTAACAGACGGTCATTCGGAATCACGATCAAGGTATCGGCCTGACGTTTCAGTTCCTGAATACCAACGTCGGCAACCTCAATACGGCGGGCGCCCTCGAATGTGAAAGGCCGAGTGACGACACCAATGGTCAGGGCGTCGATCTCCTTGGCAATCTGGGCAATGACGGGGGACGCACCGGTGCCGGTACCGCCTCCAATGCCGGCGGTGACGAAGACCATATCGGCGCCTTTGAGCACATTGTATAGCTCTTCGGCAGACTCCTCCGCCGCGCCGCAACCAACCTTGGGATCACCGCCAGAGCCGAGTCCACGCGTCAGCTCATCACCGATGCGGACGCGAGTAGATGCTTTAGAAAAGGCCAGTGCTTGCGCGTCCGTGTTTACAGCGATAAACTCAACCCCCTGCATCCCTTCCTCGATCATGCGGTCAACGGCATTACAACCACCACCGCCAACCCCGACAACTTTGATACGTGCATATGTTTCAGGATGATTCATTGTTTGCATTTTGGATACCTCCTCGTCTGATCCATGAATGCTGCATTTTACCAGAGTTTTCTCCTCACAAGAAAAACAACGTTTTCACGGCAATAATCGCCGCAACCAATCTTTGACTTTATCCCAGTTGATGTCATCGCCAGAATACCTTCTGCTACGACCGGGTTGATACACATCCACAAACTCATTCATCAACACCGCCCAGCGCAACAATCCGACGCTGGTGGCATAAGCGGGATCATGTAACTGATCGACCATTCCGACCAACCCTGTCGGCTGGGCAATGTGAACGGGCATTTCCAACACTTGCCCGGCAAGCTCGCGAATCCCGGGCAGGGCGCTGACACCGCCGGTCAACACCATCCCTGCAGGCAACAGTTGATCATATCCGGACCGTCTGATTTCCTGAAGAACCAGGCTGAAAATTTCTTCCACGCGGGCCTCAATGATATGGGCCAAATCCCGGCGGCTGATCTGGACCGGCTGCTCATCGCCAAAAGGTTGAACGAAGAATGACTCTTGTTGATCGATCGCATCTTCAAGGGCATGCCCATGCTGCAACTTGATCTCTTCAGCCTGGGAGATGGACAAATGCAACCCGTGGGCGATGTCAGAACTGACGTGATTGCCGCCGACGGCAAGCACGATCGTATGCCAGACATCGCCATTGATGTAGATGGCCATATCCGTGGTGCCGCCGCCAATGTCACAAACAACCACGCCCATTTCGCGCTCTTCCTCGCTGAGAACCACTTCGCCAGAGGCCAAAGGGTTGAGCACAAATTGACTCACCTGCACCCCGGCCGATTCAACCACCTTGCGCAAATTCTCTACCGTCGCGGCCGCAGCCGTGATCACATGGGTTTCGACCTCCAAGCGGTAGCCGTGCATGCCGACGGGCATGCGGATGCCATCTTGCCCATCGACCACAAACCCGCGCTGGATCACGTGGATCATCTCACGGTTATGAGGGATGGTCACCGCCCGGGCCGCCTCGATCACCCGGGCGACATCATCCTGCTCGATAGCGCCTCCGGAAATACCAACCACGCCCTGACTGTTATCCGACGAGACGTGCGAACCGGCCAAACTGACCAGGGCCGAATCGATCTCCAGCCCCGAGGTGCGCTCGGCTTTTTCGATCGAATGAGCAACCGCCTGGGCGGCAGCATTAAGATCGACCACGGCTCCCTTGCGCATGCCCTTGGATGGCTCGATGCCCACACCCAAAATCCGCAAGCGATTGGCCTCGTTCACACAAGCGACCAGCGTACAAATTTTGGTCGTGCCTATATCAATACCAACAATAATGGGTGCATCCATGCTCATTGCTCCAAGCGATAATAGGGAGCTTTGGCATACTCCACACTGATCAAAACGGGTTGAACACCTTCTGCTTTCACCTTTTCAACCACGTCCTCATAAAGCCTAATTTTCGCCTCCACATCAGCGATGTCGGTGCCAAAATAAACCTGCCAACCAGCGGGATCCTGCCAACCAAAACCGTGCTGACGATCATACTTGACGACCGTTCCCTCAGGGAGATGGTTAGATAATTTGATAACGGGCGTGATCAATTCGGTGGACATATATACCTGGCCGGATGATTCTGCCTCCTGGGGCGATTCTGCCTCGGGCTGGGGGGGTGCCGGTGGTGGGACCGATGCCGAAACCCGCGGCAGAGAATCAACCTCCCCGCGGGGGGGGAAGGCTATCCCCTGGGCATCCACCCACAAGAGACGCTCACCCTGCTGCCAGGCCAACACAGGAACACGTTCCTCCACTGTGACAACCACCCGGGCCGGAAAACCAACCCGCGCCGAAACCTGCTTCAGACCAGGGAAGGTCCTGCTTAATTGCCGCTCCAAGGCATCCGGCTCGACCACGAAAATGGGGCGTCCATGAATGAGCAGGGCATTGTCAATCCCATCGGCGGGCAAGAGTTTGGTCCCGTGCACTTCGGCGTTTCCAACCTGAAAGGTAGGCGATGTCCACAGAAAATACAACAAAAGCGACAAACCAACCAGCATCAAAAACGACAGCACCCGCCAACCAATCTTGATCGCGGGAAGCGAGGGCAGCCTCATCTCGACGCCGGGGGTGGGCAAAGCCACATCGTAGCGACGCTTGACGCGTTTCCGTTTCCGCTGCGAGGGTGGGTCTGCATCGGCCGCGAGATTGGTACCCCGCACCAACACCGGAGGCAACTTCGAGGTCGACTTGCGCCTCCCTCGTCGGCGGGCGCGGCGGCTGGAGCGTTTGCTCTCTTTGCGTCTCTCCCGGACAATTTCAGCCCGAGATTTGGCAGATTTTTTGCTCATAATCATAGAAACTCTACGTTCACAAGTTATCGCTGATAACGCCACTCGGTGCGATCACGCTCCGCTCGGCGTTGGAGCGCCAACCGAATCAAGCGGTCAATCAACTCCGGATAAGGCAATCCACTGGCTTCCCAAAGTTTGGGATACATGCTGATGTTGGTGAAGCCCGGGATGGTGTTCAATTCGCTGAGATAGTACTCGCCCGTGTCGCGATCCAACATAAAATCAACCCGGGCCATGCCAGCGCAATCGATGGCCTGATAGGCTCGCACGGCCACGGCGCGCATTTCGCCGGCCAGCTCCGGGGAGATGGGGGCAGGGATGAATAATTCCGAGCGATCATCGTGGTATTTGGCTTCGTAGGAATAGAATTCTGCTGCCGGGCGAATCTCGCCGGGGATGGAGGCGCGGGGATCATCATTGCCCAGCACGCTGATCTCGATCTCGCGCCCGTTGATGCCGCGCTCAACCAGCAAGCGGCGATCGAAACGGGCCGCCTCCAGCAAGCCTTCCAGTAAATCGGAACGGCTTGTGCACTTACTCACGCCGACCGAAGAGCCCATGTTGGCCGGTTTGACGAAGAGGGGATAATCGGCCAAAGCCTCCGCCCGGTCGAGAACAGCATTCATGTCCCTTTCAAGTTCGCTGCGCAGGGCGACGACCGCTTCGACGACGGGAATATCGTGGCTGCGCATGACATCCTTGAAAATACCTTTATCCATGCCAACGGCAGAGCCGACCACACCAGCGCCCACGTAAGCCACGTCGGCCATCTCAAACAAACCTTGCAGGGTACCATCTTCGCCGAAGGTGCCATGCAAGACCGGGAAGATGAGATCAAATCGCGTCAGAAGCTCAAGTTGTTCGCCCTGCTTGGTTGAAGTGAGGCGATAAAGCCCCGGTCGATTCGGATCAGGCAAGAGGGTGACCGGGATGAGGTGATCGGTCTCGCCCGCGGCCAGGGCATCAAGCACGTTTTCACCCGACAACCAGACGCCCTCGTGGGTAATCCCTACCTGGATGATTTCATATTTTTGTTCATCCAAAGCACCCAAAACAGAACGCGCTGACATCAACGAGACGTCGTGCTCGCCAGAACGGCCTCCAAAAATAACGATAATTTTTCGTTTTTTCTGCGCTGTCATGTTATACCTCTAACATCCGTCACAAAACATGCTGGGCGAAGGTCTCCAGACCGAGCCCCCCACCCATGGCTGCGGTCTACACGGCGTGTCCTTGCGGGAGGAGACCTTGCCAAGCGGGTCGTACCTCTACGATCCGTTACAAGGCTTTGATCTTTTGGATCAAGCCAACAATCAACTCTTCCGAAAGAAATTTTCTGTCGCGAAGTTGAGAAGATCCAACTTGATTCTCAGGTTTTTGCTCTTCCTGCTGATGAAATCGCAACCGAAGCTCAGGGGCTACTTCCGTGTCTATTTGATAGGTTCGTTTCTCTTCTTCCATCGATGTACTCCCAAATCAGTTTTTTTGTGACAAAGCTACAAAAACCTGTTCGCTAATCTCGGTGGCGTCGCCAGCCGAAAAGACGATCATGACATCGCCCGTCCGTAAATACTCCAACAAAAACGTGGTTGCATTGGCAAGGGTAGCGGCAAAATGAACATCTTGATGCTGCATGGCCTTGACAACCTGGAGCGCTGAAAAATCGGGATCGACCGGTTCGCGCGAGCGAAAGACTTCCGTGACCACAACAGCATCGGCATCTTCGAACGAGGCCACAAATTCGTCGAACAACATTTTCGTGCGCGTGTAGGTATGCGGCTGCCAAATGGCCCAAATTCTGCGTTCAGGGTAGCGGTGGCGGGCTGCCTTCAGCGTGGCCTGGATCTCGGTGGGGTGATGGCCGTAGTCATCCACAACGATGACGCCTCCGGCCTGACCGAGCACTTCAAACCGGCGCCCGGCCCCGCGAAAGTCGGTCAACGCTTCGGCGGCATCTTGCCAGGGCAGGTCAAGTACATCCATGACGGCGAGCGCGGCCAGGGCATTCTTGACGTTATACTCGCCGGGGACTTGCAACTCGAGGCGGGCCATCCGTACGCCGCGACGGTACACATCAGCGCTGAAACCGCCACGGTCGTTGCCGGTCAGATCATCGGCGTAATAATCGAAATCGGAATCGCCAAGCCCGTAGCGTCGGGCTTTACAACCTTCCGGAGCGTGGGGCATCAACGCGGTTGCGCCGGGGTCGTCGCCGCAAACCAAGAGAGCCCCGCCGGGGGGCAAAAGGGCCACGAAATCGCGAAACGCCCTTTGAAAATCTTCCGCCGTGGGGAACATGTCGGGGTGATCGTGCTCCACGTTGGTGACCACAGCGATCTCGGGCTTCAGCCCCAGGAACATGTGATCATATTCATCCGCTTCGATGACAAAGGCCGAACCTTGACCGGCATGAGCGTTGGCGTTCAAATTGGAGACGACACCACCGACGATGAAGCTGGGGTCTTGGTCCAGGGCGGTCAGCGTCCAAGCAAGCATGGCCGAGGTGGTGGTTTTGCCGTGCGTCCCGGCCACAGCAATGCCGCGGCGACCTTCCATCAATTGGCCCAGGAAATCGGATCGCTTGACCACGGGAATCCCCGCACCCATGGCGGCCTGCACCTCGACATTCTCATCCGGCACTGCCGAGGAGCGGATGACCAGATCGGCCCCGCCTATTTGTTCGGCCCGATGGCCGACATAGACCTCCGCCCCGAGGGCCTCCACGTCGCTCGCCAGGGAGGAGTATTGCAAATCTGAGCCACTGACCTTGTAGCCGCTCTCCAGCAAAAGGCGCGCAATCGCCGAGAGACCCGTGCCTCCAATGCCAATAAAGTGAATCTGTTCCATTAGATAAACACCACCAAGATAAACAGAAACGCTAATCCAATCGCCAAGTAAATAACGGGCGATTGACCCAGCCAGATTGGAGGTAAAATTTTAATCAGAAAAGTCGTCATTTCAAAAAAAGGATCGTCAGCTTGTGGCGCAATGACATAAGGAGCAAAAGGATAATGTGCCAAGTGCATATAACTCCAAACGGTACCGACAATTAAATACGCGTTGATACCACCAAAAAATAATCCTAATAAAAAATCTTGTATTTTTTCCCGTCGCGCCTCCCCTCCCAAACGAGTCAGAGCAGGAGTCTGATATCCAAAAAAAACTAACACGATCAAGATAATCGTACGAAACCAAAATTGGCGGCTGTACACTTTTTGCTCTGAAACCGAAAAATCGCCAAAGGGCTTAATTTCATCGGGAGACATAATAACAACATCTTCATCTTCAGGAACCTCAACATCTGCATACTTTTCATCTAACCCAGCAAAAGGTTCAAGGACAACATGAATGTAATTCTGCAAAATCAGGATAAGGAACAACGCCAAGACGACACTAAAGCTTACTAACAATTCTTTCGCCCATCCCCGCAAGCCCCCAATCAAAGCAAAGAAAAATATAAAAATAAAAAATATAACCGGAAGACTAATCATGATGTCACGTCCTCGTTTCCAGCATTTGATGAGGCTATTTTCAGTAACTCTTGGCTGATGGAGGCGGCTGCATCGGGTTGAGCCAGTGATCCCATCGCCGTGCTCATGGCCTCGCGACGGTTCTCATCACGGATCAGATCAAGCAGCATGGGCTTGAGCTGCTGCTCCAAGTCAGCGTCTGCCAACATTTGGGCAGCTCCATGGTCAACCAGATATTCGGCGTTGACTCGTTGATAACGCCAGGCGTGGGGATAAGGCACCAAAAGGGCCGCGAGTCCAAAATGGGGCAATTCTCCCAAGGTTGAAGCGCCTGCCCGACAAAGAATCGCGTCCGCAACGGTGAAAGCAGCGCCCATCCGGTCGTGCAGGTAAGGGTAAACCCGGTAGCGGGCGGCCAGTTCCGGAGCGAGATTCTCGCCGCTATCCTTGAATTGAGACCAGGTATGCCTGCCCGTCAGATGGAGAATCTGCATCTCGGGCAACAAATCGGGCAAGATAGGGGCCAGCGCCCGATTGATGGAAAGGGCACCCAAACTGCCACCGGTCACCAACAAGGTAGGCAAATCCGGAGAAAGATCAAATTCCCGGTAAGCTGCTTCTTTCCTCCAAGCGGTCAAATCAGCCCGAACCGGGTATCCCGTCACCACCACACGATCGCGCCGGCGGGGGAAAAAGGTTCGCGAGTCCGCGGTGCTTACAGCAATGCGATCGCAAAAGCGTGCCAGCAGGCGCAGGGCCAAGGCCGGTTCGATGTCAGGCACGTAGACGAGCGAAGGAATTCCCAGCCCGGCCAACGCCATCGGGATGGCCACATAACCGCCGGTGAAAAAGATAGCCTCGGGCCGAAAGCGTCGCAAGATATTTCGGGCCGCAAAAAAGCCCCGTAACAAGTCCCACAGGTTTCCGGGCAAGGCCCGCAGGCCAACGCCATGCAGGCCGGCAGCGGGGATGGCCTCAAAAGGGACATCCGTCTTTGCTACCAGATCAGCCTCCATGCCGCCTTCGCCGCCAACCCACAGGGTTCGAAGGTCGGGCTGCGCTGTCCGCATCTGCTCAAGAACGGCGAGAGCGGGATACACGCCGCCGCCGGTCCCGCCCGCGCAAATCAACAATCGCACCAAACGTCCTCCGGATTTTATTTTGTTGTTCCCGTTCAGAGAAACGAGAAACATTCAAGACAATGCCCAATCCCGCCATCGAAGAAACCAAGCTGGAACCACCGACGCTGAAGAAAGGCAATGTGTTCCCAGCAAAAGGCATCAAATTGAGCAAAGAGGCCATATTGACAAAAGCCTCCAGCGTAATCCACAGGGTCAGACCCGCTGCCAAAAGAGAGCCTAACCCATCGGGAGCGCGTTTGGCAATCACCAAACCACGCCAAAACAACAAGCTAAACAACAGGACCACAATCGAAGCGCCAAAGACACCGGTTTCCTCGCCGATGACGGCGAAGATGCTGTCGGTGTGAGGGTTTGGCAGGGTGGTCAACTTGGTCGTGCTGCGGCCAATCCCAACCCCGAACCAACGACCCCTCGCAAAGGTAATCAGCGCTTTTTGAACATGGTAGGAAGAGGCGGCCAAATCTTTCCAACCGTCCAAAAATTCACCCACACGATCATTCCCGGTGGGGTTAAAATGCAGCACCAGGTACCCAACCACGCCAGCCACCAGAACCAAGATGGCCGTCTGGCGGGCGTCGCTGCCGCCCAGGTAATACATAAAGCCGCCCAACAACATGACCATACCCGCAGCGCTCAAGTCGGGCTGACTCATGATCAAACCGCTGGTCAATCCAACGATCGCGCCCAGGGGAATCAAGCCAAAACTGATGTCCTTGAGTCGATCGCGTTTTGCATAAAGCCAGACAGCCAAATAAATGACGGTAACCAGCTTGGCCAACTCCGAGGGTTGATAGGAACCCTGGTGAAAACTGCGTATCTTCCCGGCGCTTGTCTCGCCAAAGACCAATAGGGCGAACAAAGCCAACAACGTCACCGCCATAGCGAAAATCGAAAACCTCTTCCAGCGATGATAGTCTAGCCAAGCACAAGCAATCAGAACAACAATCCCCAAAACCAACCAACGCAATTGGCGGATGAACAAATAATCGGGCGAATCGTTGTCAGAAAGTTCCAGAGAAGTTCTCCAACTGGCCGAGTGCATCATCAAAAAACCGAAAGCAAGCAAGGCGGCCAAAATCACGATCAAGGGCACATCGATATTCAAGCGCGGATAAGGTCGCTTCTGATTAACTTGGTGAGCGCTGTTCGCTTGATTATTTAGGTTAATTCGTCGACCCATTTTCGAAACCATCTTCCACGATCTGCAAAATCATCAAATTGATCAAAACTCGTGCCGCCCGGTGAGAACAAAACCACATCACCGGAAGTGACGACTCGAGCCGCTGCCGCGATCGCCTCGTTCAAGCCATCACACACCGTCACGGAATAGGGGCGCTCGCTCGGCCCGGCCGCGTCGATGGCAGCTTCCACCTTGTCGGATGCTTCGCCAAAAATGACCACATGATCCACGCGTTGGCGCACCAACTCGGCGAAATCTTCCCAGGGCAGGTCTTTGTCCCGGCCGCCCGCCAGCAAGACCAGCGGCTCGTCAAAGGAGCGTATTGCTGCCATGGCCCGCTCCGGAGCTGTGGCAATCGAATCATTGTACCAATCGGCCCCGCCCCACGAACGGACAAATTCCAAGCGATGCGGCGCGCCTTCGAACCCATCCACGCCCGCCCGAATCGCTTCGAGGGGCAAATCAGCCGCAATTGCGATGGTGCTGGCTGCCAAGACATTGAGCAAATTGTGCTCTCCGCGCAGGAGAATTAAATCGATAGGAAGGATTTTTTGGGCGTTGGTACCATCCCAAAACTTG
Organism: uncultured Anaerolineales bacterium; assembly: GCA_964544065.1. Taxonomy (GTDB): domain Bacteria; phylum Chloroflexota; class Anaerolineae; order Anaerolineales; family UBA11858; genus JAYELX01. Next base: position 7,451 of record CAZJBA010000010.1, on the reverse strand, counting down.
ATCCAGCTATCCTGCAGGAAGGTCCCTTGACTCCCTCGCGGCGGGCACCTGAACCCGAAGCTGATCAATTCGCCTTGCACGGAAGCGGCCAGCCCCCAAGCCCCAGAGTCTTCGCGGCCCAAAACGGCTACATCCTGCTCGCTTTGAAAGTCTAGAATGCGGGCTTTTGCCGCTGTGTAAGCTTCCATCGTTCCGTGGCGATCCAAATGATTGGGAGTCACGTTCAACACCGCGGCCACCTGCGGAGAACGGGTCATCACCTCCAGTTGAAAGCTGGATAACTCCACCACAGCGAGGTCATCAGCAGTAATTTGGTCTACCTTATCAATCAAGGGGTTGCCGATGTTACCGCCCACCCAGGCCTGCGCGTCTGTTCCGGCTTCTGCCATACGCCCAACCAGCATGGTCGTGGTGGTCTTCCCGGCCGAGCCGGTGATTCCCATCACCGGGCAGGGAGCAGCTTCCAAGAAAATTTGCGAATCGTTGGAAAGCGGCAGGCCTCGAGCCTGGGCATCTTTCACCAACGGGAGCGTCAGGGGAACGCCGCCAGAGGGACAAACCAAATCGACATCATCCAACAGGCTGAGGGGATGCCCGCCGAGAACCCATTCCACGGGTAAATCGGATAACGTTTCGCGGACATCGGCAAGTTCGGCAGCCTGGCAACGATCGTTGAGCACGACGTGAGCGCCGTGATCGATCAAGTAACGCGCCAGCGCCGTCCCTTGACGGGCCGCCCCGATGATCAAAACGCGTTTTCCAGACCAATCTCTCATCATGTCACCGCCAAGGCCACGCCGACCATAGCAACCAGCAAACTAATCAGCCAAAAGCGCTGCACTACTTGAGTCTCGCTCCAGCCTGAAAGTTCGAAGTGGTGGTGCAACGGGGTCATTTTAAAGACTCGGCGGCCCTCGCCATACAATCGCTTGGTCAACTTGAAATAGCTGACCTGAATGATGACACTCAGGGTAATGCTGACCGGAATGATGGCAATGATGGGTAAAATGGCCCATTGGCCAGTCATCAAAGCGACGATGCCCAAGGTGGCGCCCAACGCCAACGAGCCAGTGTCGCCCATGAACAATTGGGCCGGGTGAACGTTGAACCATAGAAAGCCCAACAGCGCGCCTACCAAGGTGAAGCAAAAGCGGGCCAGATAGACCTGTCCCTGCAAGACGGCAATGCCGCCGTAGGCCACAAAGGCGGTCGCAGAAATCAAGCCGGCCATGCCGTCAAGGCCATCGGTAAAGTTGATCGCGTTCGAACTGGCCACAATAATGAGCATGGCGATGGGAATGTACCAAACGCCGACGACAAACTCGATCCCAAAGCTGGGCAAATAGAGATGGGGGGCATCCAAATAATGATACAAGCCTATCGAAGCGACCCAGGCCACAAAGCCTTGCAAGAGAAACTTGACGCTGGCGCGCATACCCTTGCCTCGGCGCCGGCCGCGCAAACCCAACCAATCATCGGCTGCGCCTAAAACGGCAAAAATGACCAATACACCCAAAGGCAACAGAATCGAACGGCCCAGCACATCCATATGACCAAGCAACGTAGCCCCATTCAACAAAAGCGTGACCAGAGCCACCGGCAGCACGATCATGACGCCGCCCATCGTCGGCGTCCCTAATTTCGAAAAGTGCCGGTCTGGCCCTTCCACACGGATCGTTTCGCCGACTTCGAGATGGCGCAAAATACGAATCAAAGGGTTGCCCCAAATCACGGTAAGCACGAAGCTAAAGCCTGCTAAGGCCAAGGCCAAAGACGTTTGAGTCATCGCTGTGCCTCCAAGCTGGCCACAATACAGTCCATCTGCATGCCACGGGAACCTTTGACCAGAACGACATCGTCGGAGCGCAAACGATCACGTAAGTGGTCGATAACCTGGTCACTGTTCTCAAATTGGGTGATCCGTTCTTGAGAAAACCCTGCTTGACGAGCTGCGTTGGCAATGGTTTGAGCGCGCTCCCCCACCGTGATAAGCACATCGGCTATTTGGGCGGCGCGCAAACCGACCATGCGATGCCCTTGGCGTTCGTATTGACCTAATTCCAACATGTCACCCAACACGGCGATCTTGCGTCCTTCCATCTCGGCGAGCAAAGTCAAAGCTGCCATGGTCGATTGCGGGGAAGCGTTATAGGTATCATCCAGCAATAAAGCGCCGCTCGCAGAGCGGACGGCCACCAAGCGTAATTGGGTGTGACCTTCGCGCAAACCGCTGATGATCTCTTGCCAGGTCAGCCCATCGACCAATCCGATGGCCGCGGCTCGTAGCACCGTATGCACGGAATGACGTCCAATCAAGGGGACGCGTAAATGCAACCTTTCGCTGCGATAATGCAACCGGAAACGAATCCCCTCCAGACCCAAGCCCTCGACCTGGTCGGCCCACAAATCCGCTCCCGAATTCAAGCCGTAGAAAAATACTCGCGCTTGAGTTTGCTCGGCCATCTCGCGAACCCAGTCATCATCATAATTGAGGATCGCGACGCCCGCGGGGGGTGAGGGGAGGGCTTGGACTAATTCGGCCTTGCCACGAGCGATCGCTTCCTGCGAGCCCGCTCTTTCGGCGTGAACGGTGCCGATGTTGGTAATCACGCCGATTTCCGGCTGGGCGATGTCGCACAGAAAGGCGATCTCGCCGGGGACGTAGAATCCCATCTCCAGGACGGCGCGTTGGTGCCCGGCGCTCAGGCGCAGCATAGTCAGGGGTAAGCCGATCTCGTTGTTGAGGTTGCCCGGGTTCTTGAGGGTGCTGTAACGCTGTGACAGGACCGCCGCGGCCAATTCCTTGGTGGTTGATTTTCCCACGCTGCCGGTGATGCCGATCACGCGCACATCTTTCTGATTGCGCCAAAAGCGGGCTAATTCTTGCAGGGCAACCAGGCTGTCGTCCACGCGCAGCGCACAGGGGACCGAATGCACAGTCTCCAGATCAACAACGGAACCCTCCCGCAAATCCAGGACAGATACTCCGGCTGGGAGGTCGCGTTGCACCAAAGCAAAGCTAGCGCCCCGGGAGAAGGCTTCCTCTACAAAGTCATGACCATCTACATTTTCGCCGGGGAGTGCTACAAATAAGGCCCCGGCGATGCTCTGGCGAGAATCAATCACCGCGTCCGTGATCACCTGAGTCGCCCAGGCGGGACGCTGCTGGATGAGGGCATCAAAAACATCTGCCAAGGTTAGCATCGCTGGTTGTCTTTTCGTCATGGTGAGGCCATGCCAAACCGGACTTGATCGGGGGGAATGTCCATCAAAATAACTAATCGTTTGGCTACGTCGTGAAAAACCGGGGCAGCCACAAGGGAAGCCCAAGGGGAGGTGGCCGGTTCCCGGAGCCAAATGTAAACCATAAACTGGGGATCATCGACCGGGCCCCAACCGACAAAGGATGCGTTGGTTCGAGCGCGGTTGTAAATTTCGGCAGTGCCCGTTTTTCCCGCCAATCGATAGCCCGGCAGCAAGGCCGTAGAGGCTTCGTCTTCGAGGGAGACGGATAACATATTGGCGAGCGTGTGGGCCGTCTCCGCCGAAATGGGCTGACCGGCTATTTCCGGGGCGATGTCATACTGGCGATTTCCGTTGACCACTGCCTTGAGGATGTGGGGAGTGACCATTTTGCCATCGTTCGCTACAGCCGAAATGGCTTGCAACATTTGGACGGGCGTCACTTCGATGCCCTGCCCAAAAGAATTGGTGCCCAGGTCGATCTCGTACCAAGTGGGGTCGGTGGGCACACGAAGATGTCCGGCGTATTCCCCGGCCAGAGAGATTCCGGTTGGTTGCCCAAAGCCGAAATCTTGAATGTACTCATAAAAATCAGTCGGCCCCACCTGGGTGGCAACCCAGGCGAGACAAACGTTCAGGGAATGCTGCAAGCAGGTGGTCATGGTTTGGGGGCCCCAGGCGCCGCGATCCCAGTTATAGATGGTTCTGCCACCGACCACAATCGAACCGGTATCGACAAATTCGGTTTGCGGCTTGACCGCGCCTGTATCCAGAGCGGCCGCCATGGTAATGACCTTGAAGACAGAACCCGGTTCATAACCATCGATGGCCAAGTTATAAGCCTGTCCTTCCGGGAAGATCTCTTTCACCCGCCAGAACTCATCGAGATTCAAGCGTGGGTTGGAAGCCATCGCCAAAATTTCGCCGGTTCGCGGCGACATGACCACAATCGTTCCGGCGTAAGCGCCGGTCTTGTTTAAGGCTTCATCCAGTATTTCCTCGACAGCGACTTGGATCTCGCGATCGAGAGTCAGGATCAGACTGGCACCGTTGGGCGTGTCAGGCAATTCCATAGCCTGATGAGGGTCATCCGAAATGACGATTTGTTTTTTTACGCCGGAAAGAAGCCCATTTAAGGCTTTTTCGACGCCATAATTACTCTCTTCAATCTGGTTGACAAAGCCTATCACGTTGGAGGCCACGGCCTGCTCGGGGTAACTCCTGCCCAAGCGAGGGGTGATGACAACACCGGCTAAATTATGCGGGTCTCCACTGGGGCTTATGCCAGCGTTATCAGGATTTTCAGCTAATAATGTTTTATGCTCCTCTAAACGATCGACCTCTTCTTGGGTAGCATAATTATCCAAGGTAAAGTGCGCCTCGTCGAAATTCTCAACGTCTTCTGGCCCTAAACTGGCGATACGATATACATCGCCATAATCAAGGCCTAAAACAACACTCGCGGCGAGAGCAATGCTCTCCGGATTGCGAACGTCACTCAATGAGACGGCCACCTCGAAAACCTGCTGGTTGCCTGCCAACAATCTGCCCTGGCGGTCGAAAATGCTTCCGCGCACAGGCTCCACATTTAGCAACCTTTCTCTATCACTTTGCTCGATAGCCTGAAGCTGATCGGTCTGAGGCCCAATTTGGATATAAACCAGGCGACCAACCAGAAGCAAGCTGACAACGCCGAAGGCAACGCCTATAATGATATAGCGAGAGCCATGCTGTGTGTTCATGGTTGTACATCTGCAAGCGGAAGGACCGGCTTCTTGAAATGTTGAACCAGCCAATCCGTCCAGGTTTGGGTAAAAGCCGGAGAGAGTACCGGGTGGGCGTCGAGTTGGATAGGCTGCGATGATGCAGCTAAATAGGCCTGGTCATGTCTGGCAACACCAGGAACATCCACATAAACAATATCTTCCGGTATGGCTGGTCGGAAACCCAATGCCCGCGCTCGCTCTTCCATCACCGCGACAGAAGATAATCTTGCCAGTTCCGATTCCATATCAGCGATTTGGCGCTTCATCGCCGTGATGTCAAACCTGTTGATCTGTATCTGTCGCCCAACGACTGCCGATCGTGCGGTAATGCTCATGAAGATGCTGGCAGACAAGAGACCAATCACCACGATCATCAAAATAAACCCAACCCCTCGAAGCTGTTTCCGCCATGGGGTTTGGGAATAGGCTTGGGTTAGATTTTTGACGTAGTTCATCATCGTTTGATCAACTCTTCACACATGGTCAAGAAGAGGTTAGGTTAGATTGAGCTTTTCCGCGACGCGGAGGCGGGCACTGCGGGCGCGCGGGTTGGAGTCGATTTCCGCCTGCGTGGGTCGGATGGGCTTTCGAGCGATCTCTTTTATCCGAGCGCAATGTTCGCACGTGCAGATCGGCTGCTCGGGGGGGCAGATACAATCTTGGCTCTCGCGACGAAAATAGCGCTTGACGATGCGATCTTCCAGGGAATGAAAGGCGATCACGGCCAGCCGGCCTCCGGCTTTGAGGGATTCAACAGCTTGGGGCAAGACCGCTTTGATGGAGCCCAATTCATCATTGGTGGCGATTCGCAAGGCCTGAAACGTGCGCGTGGCCGGATGGATGCGCGACCGTCCGCCGGGCACAGCCGTGGCGACAAGCTCAGCCAGTTCACCGGTGGTATCAATCGGGCGGGCTGCCACAATGTCAGCCGCAATTCGGCGAGCATAGCGCTCCTCACCGTACTGGTAAATTAAATCGGCCAACTCACTCTCCGGCAGCTTGTTGACCAGGTCGGCGGCGCGGGTGGTTGCATTGGGATCAAAGCGCATATCCAGTGGGCCGTCGGTTTGGAAAGAAAAGCCTCGTTCGACCGCACGCAATTGCATCGAAGAAAGCCCCAAATCGAGTACAATTCCATCAACGGAATCCCACCCGAGCGAGTCAAGCTGTTCCGCCAAGGTCGTGTAGGAAGCATGCACCAAGATGAAACGCCCCTCAAAAGGGGCTAATTTCTCCCGGGCCAATGTTAATGCCTGGGGATCAAGATCAAATCCAAGTAATCTTCCATCTGGTGAGCTAGCATCTAAGATCCCCCAAGCATGGCCGCCGGCGCCTATGGTACCATCAACGTAAAAACCGCCAGCATGTGGGTGCAAGGCATGTATGATTTCTTGGTAAAGTACCGGCTTGTGCATGGTCACAGATGAAGGTGAGAGACTGTTTTACGAGAAAAATGAACACTATTTCGACCTAAAGATCAAGCTCTGCAAAACGTTCAGAATTGGCATCTACATCACCCAGCAAGGTGACTCGTTGATCCCATTCTTCGGGCGACCAGATTTCAATCGCTTCGCCCACGCCGACGATGACTGCTTCCCCATCCAGCTTGGCAACCTGGCGCAGGAATTGCGGGATCAACACCCGCCCAACGCTATCGAGGTCTACCTGGCTGGCGGTGGCAAAAACGAGTCGGCGCAAGTCGCGGGCGACGGGATCGGTGGTTTTCATTTTGCTGAGTCTTTCGAAAACGGATTTGAAGGCCTCCTCCGTGACCAAACGCAAATTACGATCGAAACCTTGAGTCAAGTAAGCGCCATCAGCTAACTCATCCCGAAATCGAGCCGGAATGGTTAAGCGCCCCTTGCTATCAACGGTATGGCGATATTGACCTAAAAACATTTGTTCTAGTTTCCAATTAACAACCAAACGCCGGTTGCCCGGCGCATTACTTACCACTTCATCCCACTTTAACCCACAAGTACACACAGTATATACGAAAAGATTTAAAAATGCAAGCATTTATCCCACCAATTTTGATAGTTTCTTTAGCGCTCCCTCAACAAAGAGCAATCGCATTTGCAAAAGATCAGCACACATACTTCGTCGCGAAAATCCTTTCGCAGTTTAACGGCGAAGTGTCTTCGCGGAGCATGCCGTCGCTATGCGCGCCCTTCGGGCGTGGGGTACCTGACCGAGCCGGTGGTCTGACCAAAGGTCTCCAAACCCTTGAAACGAACTTGTTTGCAACATATTTATCGTGGGAGGCCTGCGGTCGCTCCAAATGTGCGGTCGGGAGACACGCACACAACAACGTTTTGTAAGTGCCAAAGGACTTACGCCGTTGTGTACTAAACTACCTTGAAGTGGGCAAGTCTATCCTTCGACGGAGCTCAGGATGCTTTCGACGGAGCTCAGGATGCTTTCGACGGAGCTCAGGATGCT
>CAZJBA010000009.1:0-32797 GCA_964544065.1 uncultured Anaerolineales bacterium | reverse complement strand
GGGGGCTTGAACGCGCATACGTTAAATTGCATGCTATAATTTCTGCGAGGGATGGTCGCCATGATGAATACAATTGAACAATTATTGACAGCGCTGACAACATTTCCGGGAAATCTAGCCTACCACATGATCTTGGCCTTCGCGGTGGCAGGCGCCTTGCAATCGGCGCTCTACTTGTGGCGCGAGAACAAGTTTCCCCAAGGCTTGCGCATGCTGATTGGGCTGGGGGCTTTGTTGGCCATCCGTGTCCTTCTCTTTCTTGGCGCCGGGCTGGTACAACAGGGGCTGGCAAACCCTCATGCTATCCTGCCGGTTATGGATCGGGTGACTACCAGCCTCAGCCTGATCGTGATCCTGTGGTTGTGGTGTTTCCCGGAACCGCTGCGAACCGCCGATGCCGCCAGTGGATTATTGGGATTGTTGACGTTAGCAACCGCGGCACTCAGTTGGGTTTGGTGGTATCAACAATACCCGCAGACGGCCTTTAACCAGACATGGCTGGATTTGGGATGGGGGATGTATGGCCTGGCACTCACGTTCCTCGGTATCATCATCTTGATGATACGACGCCCCAACGGTTGGGGCTACGGGCTAGGGATGTTAACCATCACTTCCATCAGCTATGGCATCCATTTGAGTTTTCCATCCTTGGAGAGCGATTTCTCTTGGTCGGTGCGGTTGTTTCAGTTGGCTGCGTACCCTCTTTTGTTTGTTTTGCCGCGCCGGTTCCATGCGCCGATCTCGCCTCAAGATGAGGTCAAACCTATAACGGAATCTCCCCCCTTGCTGCAAGAGCGCCGCCAGTACGGAATCCAGCCAGAGCGAGCTATGTCGATCCTGGCTATCATGGCCGAATCATCCCAAGAAAAGCTCTGCAAAACGATCACGCGCGCAATTGGGGAAACCATGTTGGCGGATATATGCCTCTTGATTTATCCGCCCGATGGGGAAGGCCAGATTCAACTCCAATGCGGGTATGATCTCATCCGGGAAGAGGCGTTAGCGGGCATGAGCCTGGACCCAAATGAGGTACCCTTGCTGATGACGGCAATGCGTCAAATGCAGTCGCTGCGATTACCGGCCAGCAGCACGTCCCGAGATATGTTCAATCTGGGACAATTGCTCGAAATTGGCAACACGGGATATTTGTTGGCGAGCACAGCGCCATCGCAAGAGCATCAAGAGCCCTTGTTCACCATTGTGTTGCTATCGCCGTACTCCAATCGGCGCTGGAACCGCGAAGATCAACATAACCTAGAGGAAGTCACCCAGACATTGACGCCTATTTTTCTGCGTGCAAAGCAACTCAACGCGCTCCAAGGAGAGTTAGACAAGAGTAAACAGAATCTTGAAGAAATGAAAACGCTTCTAAAGGAAAAACAAAACGAAAGTGAAGCGTTTGAAACCAAGTCCAAACAACTGGAAAAAAAGCTGCAAGAAACCAAGCAAAAAACGCTCGAAAAGGAACAAAGAGAAGAATTCCTTTCTCTTCAAGAAGCGCACCAGAAGGCAGAAAACACGATCGCCCGTTTACAGGTGGAAAACCTTCGCCTAGGGGAGATGGTCGAAGACCTGCTCGCGCAGGGGCAAAGTGTCGCTTCGCCAAAAGAAGAGCAGCTTAATGGGGAATTGCAATTGGCGCTCCAGGAAATCGCCTATTTAAAAGAACAATTGGAACGTCAGGGAGCGCAAGTTGAATCGGTGCAAGAGCGAGATGAGGCCGGGATTCCGGAAAAACAAAGCCAGGCCTATACCACTTTAGCCCAAGATTTGCGCCAACCGCTTTCTTCTATCTTGGGCTATACTGATTTGCTGTTGGGGGAGTCTACCGGTATTTTAGGGGCATTACAACGCAAGTTTTTAGAGCGCGTCCACGCCTCAGCCCAACGCATGAACCTCCGCCTGGAGGATATGCTCCAGATTGAGACACTGGATCACGAAAAATTATCCCTCAATCCGGAAGTGGTCGATCTTGGCGACATCATCGACAAAGCTATCGCCGACACAAGCGAGCAATTACGCCGTAAGAATATCAGTTTGCGAGTCGATCTTCCCGATACGATGCCCCAAATTTGTGTCGATCGCGATGCGATGGGACAAATTCTGCTCCATTTGCTGGAGAACGCCGGCGCGGTCTCTCCCAAAGAAGGAGAAATCTTTTTACGCGCCGACGTTCACGAGGACGAAGAACAGGATTTTGTGCTCCTGCAAGTCGCTGACCAGGGTGGAGGGATTCACAAAGATGATTTGCCGCGCGTCTTTTCACGGCTTTACAGCACAGACAACGCCCCCATCGAAGGCGTCGGTGAGACCGGGGTGGGGTTATCGATCGTCAAAACGCTGACCGAAGGGCATAACGGGCGCGTTTGGGTCGATACGGAAATGGGCACCGGTTCGACCTTCAATATTTTGATGCCGCTCAATCAAAACGCCATCTTAGCAGGCGAAGAGGCCTGAGCCATTATGAGTACCCAGAATGAACTCTTGGCAGGTGTTCTAGCCGCCGCAGTTTCCGCGATTCTCTTGGGGGGCAGTTTGCTGATTGCTGCGGCAGAGGATTCGGCCTCCGTAGCCGAGGCGATATCGATCACGCCTTCGACCACTTTGTCGCCGACGCCCGTCAACACGCTTCGTCCCGGCGACCCCACTCACACCCCCTCCCTCACCTCTGTGCCAACCAAGTCACCCACCCCGGTACCCTCCACCTCGTGCGCGTACCCGCAAGGCTGGGTGCAAATCTCTATCCAGGAAGGTGATAGCCTGCAAAATTTGGCAGAGACGTATGACACCAGCCCGGAAGAGCTGGCCGAGGCCAATTGCCTGCTATCAGATTCGCTCCCCGTAGGCGCTTCTATTTACGTGCCGCCGCTGCCCCCAACCGCGACTCTGTCGCCATCGCCGATCACCCCACCACCGACCCAGCCGATTCAATGCGGCCCGCCCGCCGGATGGGTGACCTACCGGGTACAATCGGGAGACAATCTTTATCGCCTGAGTCTGGCGTACGGCGTGACGGTGGCCCAACTGCAACAAGCCAATTGCTTAGGCACATCGACCAAGATCAAAACAGGGCAAGTCTTGTATGTCCCCAACGTGCCCACGCGCGTGGTGACGAAGACTCCATCTTGGACGCCGACGCACACCTTGACAGCCACGGCGACAAAAACAAGCCTTCCGACCGCGACAAAAACGCCAACGAGCGCACCGACCAATACGGTGACAGCGACAAGCACGACAATTCCAAGCCCCACCTCAACGGCTACAAGCACGTTCACAGCCATACCGACGTCAACGCATACTACAGCGCCCACAGCGACATCAACCGACACGCCAACGCCTGCACCGACAACACCATGATGCGCCCGCATCGAGAAACCATCCACACTGTGCCTAAAGCAATGACTACACGCAAAAAGCTGATCTTACCCCTTCTGTTTCTCTCCCTGACGTTGGCTCTGCTAATAGCCGGGCTAATCGACACGAGGGAGTTGAAAGCCGCCCCGCCGCCTCAGGCCAACGCCGGCCTGGCCACGGTTGCGCCCGACGCCAGCCCAACGCCGACTCCCTTTCAGCCGTCGCCGCCCACGCCCACCTATCTCCCCACCGCCTTTCCAACGCCCGAATCGCCTCAAGAAGAACCTGAAGAGGAAGAGCAAGAACAAGAAGAAGAACCCCAACCTGTCGTCGAAGAGGATACAGAACCGGTTGCTCCGCTCGACTTGCCCCAGGAACAAATCAACATTTTGCTGCTCGGCTCCGATCAACGCGTCGGCGAAATCGGTTTCCGCACCGACACGATTATTCTGCTCAGTCTCAATCCGAAGAAAAAGACAGCCAGCATGGTTTCCTTCCCGCGAGACTTGTATCTCTATTTGCCCGGATACAGCTATCAGCGCATCAACACGGCCATGTATTATGGCGGTTTTTCTCTCTTGGCCGAGACACTAGAGTATCACTTCGGGGTCAAACCCAGCCATTACGTTATGATTGGACTGGAAGCTTTTGTCGAAACGATTGACAGCCTGGGCGGCATTAACGTCCAGGTCGCCCAAACGCTGACCGATCACCGCACCGGCCACGGCAATTACACCGTCGAGGCCGGGAATGTGCCCATGGATGGCACCACCGCTCTCTGGTATGTGCGCGCCCGTTACACAACCAACGATTTTGACCGCACCAGGCGGCAGCAAGAAGTGATTCAGGCAATCGCCAAGCAGTTGCTGAGTCTCAACGCCCTGGAAAACGGCGATGAATTATTTAAGATTTATAAGGAACACGTCACTACCGACCTGACCTGGAAAGATGTCGCCCCGATTGTGCCCTTGGCCGCCCAAATCGGAGACCCGGCCAAGGTAGAACGTTACGCCATTGGACCGGGGCAAGTTGTCTCCTGGGTGACGCCTGGAGGAGCGCAGGTGCTGTTGCCGCAGAAGGCCGCCATCCAAGCAGTCATCCGGCAAGCGGTTGATCCCTAACGCGATTCAAGTTGCAAGTTGAAAGTGGCAAGTCGGTTTCGCCAACGGCGTGCACGCTGACAGCGCACACCGTGTAGCAAGGTGGAGCTTCGTTAGATGGTTACAAAGTATCTTCTCAAAAAAGCGGGGACGAACGCCGTTCCTGCGGACATAACGAGCGGATAGCAAATCCTGATGCAGGAACGGCGTTCGTTTGCCCCATACTATTGAGATGATCCATTACAAAGTTCCAAATCCAAGGAGAAATACGATGACTCTCAAAGGAAAAGGCTTTTTCATCTGGAAGATCAGGAATTGTGAGAACGGCAACGCCAGCCAAATCGCCGCTGTGGCCAAAGATGCCGGCCTCAGCCACGTACTCATCAAAGTGGCCAACGCAGACGGCAGTTACAACTACGGCTTGGTTCCGCCGGTTGCCAATGCACTCCGCTCCGTGGGGATTCAAGTGTGGGGATGGCATTATGTCTATGGCAATAGGCCCAGTGCAGAGGCAGACAAAGCCATCCAACGGATCAACGACCTCAACCTGGATGGCTACGTCATCGACGCCGAATCCCAATACAAAGAGCCGGGCAAACATAAAGCCGCCCGAACCTTCATGAACAGATTGCGGAACGGGGTGGGCAACAACTATCCCCTGGCGCTTTCTTCCTACCGATTCCCTTCCTTCCACCCGATTCCCTGGAACGAATTCTTGAGCAAGTGCGACTACAACATGCCGCAAGTGTACTGGATTCACTCCCACAATCCGGGCGAACAACTAGCCCGCACCCTGGAAGAATTCGACGACATGCCCTACCGCCCGCCTATCATCCCGGTAGGGGCTGCTTTTACCGAACATGGCTGGGCGCCAACGGCTCAAGACGTGCAGGAATTTCTGGTCACGGCCCGATCGTTCAACCTGAGCGGAGCCAATTTTTGGGAATGGCACAATTGCCGCGAGCTACTGACCCCCAAACATCAAATCTGGAACGTGATTAAGAACTACGATTGGGGAGGCGGCCCTCCACCTCCACCCCCCGACATCACCATTCAATACGCCAACGCACTCAACAGCCATGACCCCAACCAAGTCGTCGCCCTTTATCAGAACAACGCCGTCCACGTGACAGCAGCCCGAACGATCGTGGGCAAGGCAAAAATCAAGGCCTGGTATCAACACGTCTTCAACCAACTCCTGCCCAACGTCACGGTCGTGCTCACCGGACACACCGGCAGCGGCAACACGCGCCACTTCACCTGGACAGCCACATCCAGCCAAGGCAATGTCAACGACGGGCAAGACACCTTCGGCCTGCACAACGACAAAATCGCCTATCATTACACCCACTTCACGGTGCCCTCATAGAAGTTAAACGTTTCCACCGAAGACGCGCATAACGACAGGAACGCCGAGCGCCCAAATTTAGAACTGCCGGCAGGCAGCCTCAAAAAAGTTCAACTTCTCCACCACGCAGAAATAAGAATCAAAAAAAATCCCCTCGGAGGCGGGTACGCCCTCGAGGGGATTCACGTTGATGCAAAGGGAGAATCAACCGACCCCGGCGCGCGCTTGGCGTTGATGCAACTTGATTCCGTTTCCCGGCCACATCCGCTCCCTCAGCGCGTCCACCCCGTGGCCAGGCTCGGCGAAGGGTCTCCCGACCCCTACACGATCGTCGAGCGTCTCCCAACCCCGACAGCAAGATGGGGTCTCCACGTGTGCGGTCAGGAGACGCGCACACAACAACGGTCAGGAGAGCATCCCACAGCAAAGCACTATCAGCCCTAGGTCGGGCGCGGTACCTGCCAGGGGACGTTCATCCACAAGATGCGGTCGCCAGAGCGAATCTCCTGAACTTCTCTTCCTTTGGTGGCCGCCCGGGTTTGAATGGGGGCATCGCCAAGGTGGGCCATTTTGGCGGCGTACTTCTCCAGGTGGATGCTCACTTCGCTCGTCTTGGTTCCAATGGTGAAGCCAACCAGGTGCACTTTCTTCGGCAGCTTCCAGGCGATGACGCCCTTGCCATAGCGGCCCTGGGTGGGGAACTCGTCCGGCTCGACGCGCTTGCCGCAACCATTGGAGGCCAGGAAAAAGAACTCTCCTCGTTGAGGCAATAGCTCGACGCCAATGACTTCATCGTCATCTTCCAACTTGATGCCCTTGACTCCCGCGGCGACCAATCCCATCGGGCGCACGTCCTCTTCCGAGAAACGGATGGACATGCCCTTGGCGGTGGCCAGGAAGACATCCTTGTCCCCATCGCTCAGGCGGACATTGACCAAACGGTCCCCCTCGTTGATTTTGACCAAAATAAAAGGTTTCGCCGCCGGGCCGGGCAAATCTTCCAAAGCGGTCTTTTTGACTCTGCCTTGCTGCGAGACGGCCAGAAGATACCAGCCTGGCGCCGTTTCATGGCCGGGAGGCAGAGTGAACATGGCCGCGATATTGCTCTTTTCGGGCAGAGGGACAAGCTTATGATACGGCGTTCCATCGGGAGGATCTTCTTGCTCGGGGAGAAAATGTACCGGAATTGAGACAGCCTCTCCAGTTTCGGTGACAAGATAGAGGGTATCGCGCCTGTCCGCCCGCACCAACATAGCCGGTGCAGCAGTGCCACTGATGCGCTCTCGCTTTTCCCGCAAATTGCGGGAGATACGACCATCGGGCATCAGAGAAACCCAAATGGTTTCGTCCTCGAGCAATTTCGACAATCGCGCCGGCACATCCTCTTGTTGTTCCTCATCCAAGGAGACGATTTCCGTACGACGCCGATCGCTGTATTCTGCCCGGATCGTTTCGAGTTGCTCGGCGATGACAGTCCGCATTTTCTCCGGAGAACGAAGCAAGGCCTCTAATCGTTTAATTTCTTTTTTGACCTCTTTATGTTCGTCTTCGATCTTTCTACGCTCCATCGAAGCCAGGCGGCGCAGAGGCATATTCAAAATCGCTTGAGCCTGTTTTTTGGTCAGGCTAAATTCTCGCTTCAGGTTTCGCCGCGCTGTATCGACCCGCCGCGAACGGCGAATCGTTGCGATGATTTCATCCAAATTATCGAGAGCAATTCGTAAGCCTGCCAAAATATGCTCGCGGTCACGCTTTTGCTCCAATTCGTGCTCGCTTCGCCGCCGGATGACGTCCAAACGATGCTTCAAATAGACTATCAGAGCCTGTTTCAAGCTGAGCATGCGCGGCTCCCCCTCAACCAGGGCCAACATGATCAAGCTGAAGGTGGTCCGCATGGTGCTGTGCTTGTAAAGATATTGAAGCACCTCGTCGGGATCGGCGGTTTTGGTCAATTCGATCACAATTCTGACCCCCTGAAGACGATCGGATTCATCGCGCAAATCGGCAATCCCCTCAACTCTCTCCTCGCGAGCTAACTTGGCGATCCGCTCCAACAACGTCGTTTTGTTGATCATGTAAGGGATTTCGGTGACGACGATGCGATGCCGCCCCCGACTCATCTCTTCGACGTGAGCGCGAGCCCGAACACGAATGCGACCGCGACCCGATCCATAAGCGCGTTGCAATCCGCCTTCGTAGTATTCGTCCAAGATGATGCCGCCGGTGGGGAAATCGGGTCCTTTGATGAACTGCATCAAATCGGCGACGCTGACCTCGTCGAGTTCTTCCCAGCGATCCAACATATAAACCAAGGCATCCACCACTTCTCGCAGGTTATGCGGCGGAATGCTGGTCGACATGCCCACGGCGATTCCGGTGACGCCATTGACCAACATATTTGGAAACGAGGAGGGAAGCACGACGGGTTCGACCAGGGTATCATCAAAGTTGGGCGCAAAGTCAACCGTGCCCATGCCGATATCGGCCAACATGTGGGTGGCTAGATCAGCCATGCGAGCTTCGGTGTAGCGCATCGCCGCCGGGGAGTCGCCATCCAAGCTGCCAAAGTTCCCTTGGCCATCGACCAATTGGTAGCGCATCGAGAAATCCTGGGCCATACGGGCCATGGCATCATAAACGGCCATGTCACCATGGGGATGATATTTTCCTAGCACTTCTCCCACGATCCGGGCCGATTTTTTGTAGGATTTATTCGGGAACATGCCCATATCGTGCATAGCGTACAAGATGCGACGATGGACAGGCTTGAGGCCATCACGGGCATCCGGCAAGGCGCGGGAAACAATCACACTCATGGCATAGTCCATATAGGACTGTTGCATTTCTTCGTCAATGTCAACTTTTCGAACCAAGCCTATTTCCATTGGCAACTCCAATCTGTGTCCACTCTTTTTACCAAAACATTTGTGCTATATTATAACATGAATAAAAAAATCCCCTCTCACCAACATCGTGAGAGGGGATTGCTTCTTGTCATGATGTTCAATCGGCAGGTGCTTCCGCCTCAACTTCTGCATCTTCTTCTACAGGCACATCTTCTTCGTCCGTCTCCACATCGTCGGTTGTATCATCAACGGAAGCTACGGGCAAATTCTCATAGGATTGAACATTTTCGGTCAGGTCAGCAAAAGGCCCGTGGACAAAGCCTGTTCCGGCCGGGATCAGCTTCCCGATGATGACATTCTCTTTCAAGCCATACAGCGGGTCTTTGGCTCCGGCAGCCGCAGCTCGCGTCAACACCTTGATGGTGTGCTGGAAGGAGGCGGCCGACAGGAAGGATTCTGTGTTGAGAGCGGCTTTGGTGATTCCCAGCAGGACATCCCGGTACTGAGCAGGGCGCTTGCCCTCACTCAATAGCCTCTCGTTGCCCTTCAACAGTTTCAAGCGATTGACAAGATCGCCAGGCAAGAACTCACTATCGCCCGCTTTGGTGACGTGAACGCGAGACATCATCTTGCGGATAATGATCTCAAAGTGTTTATCATGAATGCTCTGGCCCTGGGAGCGATACACGTTCTGCACCTCAGAGAGCAGATACATTTGAGTCGCTTTGCGGCCACGAATGCGGAGCAGGTCGTGGGTGTTGAGGGAACCTTCGGTCAGCGACTCGCCGGGTTCAACGTGGTCACCATCTTCTACGGTCAAACGGGCGTTGTTGGGAATCTCATATTCTTCCTCGTCGCGTATTTCGCGCGAGACGATCACTTGATCGCCATCCATGCGGACACGACCTTCATGGTCAGCAACAATGGTCTGCTCCCTATTCTCTTTGAGTTTGGCGATCACTTCGCCCTTGTCAAGTTCATCTTCCTCGGCGACGACGACCTCCCACCCCTCGGGAATATCGTAGCGATCACTGACCATTTCACTGTGCACCACGTGCACGATGCGTACATCCTCATAGCGTTCGGATTGCTCGATTTTAACGGTACCAGCGATTTCGCTGACGACGGCCTCACCCTTGGGGCTTTTACGAGCCTCAAAAAGCTCTTCCACCCGGGGCAGGCCGGTCGTGATGTCGGTAACAGCAGCAACGCCACCACTGTGGAAGGTTCGCAACGTCAACTGGGTTCCAGGCTCACCGATCGATTGAGCCGCAACGGTCCCAACCGATGCGCCCACATCCACCTTGCACCCACGCCCGAGATCAAGCCCATAACATTTGGCACAAACGCCATGTTCCAACTCGCACGTCATGGGGGAGAATACTTTCACTTTTTCAACGTCGGCCTTGGCCACTTGCCGAACTTGCTCGCGATCCACCAATTCGCCTTTCTCCAGCAAGACTTCCCCCGTCTCGGGATGGATCACGCTTCCGGCCATGACTCGGCCATATAGGCGGCTTCCCAGCGATTGACCGGCGATATCATCGGATTTGCGGATAATGATGCCATCTTCGGTGCCACAATCATTGGCGTTGACAATCACATCTTGAGAGACATCCACCAACCGGCGGGTCAGATAACCAGCATCAGCAGTGCGCAAGGCTGTATCGGCCAAACCCTTGCGGGCGCCGTGAGAGGAAAGAAAATACTCCAGAGAGGTCAAGCCCTCGCGGAAGTTCGAGCGAATCGGCAAGGGGATGATGCGGCCGGACGGGTCCGCCATCAAACCACGCATGCCGGCCAACTGCGAAACCGGGCCGAAACCGCCCTTCGTAGCTCCGGAATTTGCCATCGTGGCCAGGTCGCCGTGAGGATCAAGATAGTCTTGGACAGCTTCACCCACCTCTGAGGTTGTCTGCTGCCAAATTTCGATGATGCGCTCGTTCTGTTCTTGCTCGGTCAGCAAGCCGCGGCGGAAACTCCGCTCCACATTTTCGACATCTTGCAAAGCTCGATCGATAATCTCCTTTTTGCGGGGCGGCACAGTCACATCCGCTATAGCGATAGTATAACCCGAGCGGGTGGCATAATCAAAGCCAATATCCTTGATCCGATCCGATGTTTTGACGGTTTCTTCTTCGCCACAAACCTCGTAAATATCAGCGATCAGGTCTTTGAGGTCGCCTTTATCGAGCGTGCGATTGACAAAGCGAATCTCTGGGGGCAAAACCCGATTGAAGAGCGCTCGCCCGACGGTAGTATCAACCATGCGAGTCCTATGTTTACTCTTCCAATTATGGTTTTCATCGTAGCGAGTTTCGGTATAAAACTTGATCTCTGAACGCACTTCGATATGACCAAGTGCGTGCGCCATTTCTATCTCGTCGAAGGATGAGAAAATGCGGCCATCGTTCTTGTGCTCGCGATCATCTCGTTCGGTGAGATAATAGACACCCAGCACCATATCCTTGGACGGGCTGATGATCGGTTCGCCGCTGGCCGGTTTCAACAAGTTCTTGGTTGACAACATCAATTGACGCGCTTCCATGACCGCTTGTTTCGATAGCGGTACGTGGACGGCCATCTGGTCGCCATCAAAGTCAGCGTTGAAAGCCGGACATACCAAGGGGTGTAACTGAATCGCTTTCCCCTCGATCAAAACCGGCTCGAAAGCTTGGATACCGAGCCGGTGCAAGGTCGGCGCGCGGTTAAGTAGAACAGGGCGATCTCCAATCGCTTTTTCGAGCGCCTCCCATACCTCGGGCCGGCTGCGGTCGATCAACCGTTTGGCGCTCTTGACATTGGTTGCATAGCCGCTCTTGACCAATCGAGAAATCACAAAGGGACGGTAGAGTTCCATCGCCATGGTCTTTGGCAAACCGCACTGGTGCATTTTCAATTTGGGGCCAGAAACAATCACGGAACGACCAGAGTAGTCCACCCGTTTGCCCAGCAAGTTGCGGCGGAAGCGCCCTTTCTTGCCCTTGAGCATATCACTGAGCGACTTCAGTTCGCGACGCCCGCGGCGAGAACGCGCCTTGCCGCGTTGGGAGTTGTCGATGACCGAATCAACCGCCTCCTGAAGCATGCGCTTTTCGTTGCGGACGATCACATCGGGGGCGCCAAGCTCTAGCAAACGCTTCAGGCGATTGTTCCGGTTGATCACACGTCGATAAAGATCGTTCAAATCGGAGGTAGCAAAGCGGCCACCATCCAGTTGAACCATCGGGCGCAAATCGGGAGGGATCACCGGTAAAATCTTAAGGATCATCCACTCAGGTTTATTTCTCGAGTTCCGAAAAGCCTCCACGACCTTTAGCCGTCTGGTCGCTTTTTTCCGTTTTTGTCTGCTACCAGAAGTGCGCAAGGTTTTACGTAACGACGATGCCAAAGCATCCAAATCCAGACGCTGAAGAACATCAAGGATAGCCTCGGCGCCCATCCCTGCCTGGAAAACTTGCCCCCAACGGGATTTGAGTTCACGGTAACGCAACTCACCCATGTACGTCATGGGGTGCAAATCAACCAACTCTTCCCGCAATCGTTTATATTCTTCACGCAACGATTCGACTTCATCGTGCAAGCGCTCACTCAACTCTTCGAGATTTTGATTGGTCTCTGCTCTGACGCGAGCCCTATCTAATTTGATATGCTCTAACTCGCTTTGGCGCTGTTCTTTAAGATTACGTTCTAGTTCTTCAAGTCGTTCTTTAACGACTTGTTGAATATCACCCAAATGCTGGTTAGTAACTGTCTCACCAGATTCAACAATGACGATATCGGCACCGGGGAAGGAAATATCGCTGCGAGCATCTTCGCCCAACATTTCCTGCAATTCCGTCTCCAACTGCTGGCCTTTCTTCATAACCGGGTCCAGCTTGGAGGCAATCATTTCATCATAACGCGATTTGATTTCGCCCTCACGTTGCGTCAATGCTGCTAAGGTTTCATCGCGTTCCGACTTAAGTTCTTCCATTTCAGCGTTGATCTCATCTTGAATACCAATGTCACCATCAACGGAATATTCTTCCTCCAGTCGTTGCAAAGCCCTTTCACGCGCATCTTCATCAACATAAGTGACGATATATTGAGCAAAGTAAAGCACGCGATCAAGATCGCGGCGAGAAATATTGAGCAACAAGCCAATATATGAGGGCAACCGGCGAGCATACCAAACATGTGCAACCGGAGCGGCTAATTCAATATGCCCCATGCGCTCTCGTCGTACTGACGAACGAGTGACTTCAACCCCACACTTATCACATACGATCCCCTTATAACGAATATTCTTGTATTTTCCACAATAACATCGCCAATCACGGGTAGGCCCAAAGATAGCCTCACAGAACAGCCCATCCTTCTCAGGCCGCAAGCGTCTGTAGTTAATCGTTTCGGGCTTGAGCACTTCACCATACGACCATTCTCGGATCGTTTCAGGTGAAGCCAAACTAATCCGGAGTGATTTTAACCCCTTCGTTTCCACGCGTGTGCCTCCTCATTTTTCTGGTCTCTCTTATCAGCACCAAACTGTACCGGTAGAAAGGTTTCTGAGAGAAAACAGAACATATGTGCTAATAGTAGACAAACAAAAGCAAGCGCATGAGGTTCTTCCGCCTCAAGCGCTCGCCGAATTGTCGTTTATTTGTTTTTTCTTGCATGCGGATTGGATTATACAAGAAGAGCCCCAGCCAGTCAAGATTTTTAAGGATTTTTGTAGGGCGATTGTACTTGGAGCTGAATCCCGCTCTTGAGCCCCGTCCTCGGGGCGTTGTAGGCAGCGAGATGCGCCGAGATGGTAAGTGAAGCATCACACCCCATTTTGACGTATAATTTCTGCATGCGTGCATTTCTCCTGTTGTTGCTTGGAATAACAGTTCCCTGGTTGGCAGCTTGCCAGGCCGCTCCTGGAGCGGATTCCCAACTTGAAACAAGCCAGCCCACGGAAACCCCTACCATCACAAGCACTTCCGTCACCAGCGCGCCTGTCTCCACAAGAACCCCGCCACAGAGCACCCCGCCCCCCGACGCAAGCCCCACCGCCATCATCCTGCTACCAACGGCATCCACCTCCTTACAAGTCTGCTCGCCGCTGGGAGAACATGGTCTAGAGGAATTGGCCGAAATCGTTTCCCAACCCTATGACCCACCTCCCCCAGGGAAAGATGATCGTCATCACGGCGTCGACTTCGCCTATTATCGCCATGCAGGACGGACCTCGATCGAGGGGGAACAAATTAAGGCGATCCTCCCCGGACGCGTTGTCGCTATTATGGATGATCGCTTGCCGTACGGAAACATGGTCATGCTGGAAACCCGTTTGGAGCAAATGCCAGCGGAACTGATCGCAGCGCTCTCGATGCACAACCATACCTCGCTGTATCACCTTTATGCCCATCTCGAATCCGCGCCGGAAGTTATTTTGGATCAAGAGGTCGCTTGCGGTCAGGCCCTTGGTCAAGTTGGACAAACGGGCTATTTTGTGCCTGTGCCCCATTTGCACCTCGAGACCCGAAACGGCCCACCGGGGGCGCGTTTCGAAAGCATGGCGTTTTACGATACCCAAGCGAGCGAGGAGGAAAGGAGCCTTTATCGGCTGTGGCGCACAAGCGGCACATTCGAGCATTTCGACCCTATGATTTTGGTTGAGAGCGTCCTGTCTTTGCTCCCAAGCGACCAGCCTCAATGAGTGCTTTCCACTCGTGTCTGCGCTCAGCGATAGCTCGCTACATCGAAGGTTCCCTATTGCATAGCAAGAACGCGGAGCGGTTGGGGCAGCGTCACCACGCGGGAGCATGGTGACGAGAAATACGAAAATATATTCGCTAATTCAAGACACCAACAACCAAGCAGGTTCTGATACAATAGACACTGAGCACAATTGCCGCGAGAGGAGCAATGATGTCCCACAAAGCATTCCAGGATCACTACCCCGACAAATGGAGCTACTGTTACGGCTGCGGGCAATTGAATCAGCACGGCCATCAGATCAAAAGCTATTGGGCTGAAGAAAAAAAGGAAACAATCGCCACTTTCCAGCCGAAGCCTTATCACACCGCCCTGCCGGGTTTTGTTTACGGGGGCCTGATCGCCTCTTTGATCGATTGTCACGGCACCGGCAGCGCGGCTGCGGCGGCCTATCAGGCGGAGGGGCGCGCCATGGACACGGACCCACCCCGCCGTTTTGTGACCGCCTCCTTGCATGTGGATTACCATAAACCTACCCCTCTGGGCACCCCCTTGCATCTGCGCGGCAAAATCGCCGAAATCAAGGCGCGAAAAGTGATTGTGGACATAACTGTGTCGGCAAATGGAGAAATAACCGCCAGCGGGCGCGTTGTCGCCGTGCAAGTACCCGAACACTGGACCCCAGAATAAAAATAGAACGAGGTGACTTCCATGGAACTAGACACAAGCCAAATTGAGGCATTATGCTTCGACGTTGACGGCACCCTAAGCGACACAGATGACCAATTTGTAGAAATGTTGGCCAAGTGGCTTAACCCCTTTCGGTTTCTCTTCCCCGAAAGCAACCCCTATCCTACCGCCCGCCGTCTGGTCATGTTCACCGAGACACCGGGGAATTTTCTCTACGGCATACCCGACCGCTTAGACATTGACGATGAATTCGCCGCTCTTGGCGACGCCATCTATCGGTGGGGCTTAGGCCGGGGCAAAAAGCCCTTCAAGCTCATTTCGGGAGTCAAAGAGATGCTGAATCAGCTTCACGGACGTTACCCCATGGCTGTGGTCAGCGCCCGGGGAGGCCGGAGCACAAAATGGTTTCTGGATCAATTTGAGTTAACGCCACTGTTTGAGACCATCGTCACTGCCCAAACGTGCGAACACACCAAACCGTATCCTGATCCGATCCAATGGGCTGCCGAACAAATGAACACATCCCCGCAAAAATGTCTCATGATCGGAGATACGACCGTCGATATCCGGGCAGCAAAAGCTGCCGGGGCGCAATCCGTGGGCGTTCTATGTGGCTTTGGCGAAGAGGACGAGCTTCGACGAGTCGGCGCCGACCTCATCTTGAAAACCACAGGGCTTCTGACGACACATCTCTAGTATTTTCGTGGTTAACACAAGATCGGCGAAGTGGAAATACCCACCAGATGAGACGGCAGATATGGAATTCTACCCCACATGTGGGTGATGAGGGGGTACGAGACTTGTAAGCAAAATGATCGCTAACTTCATGGTTTATAGACCCACGTGTGTGCGCAAGAGTTGTCAGACGGCATGCCTCGGCGCATAGTAAAACGCCAACGAGACGTTGGCTAGATCGATCGAGGCAACGCACTCCTTCGAGTAGGCTTCCCCCAAGGGAACGCAGAGTGCGCGCTCCCCGTTGCCGCCCTTGGCGAGCGGTAAATTATTGCCTGATAACAATTGAGGGCACACAGGCCCACCCTGCCATTGCAAGCGCCAACGAAATTGTATATAATCAAGTTTATGAAGCAAAAACTGCGCTGGTTACTTTTTGTGACAACCCTCATCATCTTAGCAGGGATGGTGAGCGGCTTTGCTGCCGCCCAAAGCGATGATGAACTTTTCTTCCCAGAGACAGGCCATCGGGTCTCTGGCGAATTTCTGGACAAATACACCAGCGTAGCTGACAGCAGAGCGCTCTTTGGGCTTCCCATCAGCGATGCTTTCATGGATGAAGAAATAGGCTTGAAGGTCCAATACTTTGAAAAAACGCGCTTCGAACTCCATCCCGAGGCGCCCCCAGACCTTCGTGTCCAACTCACCCCAATCGGAGAATATCTTTACGACCCGGGGGAACCGCTCGCAATTCCGCCAAACTTCCCATCCTGTCGCTATTTTACCGAAACCAAGCATAAGGTCTGTTACGCCTTTCTAGATTTCTTCGAAGCCAATGGAGACATCCCCCAATTTGGGTATCCGATTTCGGGACTTGAAATTCATGACGGTTGGATTTCGCAATATTTCCAGCGCGCCCGCCTCGAGTGGCATCCGGAGCGTCCCGCCGGGGAACAAGTCATCCTCACCGACCTGGGGATCCGCTACTTCCAGCACAAAGGGGAAAACCCCGCCCGGCTGCAACCGAACACGAGCGACGCTATCCCAATCCAAAGCGTGACGAGTTTGCGGGCGCATGCCTTCGTGAGCGACCCAATCACGTCGCCATCAAGCGAGCAAACCATTCACGTCATCGTTTTCGATCAAGGCTTCCACCCAGTCGAAAATGCGACCGTTTCCATCTTACTTGAACTGCCTGAAAAAGCTCCAATAACAATCGATGCCCAACCAACAGGCACAAACGGTTTGAGCATCCAAGAATTTCAGTTTGAGCAAGCAAAAAGGGGGATCGCAAACATGACCATCACGGTCAGGTACAACGACATCCAGAAGAAGACCCGCACATCTTTCCAGATTTGGTAATCTCAATCTCGGGCACCCCGGGGACGGGGCTTTAGAGCATATTTGAGTATCTTCTCAAAAAAACGGGGAACATGTAGCCGAGATTTTCGCGCAGCATCCTCGAAGGAGGGCCAAATCTCGCTTTCACGGGGTCACGTTGTGCGCCTCTGGCGTGGAAACCCCGGCTACACATCTGTTTCCCCGAAATATTGAGAAGCCCCATATTTGAGCCAATAAACACTGACATCGCGCTGTAGTACTAGAGAGATTCGAGCAAGGTCTCGTATTGTGCGCGGTTGGGTGGGTTCAACTGAACGACTTTTTTAATCATTTCTCTGGCCCCGGCTTTGTCGCCCGCCTCAAGCAATATGTCTCCGGCGCGGTCATAATGTTGAACAGCCTCCTGCTTCCGATCCGCCCTCTGATACTGCTGAGCAAGCCGGTGATGGATGATGGCCTGATCGGGTTGTTCGGAAAGCACATCCTCCAAGAACTCAATAGCCGTATCCGTACCGGCAGTCCCCATGTGAGCAATGAATCGATCCATAGCTTCAACCGCCCGCTCTGGTTGTTTGAGGTTGAAATGCAAATCAACCAAATTACGGCAAGCTTCTCGATCGCCGGGCCGCAAGGAACAAATTCGATCGTAAAGATCAATCGCTTGGCGCCAATTTAAGCTCTGCATATCAATATCAGCAATACGATGAAGCAGCCTCACCTGCCAATATTCAACCTTATCAGATTGTTGTACATGCTGCAAAGCCTGGGAATAAATATCTCGGGCCCTCTTCAAATCAGCCAAACTGTAATGAATCTCGGCCAAAGCAATAAATTCTTCCAAGGCATTATCAAACGCTTCATGGGCGATGAAATGCTCGATCAAACGCTGCCGAGCCTCAAAATCCATCGGGTTCAGCTTGACGATCCGACGCAAAACCGAAATAGCTCTACGATGCTCCCCCCGAACCCTGTACGCTCGGGCTACCACATAAAACTTTCGGGTGGCTTCTTCAAGATTACCTTTGGAGGAAAGCAAATCGCCCAACATAATATGCAGCGGCAAATAAGTAGGCGCGTTTTGTAAAGCCAACAAGATCTCTTCCACAGCAGTCCCCATGTGCCCCTCTCGGGCTAGAGATCGCACCTCACTCATCGCCATGATTATTTGGCTGCTATCCGCCCCCACCAGGAGTTCTGCAACAGGGGTTGCTCCCCCCTCTTGGTGGCCTAACTGCTGACGAGCATCACGGAGATACTTTCTCCAATTGGGGCGTACTAATAGTTCGGATACATTTTCGCACAACTTTCTATGAACCTCACCATCGTTTTTGCGTGAGAACGATTCAATCAGGGGATCATACAACTCCCTCAATTCATCGGCATATTCCTGGGGAATGACTTGAGCATCGGCGATGCCCAGAGCTTCCAGATAGCGGGCAGCCGCTTTTTTGTACTTCTCCTTTTGATACCAAATATCTGCCAACAACAAACGCGCCCCCAAAGCATATTTCGGCTGCGAGATAACCTGTTGCAAATAGCGGGTAGCGCTCCCCAAACGACCCGTTCTTGCTTGGAGCATTCCCAAACTATAAAAAGCCGCGGCGGTATCCAAGCCGGCGGAGACGGCCCCTTTCAACGCCCCGGTAGCTTCTTCCATTCTGCCGCGGCTCTGCAAATCAACGGCTTCACCAAGATGTAACATAATCTTGGTCCTATCGGCGCTCTTCGTAAACACGGCGCCGGTCCCATTCATAATATCTTGTAAATCTGGTCGGTCCGAGTGATCTGCTTCATCCAAGGCTTCAGATTGTTCAAAGAACAAGTTGGCCAAGTTGGCGAGTGCTTCCCTTTGGGCCTCTTCAATGGGGTCTAACTCACTGTCAACCGGTTCTTCTGGCGCTTCCAACTGGGGGGTGGATTCTTGCTTTTTCTTTTCCAGTAAGGGGCCCGTCCCGCCTTGAGGGCGAGCCGGTTTTGGCAGCATCGTGCCCGCTCGGAGCACGGTCAAGGCCTGACGAGCATCTTTTGCCTCGGAATCAATTTCCAAAGCCTGATTGACAGCCTCAAAAGCCCTCTCTTGTTTGCCGGCATGCTGCAACAAACTGGCCACATGGAGATACTCACGCACAGCTTGCGCGTCTCGCCCCAATCGCTCGTAGACAACGGCTAGACGCGAATGGGCGCGCAAGTTCTCCGGGTCCATCGCAACGGCCCGCGACCAATTCTCAATCGCTTTTTCAATGTTTTTCTCTTTTAGATACCGCTCCGCCGCCTCCACGGCAAACCTGGAAGCTTTTTCGCTCCGATCCAACCCGCTGAACAAGATAGCAGCTCGCTCCAGGGGAACGGGGTTATGAAAATCCACTTCCGAGGCCAACAAATAATAATGTAGCGATTGTTCGTATTCGCACAAATTGAATAACGCCAAACCCAAACTGGATAATGCTTTGGGATCATCCTCTTGTTCATCCAAAGCATGTCGATAAAACGAGGCCGCTCGATCCCAATCCTGTTCCCAGGCAGCCGAATGGCCCTTGTTCATGGCTTGTTGATAGCGTTTTTCACGTTCACTCATAACGACTCTCACTCATTGGCTCACCGACTGTAACGAACCCCAATTGGAACCAACCCGGGCATCCGTGCGCAGGGGGATATCCAACTCGTAGGCATCTTCCATGGCCTGACATACGACCGAAACCGTCTTTCCAACCTGATCTTGGGGGCATTCCAGGACGACTTCGTCGTGCACTTGCAACAACATCCGCGCCGACAAGCCAGCTTGTCGCAAGGCTTCGTCCACCCGCAGCATGGCAATCTTCATGATGTCCGCAGCCGTGCCTTGCACCGGAGCATTGATCGCCTCCCGCTCCTGGCGGTCTCGACGCTGGCGGTTGCGGATATTCTTCAAGCCGGGGAAATAACGCCGCCGGCCTAACAATGTCTCCACATATCCCTGTTGGGCAGCCTTTTGGCGGATGCCGTCCAAATATCTTTTGACGCCGGGAAACTTCTCGAAGTAGGTATCGACAAAATTTTCGGCCTCGGCCAAGGTCAAACCGGTGCTGCGCACCAACCCATAGGGCGTCATCCCATAGATGAGGCCAAAGTTGATCGCCTTGGCATGGCGGCGCTGCCGTTTGGTGACCGCCTCCAAGGGGACATTGTAAATCGCTGCCGCCGTGGTGGCGTGAATATCTTGATCGGCGCGAAAAGCAGCCAACATCGATTCGTCTTGGGACATGTGGGCGACCACACGCAGCTCAATCTGCGAGTAATCCACCGCCACTAATTGATAACCCGGCGCGGCCCGAAACGCATCGCGAACCTGGCGACCTATCTCCGTGCGGATGGGGATGTTTTGCAAATTTGGGTCGGAGGAAGAAATCCTGCCCGTTCGGGTGCCGGTTTGCAAATAGGAGGTATGTACCCGTCCTGTTTCGGGATTGACCTGTTCCAACAAAGCGACGACATAGGTAGAACGCAGCTTGGAAAGCTCACGATACTCCAGAATCCAGGCGACCACCTCGTGCTCATCTTCCAAGGCCTCCAAAATGCCCGCGGCGGTAGAATAATAACCACTGGAGGTGCGGCGCGCGTTTCTGGGCGGCTCGATCTCCAAGGTTTCAAAGAGGGCTTCAGAAAGCTGCTTGGGAGAATTCAAATTGATCGGCTCCCCAACCTTCTCGTGCACCTGCCTCTCGAGTTGTTCCAAACGGGATTCCAAACGTTCAGACATGCGCTCGAGAAACTCGGTGTCGATCTCGACTCCGGCCATTTCCATGTCGGCCAAAACCTCCACCAGGGGCATCTCGATTTGATTGAAAAGCTGCTCGGCCTGGGCAGATTTCATCTCAGTTTGCAATTGCGGCATCAGGCCCAGTACGGTGACGGCATCATCCACGGCGTACAAAGCCGCATCTCGAATGGGAACCTCATCCATGGTGCCCTGATTTTTGCCCTTGCCGATCAAGGCCTCGATCTCTCGCATCTCGTGCCCAAGCCGCACCCAGGCCAGATTCTTGAGGCCTAAATTGCGAGAATCGGGCTTGAGCAGCCACTCGGCGATCATGGTATCGAATCCCAGCGGCGTCACTTCCAATCCATGGCGAGCCAGGAGGACAAAATCATACTTGACATTGTGACCCGCTTTGGGAATCTCCGGATCGGTGAGCGGCCCGCGCAGCGCCTCCAAAACAACCTCGAGGGGGAGTTGCTGCCCTTCCTGATGACCCACCGGGATGTAATAGCCACAATCGGCCTCCACGGCGAGAGAGACGCCGACCAAATCGGCCCGCATCTGGTCGGTCGAGGTGGTCTCGGTGTCAAAAGCGATCACCTGAGCAGACTCCAACTCCACAACCAGGGCATCCAACGCCTCGGTGGTATCGACAATGCGAGCTTGACCGCACTCGGCCTCAGCAGCATCTTGCTCCGCTTGCTGGCCCGCGGCCTGGTCCCGGAAAAGCTCCAATTGTTGGCCGGCCCGAGGTACAGCCTTGCCGTAGCGCTGCTCGATTCCTTCCAGGCGCTTGAGCAAGGAACGGAACTCCAGCTCCCGGAAGAGGGCATGAACAGCTTGAGTGCTGAAACTGTCGGGGCGGGCTTTTTCCAAATCCAGCGGCACGTCCAAATCGGTGACGATGGCGGCCAGCTTCTGGCTGAGGTAAGCTTTCTCGCGATCGTCCTCCAAATTCTGGCGCAGCCCGGGCGTGTAGTCATCCAAATGCCGGTAAACAGCATCTAGCGTCTGGTGAGCTTTCAGTAACTTGGCGGCAGTCTTTTTCCCAACCCCCGATACGCCGGGGATATTATCGGATGAATCGCCCATCAGGGCTTTATAATCAACAACCTGATCGGGACGAACGCCCAGCTTTTCCTCCACGTCGGCGGGGAGATAATCGCGCGCATCGGAAAGCGAGCGGCCAGGCAAATTGACGATCACGCGTTCATCCACCAATTGGAGCAAATCACGGTCGCCGGTGAAAATCTTGACCCCCAAGCCATTGGCGACCGCTTTACGGCTGACACTGCCGAGAACATCATCGGCCTCATACCCCTCTATCTCCAAACGAGGGATGTGAAAGGTATCGACCAGCTCGCGAATCCGCTCAATCTGAGGGCGCAAATCGTCGGGCATTTTGGCCCGGGTAGCCTTGTAGTCAGGGAAAAGCTCATCGCGAAACGTCTTGCCAGTGTCAAAAACGACCGCCAAGTAGTCAGGATCTTCCTGTTCGAGAATGCGCAACAAAACGCTGGTAAAACCATACACGCCAGCGATAGGCTCACCCGAACCGGTCGCCCAACGGCTCGACGAACGCCCCTTGGTGAGGGCATAATAAGCTCGGTAGGCTAAGGCATGGCCGTCAATCAGATATAAGATAGGAGGCATGAGGATCGTTTTCTTTCGAATCTTGAGTTACAAAGCGCCCTGGCGAGAACGTGCATTGCGAATAAACTCTTCGATCAAGTTGTGCGAGAACTCGTCGCGGCCGTTGACGACCAGATAATCCGAGACCCAAAATTCGCCGGAGGGATTTTCCCGCTTCAAGCGTGGGTACTCGTAGAAAATGCGAGAGGACGTCTCCCGTTGAATCTGATCGACCATCACACCAGGGGAAGTATCCGGGGGCACAACGGCAATCCAGTGTAAATACCCCGGCCGCACGGAAATATGCTCCAAGCGCCAACCAAAAGCCAGGCTCAATCGATGCATCCACTCTTTGATGCGTTTGACGATTCGGCCCACCAGGTGATGGTCGGGCATGCGCGGGACCAGCACACAGGCATAGGTGAGATTATGCAGCGTCGCGCTGTCGGTTGTGAGGTGATGGCGGGCGAGGACTTTAGATTTTTGTTGTTTCTTCTTGGTAGGACGAGTTTCAGCTAGTTGTTCTGGTCTGGCCTCAACGGGAGCATCAGATTCAACCTCGGATGGCGCTTCCGCTTGTGGAGCCCGGGCACCGGCTTGAGGCTGTTCCTGTTCAACGGCGACCTCACTTGGTTGACTCTCCCCAACGGCTTCAGCTACCGGGCCCGATTCCGCCGCGGGAGGTTGATCGGCTTCGAGCAAGATATCCAGAAAATCATCACCGCGCTCCCCTCCTCCTCGGGGAGTAGGTTCCCAATCGGCGGGGATGGCCGGAAGAGCATCCTCTTTGGGAACGGGGAGTGCCTCAGGCTCAGAATCCTGCTCGAGCGAATCTTGCTCGTCCTGCGGCGGGGGTGTGGATAACTTGCGAGCCAAATCCCCGGCCTGGGAGCGCATTTCCATAAAAGACATCTCGGTCTCGAAGGCTAAAGCCAAAACGTAATCCTCGCCCAGCGCGGTGGCGTACAACATGTATTCGTTGCCGGTCGTTTCCAATTGAACGAAGCGGGCCAAGTCGCTGTCGTTGCGCATCCAATAGCGGTTCACCAGGCGGGCCAATTCGTCGGCCGCCAACTGAGGCAGTTGTCCCGCGTAAGCCCAAAGCTGACTGCCGCGAGTGATCAGGGCAGCCGGGGCAGCCGATTCGAGCGACAGACGAGTGAGATGCTGGGCGACGCGGTTGACATCTTGCAGCCACGCAGGGGCTGGATGAGAGTTCCTTTCCGGCCCCATTTCATCCAAGAAGAGCTCGGCTTGCTGCTCATCTCGGACATGTTGCTGCGCTTTTTCGGCTTGCTGCTGCATGTCTTTGTGGGACGCTTTTTCGTCAGCGGGTTGGCCCACAACTCGCTCTAAAACGGCGAGAAGGTCGGGCAAATAAAAAGGTAGCGGAACCCAGGCATCGACGACATCATCGACATCGTCGTGTTGAGCGCCATCATCGGGGGGCAAGGCCACGACGGCTATGTCGGGCGAGGCGCCAAGCAAATCGGCCACAAAATCAACGAAGTCGGAAGCAATGTCGTAATCAAGAATGGCCACGTCAAATCGCTTCGATTGGGCGCGCGCCAAAGCCTGATCGTCGCTATCGACCAAGTCGGCCTGATAGTGACCATCGTTTTGTAGCGTTTGCTGGATCAATTGGCCCAAACTGTCGATGGGCGTTGCAATTAAAACCCGAACTGTCATAGTTAGAGTGTAACATGGGCGCTGGGGAGAAGCAAGAACGCGAGGCTTTACATTTTCTTTACAAGGGCTTCAGCCAGGGCGGCGAATTCGTCCCATTCTTCCTGGAAGAAATGTAAGGTGACGTTATTCAATTCCAGAT
Source organism: uncultured Anaerolineales bacterium (assembly GCA_964544065.1). Classification (GTDB taxonomy): domain Bacteria; phylum Chloroflexota; class Anaerolineae; order Anaerolineales; family UBA11858; genus JAYELX01. The sequence goes on along the minus strand of CAZJBA010000009.1, from coordinate 8,562 downwards.
GATAGGTGATTTCGCCATCCGGTTCCTCGGCGGCCCAGACAGCGTAGTTCTTGGTTTCGGTGATCGTTTCGGTGTTGATGTCGGTCTTTTCGTTTGACATAGTTATCCTTTCGGTGACGACTCGGGCTATGGTTGGTTCTTCTGAAAAAAAGCTCCTAGCACCCGTCCCCGGGTGCGGAAATCGGCCCGATGACGGGCCTTCGAGATTGATCCCCGTGCGGGGTTGCGAAAGTGTCTACAAATTTCTGAACCATCCCGATTTTTTTATATTTTTGCCAACGGGGCGGCGAAGCAGGCACAGCGAGCGGCGGCACGCCTCGCGAAGACGGGCACACAGCAAAATTTTAGAGAAAGCAAGGCGGGATTCCATTCACGGCGCGGGGAGCACATACCAGGGATTGACAAAACCGCCCTGATAACGAACTTCGAAATGCAAGTGCGGCCCGGTTGAATTGCCGGTGCTGCCGCCAAAGCCGATCCTTTGGCCTTGTTGCACACTCTGGCCACAACGTACTTTGACGCTGCTAAGGTGGGCGTACAGGGTTTGATAGCCGTTGCCGTGATCGATGGCGACTGTATACCCATAACCTCCTGCGGCCCAACCGGCGAACACAATCACGCCACTGTCGGCTGCGACGATGGGACCGCCTGGGGCGACTCCGATGTCAATGGCCAGGTGTCCGGACCAATAATCATTTCCGGAGATGGTGTGATAGTCCGTCGGCCAGACGAATCCACCGGTGCCATAAACCCCCTCATAGCCGCCCGTACATGCTCCGGAGCCATACATGCCGGTCGAAACCCCGGCCCCGCTCCGGGCCGGAACGGGCACAATCCATTGCTGAAATTCCCGCTGGCCGCCGGGAACCATGATCCACTCATCCGGTTCAACTTGGGGGTTGGTCAAATCGATGCGATTCCCCGTCCAGGCCAGGATAGCTTCACGATCGACCTTAAATTGATCAGCCACCTCCGCAAAGGTATCGTCTTCCTGCCACTGATAATAAATTCCGTCCACCGGGGGGATTCTCAGTTCCATCCCGGTAGAGAGGGAATGAGGATCATCTTTGAGCGAGTCGTAATTGGACCACAGCACGGTCTCCGGCTGGACGCCAAATTTATGGGCAATCCCAAAAACGGAATCACCCTGTCTGACCGTGTATTCCACCACTTCGCCGCGGGCCCGGTTGGGGATTAGCGTATCCAACTGAGCCATTCTCTGAATGCTCTCTGGCGATCCATCCGACTCAAAGTTGGGAATGGGGGCATCCGCTTGATAGGTCTCAAACGAAATCGTCGTAGGTACCGATGTCCGTTTGACGACGGGCTCGGAATCGTGAAGCGGCGGCGTGAATCGATGCCAACCCAGAACCACGGCCACAACCCAACAGGCCAACGCCAGGAACCAAGCCAACCAAGATAGCCAGCTCTGTGTTCGGATTTTCATTCTTTCAAGGCCGGGAAAAGGTCGCAATTACTTGTTCAGATTCGCTAAGAACTCTTGGTTATTGGAGGTGTTCTTGAAACGATTGAGAATTGCCTCGGTAGCATTCCCCATATTCATGCCTGCGCCTTCAGGTTTTTCGGCTGTCATCTGATCGAACATGCGGCGCATCAACCATACCCGCGGGGTAATGTCGGGGCCCAGGAGCATTTCCTCACGACGGGTGGAGGAACGAGCGATATCGATGGCGGGGAAAACGCGGCGCTCTTGCAACTGCCGCGACAGGTGGAGCTCCATGTTGCCGGTTCCCTTGAATTCCTCGTAGACGACATCATCCATGCGTGAGCCTGTATCGATCAGACAGGTGGCGATGATGGTCAACGAACCGCCGTGTTCGATGTTGCGCGCGGCGCCAAAAAAGCGTTTGGGCGGGTACAAGGCCGAGGGATCGATACCACCGGAGAGCGTTCGACCGGAAGGTCGCACAACCAGGTTATAGGCCCGGGAAAGCCGCGTGATCGAGTCCATGGCGATGAAAACATCGCGCCCGGCTTCAACCAGACGCTTGGCCCGCTCGATGACCATCTCGGCAACCCGGACGTGGGAGGAGACTGGTTCGTCAAAGGTGGAGGAAATCACCTCGGCGTCAACGGAGCGATCCATGTCGGTCACCTCTTCGGGCCGCTCACCGATCAAGGCCACAATCATGTGCACTTCAGGATTCTTTTCAGAGATGGCGTTGATGACGTTCTTGAGAATCGTCGTCTTGCCCGCTTTTGGTGGCGAGACGATCAGTCCACGCTGGCCGCGGCCAATGGGCGTAATCAAGTTAATCAGTCGAGTCGCCAAGATACGTTGCTCAGTCTCCAGATTGAAACGCCGCTCCGGGAAAATGGGAACCAAACGCTCAAAGCGAGGCCGTTTGACAGCTTCTTCCGGAGACAACCCGTTGATCGATTCAACTTTGAGCAAGCCATAATGGCGCTCTGACTCGCGCGGCGGGCGCACGTGCCCAATGACCATGTCGCCATTGCGCAAATTAAAGCGCCGAATTTGCGACTGCGAGACATAGACATCGTGAGAGCTGGGCTTATAGTTATCCCAACGTAAAAAGCCGATCCCTTCGCTCATAATTTCAAGAATGCCGCCTCGAATCTCCTGACCTTCTTGTTCAGCCCGGGTCTGGCAGATGAGCATGATCAACTTTTCTTTTTTAAACCTTCCCGCGCCAGAAATATCGAGGTCTAACGCCATTTGACGCAATTCGAGTAAGGATTTTTCTTCTAGTTCTTGTACATTTATATCCATATTTTTCTCAATTTGGGGGTATCATCTCAACGTCTTGGGAGAAACGAACGCCGTTCCTTCGGCAGAATTTGCTATCTGCTCGTTTTGCCTACAAGAACTACGTTCGTCCCCGCTTTGTTGAGAAGATACATTTGGGGAATCTTCGCGCCGTAACATCTCCTTAGCACCACACCCATGCACACCCTGCATACCTATCCCAGACAAGGAAACGATTTACACGGCTAGTTCAACTGTAAAACAAAAAGGGGGGATTGCAGTAGCAAAATTATAGCATGTGAACTTGGAGCTTGCAAGCACAATTCGAAAGCCGAACAGGGTAATCGCATTTGGAAATCAACCAATGCTGCCCCCCGCTCGAAGCCCTGTCCCCGCGGCGACCACAAAAGCGATGGCGTGTTCATTGGAATGACTCAAACTGATCGACCAATTCGTCAATCCAAGTTGGTCGGCGATCTGGCGGGCCTGGCCGTGGAGATGCAGCACCGGCGCGCCGGCCCGGTTACGCAGCGTCTCGATCTCGCGCCAGAACACCGGGCCAATGCCCGTCCCTAAGGCCTTGCTGACAGCCTCCTTGGCGGCAAAGCGAGCGGCGATCTCTTCGGCGTTGCCCCCAAACAAATCTCTTTCCCGTTGTGTATAGACACGATTGAGAAAGCGCTCGCCATGGCGTTCGAGCACGCTTTCGATCCGTTCGATCTCGATGATGTCAACGCCGGTTCGCAAGATCATCAGGTTGTCTCTTGTTCCCCCTCCGGCCCGGCGATGGCAATCGCTAATCGGTCGGAGTGCAGGTAGCGTCCAGCGGTCTCCAGAACGTCCGCAGGCGTGACCGCCTTGATCATCTCGGCGTAACGCAGATAGAAATCCATGCCGAGATCGTAGCGCTCCAGGTTGAGCAGAGCGCTGGCCACGCCGCTGTTGGATTCCATCGCCAGGGGCAGCCGCCCGATGAAGTTGGCCTTGCTGTCGTCCAGTTCTTCTTCGCTGACCGGCTCGGTGACAAAACGTTCGATTTCGGCGCGGATCAGTTCGATCGCTTTGTCCACGTTGGCCGGGTTGACGCCCGCCATCACCGCCCAGGGCCCGGGGCCGATTCCGCCGCTGACCTGGCTGTAGGAATAATAAGCCAGCCCGGCCTTTTCCCGGACCGCGTCACCAATCCGTCCCATCATTCCAAATTGTCCCAGGACGCTGTTGCCCAGCGCGGCGGCGTAAAAGTGCTCCGAACTGCGCGGCGGCCCGGCCGTGCCGATGACGACGTCGGATTGAATCTTGCCGGGAAGCGTCACCCTTTGGACGACCTCCTCCTGGAGGGGCGTCACGGGAGGCAGGGCCGGAGACTCCGGTTGTTGGGGGTTGTGCCAATCTCCGAGCGTTTTCCGGACATGTTCGACCGCCTGTTCCGCCGATACGGCGCCGACCACCGCGATGATCATGCCGTCGGGCCCGTAATGTTGCCGGTGGAAGGCGCTCAAATCTTCCTTGCCGATCGAGCGGATCGTCTGGGGATAGCCCTCTTCCGGTTGGCTGTAGGGATGGCCCTGATAGACAATCTGGTCGAAAGCCAGGGAGGCCATTTCGCCCGTGTTCTGATCGCGCAAGGTCAGGCTGGTCAGGTATTGCGAGCGCAGCCGCTCGACGTAGCGGTCGGGAAAGGCCGGTTGGCGCAGAGATTCGCTGAGCAAATCTAGCAACAACGATAGATCTTCGACCAGTGATTTGCCCCCGAAAGCGGTCGTGTGCACGCCGCCGTTGAATCCCAGGTTAGCGCCGACCGTCTCCAGGGCGTTGTGAAAGGCCTGGAAGTCGCGCTTTTGGGTGCCCCGTGTCAGGGCCGTGGCGGTGAAATCGGCCAGGCCTAATTTCTCCACAGGATCGAAAAGGCTGCCGACAGGAATGTATCCCCGCACGGAGACGGATGGGCTGTTGAAGTTCGAGCGGGTCAACACAGTGATGCCGTTGTCAAGCGCCACCCGGCTGATGTCATCCGGGCCCGGCAGCGATGAGACGGCGTGGCTGGCGGAGAAGCGGGATTGTTTGGTCATGCGCTCACCTCGTTGTTCTTGGCGGGGAGGTAGGTGCCCAGGACGCGGTTGCGCGGTACCAGATAGGTTTGGGCGATGCGCTGGACATCCTCGGGCGTGACAGCCTGAAGGCGATCCAGGTAGGTGTTGAACCACTCGTGCGTGGCAAACATCTCCGAGAAGCCCATCCAGAAGGCTTGATTGGTGATGCTCTCGCTGCCGTAGGCAAACAGGGCGCGAGCCTGCTTGGCCGCCCGTTGGATCGCCTCCGTGGAGGGCGGTTCGTCTTGCAGTCGCCGGATTTCTTCGTCCAGCGCGGTGATCGCCTCTTCCGGGCTGTGGTCGGACCGGACGGTGATCGTCACCCGGTACAGGTACGGGTCGATCGTCACCGGCAGGCTTCCATGTATCGAAGCGGCTACATCCCCTTCGACCAGGCGGCGGTACAGCCGGGATGTCTTGTTGGAGATCCCGCCTCCAAACATGTTCAGGCTGGCCGGGCCGCTGAGCAGGCTGTCCAAGACCATCAGGGGGAAGAAATCATCTTCGCTGGCCGAGGGCGCATGGTAAATGGCCTGCACGTAGGTGGTGTCATCCGTCCCCTCGATGACCAGGCGGTGTTCGCCGCGTTGAGGCGGCTCCGGCCTGCTCTGGCGGGGAGGCTGCTCTCCCTCCGGAAGCGGCGCGTACAATTCCCGAATCCGTTCCAGCATCCTGTCGGTTTCGAAATCTCCCGCCACGGTCAGCACGGCGTTGTTGGGGCGGTAGTAATTGCGATAGTGCCGGTAGAGGTCTTCGCGCTCCATCGTCTCGAGGTCGGCCATGTCGCCGATGACTTCATGATGGTAGGGATGGACGCGGAAGGCCGCCGCCCGCATCGCCTCGTTGAGTTGGAACATCGGCTCGTTCTCTTTGCCCTGCCGCTCCGAGATGATCACGGTGCGCTCGGAGGCGACCTCCTCGGGATTGAAGCTGCTGTTGACCATCCGGTCGGCTTCCAGGCGCAGGGCCAGGTCGATTTTGGCGGCGGGCATCGTCTCGAAATAGGTCGTCCAGTCCACGTAGGTGAGCGCGTTCCAAAAGCCGCCTTCTCGTGAGATAGCTTTATCCAGCACAGAGGCCGGGAATTGCGGCGTTCCTTTGAACTGCATATGTTCAACCCAATGCGAAATCCCCGTTTTGCCGGGGATTTCATCGCGTGAACCGACTCGATACCAGATCCAATGGCTGATGATCGGGGCGGTGTGAATCTCCTTGATCATCACGTGCAAGCCGTTGGAGAGTGTCTCTGTTGTAACCGGTTGTTTCATCAATACCTCGGGTAGGATAAGTTGCGTATTCTTTCGTGGTGTTGTTTTATGAGGAAACCAGGAATCCTTGAATGTTTCCTGGTTTCCTGATGATAGGGTCAGCAGGTCAAAATTCAGATTAGGGGATCAGGAACCAGTTGCAGAAGAATTCCAGTTTCCCCTGGCACAGCGGGGTATCCTGCCAAGAATCGTCCATGCTCATTAGCAGCGTGTCGTACGGCTCGACCACGCCTTGCAAGCCTACAAACGGCGTGTGCAAGTCCGTCTCGCTGAGGGGGATATTGACGGGCACATTGAGCAGGACAGGCACGGTTTCATCGACGGGCACGGTGATGTCCAGGGCGATGGGCAGCCGCGTCCCTTGGGGGAGGACGATGTCGGCGGGGGCGTCGATTGTCAGCACGTTTGTTTGGATCGAGACCTGCGCGCCTCGGATCGGGGTTGGTTCCGTCAAAGTCACCCAGGTTTCCGTTGAGACGGGCAGATCGAATTGAACCGGGATGCTGTCATCGACGACGATGGTCTGCTCGATGTTGGCCTGATCCATCAGTTGAAAGTTTTCGTGCAGCCCAGTGATCAATTGCTCGGAGATCAGCTCCTTGAGCGTGAAAAGCTGCTGGCCGATGGAGATCAGCGCGACGATCAGGATCACGTTGACGGCCAGCGAGATCACACCCGTGATCGTCCAGAAGGCCGGCAGGATTCTACCTTGCCAGACGAATTGGCGAAAGATGCCCTTGGCGATCAATTTGGCCTGAATTCGAGAAGCTTTTGGGTCGCGAGGGGTCTCATTCATCACTCGTTCTCCTGCCTGCAAGCGAAAAGTCTATGGCTAGACTATAACATAGAGACGAGTGTTTTTCTAGATGGGGTACTGGGGTCAGGTGGCGATTTCATCAAGGCCGCTGCGGAGGGGTTTGGGGAGGCCGTCAGTGGGGGATGAACGAAAGGTTAGCGCTCGATCTCATTCAATAATCCGCAAAACATACCCAGGGGAGGTATAATATTAATAGATCAAGGATTTGGAGGTGGAAACAATGAGTACAAAGGTTACTGATTTAACTGTAGATGAACTCACTCAGATTATTGAAGATGTCTTTGAGAGAAAGCTCTCGGATCTGCTTAGAGACCCGGACGAAGGTCTGGATTTGCAGCCGGAATTTGAGCAGCGCTTGCGCAGTTCGTTGGCGTACGCAGAAGAGGGCAGCGAGCTGCTTTCCTTAGAAGAGCTCACTGAGCGTCTTGGTGAGGGATGAGAGATATGTACCGGCTTGTTTTTGTCCCCCAGGTTGAGGGCGACTTTAATAGGTTGGACAAGCCCATTCGTCAGCGTGTCTTAGACAAAGTCCAGTGGTTATTGGAACATGCTCATCAGTTACCGCATCAACCTTTGAGCGGCAAGTGGACGGGAACATATAAGCTGAGAGTTGGGGATTATCGGGTTGTGTATGGTCTTGACCATGAGAAGAAGATGCTTATCGTTTATGCTGTCGGCCATCGGCGTGAGATCTACAAATAGACAACAAGTAAGAAAGTTTCTTTTTTAGGCCGCTGCGGAGGGGTTTGGCAAAGCTGTCAGTGGGGGATAAAAATTGACGATCAACTTGTGACCGCTACCATAAATTGATGTGTTAGGAACGGCGTTGCTCAGAGCAACGCCGTTCCTGTTTGCTTTAAACGAAATCGTCTTCAACAATAGGCTGCGAATGACGCGAATCAAGCAGATTTTCACAGATTTTTTCTGGTTTTATCCGCGAAAATCGGTTGAATCCGCCTAATTCGCGTTCCATTTTCATGGATGTACGGTAGAGAATTTTGATCTAAGCTTGTTCGCTGTACCCACACAACGCCAGCGCACCAGGGCCGGTATTGACCCCCAAGACTGGCCCGGTGATGTTGATCAGCAACTCGACCGGGTTGTACTCCTCCCGGATGCGGTCGGCGACCGTTTTGGCTTCTTCCAGGGCGTCTCCGTGCAGCACGGCGATGTGCAACTTCTCGATGGTGCCGATTTGCTCGAAAAAGCGGCTGATCAATTGCTCGATAGCCCGCTTGCGGGTGCGCGCCTGCCCGGCTTCTTCGACGACCCCCTCTTGATGGTTGATCTCCACCAGCGGTTTGATCCTTAACACGCTGCCGATCAGGCGGGTGGCGTTGCCGATGCGTCCGCCACGCTGTAGGAACTTCAACGAATCCAGTAACACGATTTGATCCAGGCTCTCGCGCACCTGGTCGGCTGCAGCAATCATCTCTTCTGCATCGGCACCGCGCTCTCGGGCCCGGGCCGCGGCCAGCACCTGCCAACCGAGACTCATCGTCGGGCCTTTGGAATCAATCACGTGAACGGGAACCTCCATCTGGTCGCCGATCTGCTTGGCCAACTCGTAGGTGCCGCTCATCTCGCTGCTGACCGTCAGGATGACGATTTCTTCCGCTCCCTGATCGATAGCCTGCTGATAAATATCCTGAAAGTCCC